>NZ_JBLRVZ010000014.1:0-136601 GCF_048159505.1 Streptomyces sp. T028
GGGGCGACCCTCCGCCTTGCGATCGCACGCACCAGACGCCGCCGGGCCCGCCCTACGGGCGGACGACGCTACTTTCGAAACACGCCCTAGGCGGACGTCACCCTCCCGCGCGCCCGCGCAACCCGCAGGGGATCCTTCCGAAACGCCCACTCCATCCGAGGCTCGATCACCCCCCGGAACACCCACCGCACAGGCGAGGTGCACAACAAGGTGACGGCGACGGCGATGCCAAGACTCACGGCGATCTCCCCGACAGGCCCGTGCAGCCAGGAGTACTCGAACCACCCCCGGTACTCCGCACCCTTGAGGAGGAACCCGTGCAGGAGATACCCGTACAGGGTCCCCGCCCCCAGCGAGGTGAACCACAGCGTCCGGCCCGGCACCCAGGAGAGGAAACAGGCGGTCAGCACCAACGCGCACCCGAACAACGCGAGTTGCATGACGGGCCCCACCCACCACGGAGCGACCAGCTCCTGCGCGGAGTCGCGGTGGTAGAACCAGGCGTTGTTCATCCGGGGCACCGCCCACCAGGCGAAGGCCAGCGAGACCATGAACACCGGCACCGCCGCGATCCGCACCGAACGCCGCCGCACCAGCCGGAAGTGCTCGGCCCGCAGACACAGCCCCAGCACGAAGAACGGCAGGAACTGCAGCACCCGCTGAAGATCCAGATCGTCCCCGATGTCCGGGCTGACGGAGGCCAGCATGGCGATGCCCAGCGCGACCGGCAGCGGATGCCGCAGCGCATTCCACAGCGGGGTGGTCAGCCGCCAGATGAACAGGGCGATCAGGAACCAGGTCAGGTAGTACGGGTCGAGGAGGCTGAGCTCCTGGCCGGGGCTGTGGTCGCCGTAGCGCTTGAAGAGCGAGTAGCCGGTCTCGAAGACGACATACGGCACGACGACCCCGGTGACCAGCCGTTTCATCCGGTTCGGGCCGGCGTCGAAACTCCGGGAGAAGTACCCGGAGACGATGATGAACGCCGGCATGTGGAACGCGTACACGACCATGTACGCCGCCTGCAGCACCCGGCTGTCGCCCTTGAGCGGCTCCCAGGAGTGGGCCACGGCCACCAGCACGATCGCCATGAACTTGGCGTTGTCGAAGAACGCGTCGCGCCGGCCCGACGGCCGCTGCGACGGCTGCCCGGTGGATCTGTCCGGGGCCGGGTGGTGCTGGTCGTTCTGGTTCTGGGACGAGCGCGGGCTCTGAACGAGAGACGAGACGGCGTGGAACATTTGAGGCACCCTAGCGTTGCTTGTGTGTATTCGTAAAACGCCCCAGGTCGTTCTCGCAATTACCCGCGCCCGCCTGCGACCCCACCGCCCGTCTGTCCGTGATGTCAGGATTCATCCCGACTAAAAGGTGCATAACGCCCGTTGTGGGGCTGGTGTTGACGTGCCGTCGGCTGTAATTCGAAATACCTGCGCACACGTTGCGCGGAGACGGAAACGGTCACGGAAACGATCTCCCTCAATTCCCGTGACGCGTACGCCTCGAATTGTTGTGCTGCACATCCGTGCCCGAACGGTGGCCGCGATGATGCGTCACGGGCCGCATAGGGGGGCCGTGTTGGTGGCACGATGGTCTCGGGAGTGCGGACCTACCGAGGGTGTGTGATCAGTCGTGGCGATTTCACTGTCAGTGGTGCTGCTGTTGGCGATCATCCTGGTGGTGCTGATCAGAGGGGGGAACATCAAGGCGGGCCCCGCCATAGTCGCCGTCCTCTTCGGCTTCTTCCTCGCCTCCACCGGCATGGCGCCGTCGATCAACCGTTTCCTCGACTCGCTGGCCGACACGATCAACTCGATCAGCTTCTGAGGCCCGGCGGCCCGGCGGCACGGCGGCCCGCCGGTGCAGCGGTACCAGCGGTACTAGGTACGGCGGTAGCTGTCGCTCTGCGTCGGCGAGGTGCCGTCCATCGACAGCGCGTTGTACGAGACGCGGTCGTGGTGTGCCCGCAGCCGGCGCTCCTGCTCGATGAGGAGCCCGTCGACGTTCTCGGTGACGCCGCTGCCCCGGCGCAGCAGCTTCACGATCAGGAAGACCGCCAGCGCGATCATGACTCCGAACAGGATCCCCAGCTCGACCATCGCAGCCCCCGTGTGCGCGTGTTCCGCCCTTGCCGCCCACGGTAGCGGCGCGACCGGGACGCGCTGAAGGCCCGGGGGAGAGAATCAGCCTCCCACCGGGCCTTCGGCGTACAGAGCGGGCGACGGGAATCGAACCCGCGTAGCTAGTTTGGAAGACTAGGGCTCTACCATTGAGCTACGCCCGCATGTGTCGCGCCGCAGGTCAGCCGACCGCGGCACTGCACGCATCGTAGCGGGTCGACACCACTGCCCGCACACCCCTTCCCGGCGTGCGCCCCCGTCCGCTCCCCGTGCTCCGAAAATGCGGCGGTCAGGTGGCCTGCGGGCATGTACCCTACGTGTCGCACCAGACGGGGTGTGGCGCAGCTTGGTAGCGCGTCCGCTTTGGGAGCGGAAGGCCGTGGGTTCAAATCCCGCCACCCCGACCATCTGCACGTTCGTGCCGACCACCTGCGCGATCATGAGCGCCGTCCACCTGTGCGATCAGCCCCCGGACCTGGCCGGTGATCGTCTTTTGGGTGGCTCAGCCGCTGCGGTTACTATGCAAGCTGCGCGCTCGTGTGTCCCGGCCCACTCGGCCGGTGAATCCTCCCGGGCGGCGAATCGCCGGGCCTGTCGGGCTCCGGCGGACCCCAAGAAGTCAGCCACAAGGAGACCGAACCGTGAAGAGCGCCGTGGAGACCCTGAACCCGACCCGGGTTCGGCTCACTGTCGAGGTGCCCTTCGAGGAGCTCAAGGACAGCCTCGACGCGGCGTACAAGAAGATCAACCAGCAGGTCACGGTGAAGGGCTTCCGCAAGGGCAAGATCCCTGCCCGCGTCATCGACCAGCGGTTCGGCCGCGGTGCGGTCCTGGAGGAGGCGGTCAACGACGCGCTTCCGAAGTTCTACACCGAGGCGGTCAACGAGGCCGAGATCGACGTCCTCGGCCAGCCCGAGGTCGACATCACGGAGCTGAAGGACGGCGAGACGCTGAACTTCACCGCCGAGGTCGACGTCCGCCCCGCCCTGGAGCTCCCCGAGGACTTCTCCTCCATCGAGGTCGAGGTCGACGCCGTCGAGGTCACCGACGAGGACATCGACAAGTCGGTCGAGCAGCTCCGTGAGCGCTTCGCCTCCACCTCCCCGGTCGAGCGCGCCGCCGAGGACGGCGACGTCGTGACCGTGGACCTCGAGGCCAAGGTCGACGGCGAGGTCCTCGAGGACGGCGTCGCGAACGGCGTCTCCTACACGATCGGCTCCGGCGAGCTCCTCGAGGGCATCGACGACGCCGTCAAGGGCCTGGAGGCCGGTGGCGAGGCCACCTTCACCTCCGAGCTCAAGGGCGGCTCGGCGGCCGGCAAGGAGGCCGAGGTCACCGTCAAGGTCACCCAGGTCGCCGCCCGCGAGCTGCCTGAGCTGGACGACGAGTTCGCGCAGCTCGCCTCCGAGTTCGACACCCTGGAGGAGCTGAAGGCGGACAGCCGCAAGCGCCTCGAGAACATGAAGCAGTACGACCAGGCCACGCAGGCCCAGGAGCGCGTCCTGGAGAAGCTGCTGGACCTCGTCGAGGTGCCCGTCCCCGAGAAGCTGCTCGAGGACGAGATCAACACCCGCAAGCACAACCTGGAGCACCACCAGCTCGGCCAGATGGGCCTGACCCTCGACAAGTACCTGGAGATCCAGGGCAAGACCGCCGAGGAGTTCGACACCGAGACCCGTGAGGCCGCGGTCAAGGGCATCAAGACCCAGTTCGTCCTGGACGAGCTCGTCAAGCGCGAGAAGCTGAACGTGAACCAGGAGGAGCTCACCGAGCACCTCATGCGCCGCGCCGCCTCCTCCGGCATGTCCCCCGACCAGTTCGCCCAGGCGGTCGTCGAGGGCGGCCAGGTTCCGCTCCTGGTCGGCGAGGTCGCCCGCGGCAAGGCCCTGGCCACGGTCGTCGAGTCCGCCACGGTCAAGGACACCAACGGCGAGGTCATCGACCTGGACGACGAGGACGAGGTCGAGGCCGCCACCGAGACGGTCGAGGCCGTCGAGGGCGCCGCCGAGACCGCGGCTGAGGCCGAGGGCGAGGGCGACGAGAAGGCCGACGCCTGATCCGCGTCACCGCTTCGCCGTGACGGGCCCCGGAACCCTGTGTTCCGGGGCCCGTCCGCATATGCGCACCGTGACGCGCCGCTACGCCCCGGGCGAACACCCCTCTCTCCGGGATTCTCCGGAGGGAGCCGCGCGTTAGGGTCCATGAATACGAGGGCAGGGGAGTCCCCGTTGCCCCCGGCAGTACACGTGAGACGGCCCGGCGCCGTCGTAAGACGAGCAGGTGGATACGTGACGAATCTGATGCCCTCCGCCGCCGGCGAGCCCTCCATCGGCGGTGGCCTCGGCGACCAGGTCTACAACCGGCTGCTCAACGAGCGGATCATCTTCCTCGGCCAGCCGGTCGACGACGACATCGCGAACAAGATCACCGCACAGCTGCTGCTCCTTGCCGCCGACCCGGACAAGGACATCTACCTGTACATCAACAGCCCCGGCGGCTCGATCACGGCCGGCATGGCGATCTACGACACCATGCAGTTCATCAAGAACGACGTGGTGACCATCGCCATGGGCCTCGCCGCCTCCATGGGCCAGTTCCTGCTCAGCGCGGGCACCCCCGGCAAGCGCTTCGCGCTGCCGAACGCCGAGATCCTGATCCACCAGCCGTCCGCCGGTCTCGCCGGCTCGGCCTCGGACATCAAGATCCACGCCGAGCGGCTGCTGCACACCAAGAAGCGCATGGCCGAGCTCACCGCGCAGCACACCGGCCAGACGGTCGAGCAGGTCACCCGTGACTCGGACCGCGACCGCTGGTTCGACGCGTTCGAGGCCAAGGACTACGGCCTCATCGACGACGTCATCCCGACGGCCGCGGGCATGCCGGGCGGCGGCGGCACCGGGGCGGCGTAGGACCACGACCGACGGCACGGTCCCACGGGTCCGACGGCCGGTCGACGTTCCGGCGACCACCCGGGGCGCCCGACCCGCCGGGCTCGCAGAGCCCCCGCAGGGTCCCTCGGCCACCGGGGTTCGCGTGATCCCACCAGGGTCTTGGAGACTTGAGGCAGCGCCCGTCGCCGGCCCCGCAGGCAGCTCGCGGGGCCCGGAGGGCTCGGCGAGGTCCCGGACGGGTCGGCAGGCCCCGTAGGGGTCCCCGTGAGCCCCGTGGCCCCGCGAGCCCCGGAAGCTCCGCGAAGGCCGTCACGGGCTCCGCAGGCGCCTCACAGGCCCCGCGTGGGCCCCAGGAGGCCGCCACGGAGCCCTTGAGGCCCACGGAGCCCTCAAGGCCCCTGCGGAGCCGGAGGAGCCCTCCAGGGCTCCGGGACCCGGACCAGCCCGGCCTCGGGACCCGGACCCGCAAGGGCCCAGGACCCGGACCCGTAAAGGCCCAGGCCCCGGACCCGTCAGCCCCGCGTGCCCCGCGCGGACGCCGCCGTCGAAGACCCAGAGGGATCCTGCCGTCAGAGTCCCGCCCGCCCCTTCCAGCCCACCGCCCCACCCCCTCTCCAGGAGACACCGTGAACGACTTCCCCGGCAGCGGCCTCTACGCCCGCACGGCGGCCGAGTACACCGGCCCCCGCGCCGAGTCCCGCTACGTCATCCCCCGCTTCGTCGAGCGCACCTCCCAGGGCATCCGCGAGTACGACCCGTACGCGAAGCTCTTCGAGGAGCGCGTGATCTTCCTCGGCGTGCAGATCGACGACGCGTCCGCCAACGACGTCATGGCGCAGCTGCTGTGCCTGGAGTCGATGGACCCCGACCGGGATATCTCGGTCTACATCAACAGCCCCGGCGGTTCCTTCACCGCGCTGACGGCCATCTACGACACGATGCAGTTCGTCAAGCCCGACATCCAGACGGTCTGCATGGGCCAGGCGGCCTCCGCCGCCGCGATCCTGCTCGCCGCCGGTACGCCGGGCAAGCGCATGGCCCTGCCGAACGCGCGCGTGCTGATCCACCAGCCGTACAGTGAGACCGGCCGCGGTCAGGTCTCCGACCTGGAGATCGCCGCCAACGAAATCCTCCGGATGCGTGCGCAGCTGGAGGAGATGCTGGCCAAGCACTCGACCACGCCGATCGAGAAGATCCGCGAGGACATCGAGCGCGACAAGATCCTCACGGCCGAGGACGCCCTGTCGTACGGCCTGATCGACCAGATCATCTCCACCCGGAAGATGAACAACAGCACTCTGCGTTGACGCACTGGGCCCTCTCGTCCGTACCCCTTGGCACGGTGTGACACGGTCCACGTGGAAGTGAACCGTGCCAAGGGGGGCCCGAACGGGGGTCCCGGCAAGGTACCGTCGGAATAAGGCAGCACCAGGAGCCGCTGGATTCGAAAGTGTCCAGGCGTCTCCCAGGCGAAGGGGAAGCACACCGTGGCACGCATCGGTGACGGCGGCGATCTGCTCAAGTGCTCGTTCTGCGGCAAGAGCCAGAAGCAGGTCAAGAAGCTCATCGCAGGGCCCGGTGTGTACATCTGCGACGAGTGCATCGATCTCTGCAACGAGATCATCGAGGAGGAACTCGCCGAGACGAGCGAGGTGCGCTGGGAGGAACTCCCCAAGCCCCGCGAGATCTACGAGTTCCTGGAGGGGTACGTCGTCGGCCAGGAGGCCGCGAAGAAGGCCCTCTCGGTCGCGGTGTACAACCACTACAAGCGGGTCCAGGCCGGTGAGAACGGCGGAGCCCAGGGCCGCGACGACGCCATCGAGTTGGCGAAGTCCAACATCCTTCTGCTCGGCCCCACGGGCTCGGGCAAGACCCTCCTCGCACAGACCCTCGCCCGCATGCTGAACGTGCCGTTCGCCATCGCCGACGCCACGGCGCTGACGGAGGCGGGGTACGTCGGCGAGGACGTCGAGAACATCCTCCTCAAGCTCATCCAGGCCGCCGACTACGACGTCAAGAAGGCCGAGACCGGGATCATCTACATCGACGAGATCGACAAGGTGGCCCGCAAGAGCGAGAACCCCTCCATCACGCGCGACGTGAGCGGTGAGGGCGTACAGCAGGCGCTGCTGAAGATCCTGGAGGGCACCACGGCCTCGGTCCCGCCGCAGGGCGGCCGCAAGCACCCGCACCAGGAGTTCATCCAGATCGACACGACGAACGTGCTGTTCATCGTGGGCGGCGCCTTCGCGGGCCTGGAGAAGATCATCGAGTCCCGGGCCGGCGCCAAGGGCATCGGCTTCGGCGCGACGATCCGCTCCAAGCGGGAGCTGGAGGCCAAGGACCAGTTCGAGGACGTCATGCCCGAGGACCTGGTCAAGTTCGGCATGATCCCGGAGTTCATCGGCCGTCTCCCGGTCATCACCTCGGTCCACAACCTGGACCGCGAGGCCCTGCTCCAGATCCTGGTCGAGCCGCGCAACGCGCTGGTCAAGCAGTACCAGCGGCTGTTCGAACTCGACGGCGTGGAGCTGGACTTCGAGCGTGAGGCCCTGGAGGCCATCGCCGACCAGGCCATCCTCCGCCAGACGGGCGCCCGCGGTCTGCGCGCCATCATGGAGGAGGTCCTGATGTCGGTGATGTACGAGGTCCCGTCACGCAAGGACGTGGCCCGCGTGGTCATCACGGCCGACGTCGTCCACTCCAACGTCAACCCGACCCTCATCCCCCGCGAGGCGCGCGGCGGCCGGGGACCGGGCGAGCAGAAGACGGCGTAAGGCCCGTCGGCACACAGCCGGTACACATGGGAGGGGCCCCGGTCGACCGACCGGGGCCCCTCCCATGTCACTGCGTCACCGCGGCGGCTACGCCTTGACGCGGGCTTCCTTGCGTACGTCGGCCGCGATCTTCGCCGCCTCGTCCAGCGTGTAGGTCTTGGCGCCCGCGGTGGGCTCGACCACGCCCATGGTGCTGTAGTCCGCCCAGATGCACAGGTAGGTCTTCTGCGTCTTCTCCGTGACGGCGTTCTCGGTCTCCGCCTGCTGGCACTTCATCACCGCGCCGTCCAGGCCGTCCGGCTCGACGGTCTCCGCGTCGCCGATCAGCGTGACGTCGTCGTCGGACTCCGCCTTCATCTGGGTGAAGGTGATGTCCAGCGCCTGCTGCGGGTCCGCCACCTTGCCGTAGACGCCGGCGAACGTGACGTTCTCGGCGGCCTGCGCTTCGACCAGCGCGTTCGGGTCGCTGGTGTCCAGGGACGTCAGGTCCATCGTCGAGTAGATGGCCACGACCGAGGTGGCGTCGGTGACTCCGGCCTTCGCGAGGTCCTTCGCGTCGCTGGAGCTCGGCTCCTTGGCCGCCGAGTCGCCCATCCTCTTGTACTTGTCGGAGAGGAGCGAGGCCGGCGCGGTCAGCTTGTGCGGCCCGTCGTCCTCCAGACCGCCCGAGCCGCTGCCCGTGCCGAGCACGAAGAACGCGCCCACGCCGATCGCAGCGACCACCGCGACCGAGCCGATGATGATGCCGGTCTTCTTCTTGCCGCCGCCGGGCACCGGGGGCTGCGGGACGCCGTAGGGGGCCTGGCCGTACGGGGGCTGCTGGCCGTATGCGGCGGTCGGCGGCTGCTGGGCGTACGGTCCGGCCTGCTGGCCGTAGGGCCCGGCCTGCGGCGGGACGCCCTGCGGGGGCTGGCCCGGGTAGCCGTAACCGGGCTGCGGGGCCGGGGGCTGCTGGGGGTACCCGTAGCCGGGCTGGGGCGCCTGCGGCGGCTGGCCGTACGGGCCGGGCTGGCCGTACGGTCCGGGCTGCTGGGGCTGCCCGCCGTACGGGCCCGGCTGGTTGTGACTCA
Organism: Streptomyces sp. T028; assembly: GCF_048159505.1. Classification (NCBI taxonomy): domain Bacteria; kingdom Bacillati; phylum Actinomycetota; class Actinomycetes; order Kitasatosporales; family Streptomycetaceae; genus Streptomyces; species Streptomyces sp. T028. Next base: position 8,853 of record NZ_JBLRVZ010000014.1, read on the forward strand.
TTCTGGGTTCCCCTCCAGATGCTTATGTGATTTTCACATCCTGGCTTAAACCCAGTACCTGCTCGGCGGCGGGGCCCCGACCGTTACAAGGCAAACACGTTTCGGGACGGCCCCGTGACACCCCTAAACTGGCCCCGTGACCGAGAACGCTCAGCAGCAGCCATCAGCGCCCCACACCGAACTGCCGACCCAGTACGCGCCGGCCGACGTAGAGGGGCCGCTGTACGAGCGCTGGGTAGAGCGGGGTTACTTCGAGGCGGACGAGAAAAGCGACAAGCCGCCGTACACCATCGTCATCCCGCCGCCGAACGTCACGGGCAGCCTGCACCTGGGCCACGCCTTCGAGCACACCCTCATCGACGCCCTCACCCGCAGGAAGCGCATGCAGGGCCACGAGACGCTGTGGCAGCCCGGCATGGACCATGCCGGCATCGCCACGCAGAACGTCGTCGAGCGTGAACTGGGCAAGGAGGGCAAGTCCCGCCACGACCTGGGCCGTGAGGCGTTCGTCGAGCGCGTCTGGCAGTGGAAGGGCGAGTCCGGCGGCCAGATCAGCGGCCAGATGCGCCGCCTCGGCGACGGCGTCGCCTGGTCCCGCGAGCGCTTCACCATGGACGAGGGCCTCTCCCAGGCCGTCCAGACCATCTTCAAGCGCCTCTACGACGACGAGCTCATCTACCGCGCCGAGCGCATCATCAACTGGTGCCCGCGCTGCCTCACCGCCATCTCGGACATCGAGGTCGAGTACCAGGACGACGACGGCGAGCTCGTCTCCATGAAGTACGGCGAGGGGGACGACACCATCGTCGTCGCCACCACCCGCGCCGAGACGATGCTCGGTGACACCGCGGTCGCCGTCCACCCCGACGACGAGCGCTACCAGCACCTGATCGGCAAGCAGATCCGGCTGCCGCTGACGGACCGTTCCATCCCGGTCGTCGCGGACACCCACGTCGACCCGGAGTTCGGCACCGGCGCCGTCAAGGTGACCCCGGCGCACGACCCGAACGACTTCGAGATCGGCCAGCGGCACGACCTGCCGGCCATCACGATCATGGACGAGCACGCCGTCATCACGGCCCACGGCCCGTTCCAGGGGCTCGACCGCCTGGAGGCCCGCTCCGCCATCGTCGCCGCCCTGCGCGCCGAGGGCCGGATCGTCGCCGAGAAGCGGCCGTACGTCCACAGCGTCGGCCACTGCTCGCGCTGCAAGACCACGATCGAGCCGCGCCTGTCCATGCAGTGGTGGGTCAAGGTCGGCCCGCTCGCCAAGGCCGCCGGTGACGCGGTCCGCGACGGCCGCGTCAAGATCCACCCGCAGGACATGGAGAAGCGGTACTTCGACTGGGTCGACAACCTCCACGACTGGTGCATCTCACGGCAGTTGTGGTGGGGCCACCGCATCCCCGTCTGGTACGGCCCGAACGGCGAGGTCGTCTGCGTCGGCCCCGACGACGAGGCTCCGAGCGGCGAGGGCTGGCGCCAGGACACCGACGTCCTCGACACCTGGTTCTCCTCCGGCCTGTGGCCCTTCTCCACCCTCGGCTGGCCCGAACAGACCGAGTCGCTCGCGAAGTTCTACCCGAACTCCGTCCTGGTCACCGGCTACGACATCCTCTTCTTCTGGGTCGCCCGGATGATGATGTTCGGCCTGTACGCGATGGACGGCACCCCGCCGTTCCACACCATCGCCCTGCACGGCATGGTCCGCGACCAGTTCGGCAAGAAGATGTCGAAGTCCTTCGGCAACGCGGTCAACCCGCTGGACTGGATGGACAAGTACGGCTCCGACGCCCTCCGCTTCACCCTCGCCCGCGGCGCCAACCCCGGTGTCGACGTCCCGATCGGCGAGGACTGGGTCCAGGGTTCCCGCAACTTCGCCAACAAGATCTGGAACGCGACCCGCTTCGCGCTGATGAACGGCGCGACGGTGGACGGTCCCCTGCCGGACGCCTCCGCCATGTCGGCGACGGACCGCTGGATCCTCTCCCGCCTCAACTCGGTCATCGCCGAAGTCGACGCGTTCTACGAGGACTTCCAGTTCGCCAAGCTCTCCGACGCCCTCTTCCACTTCGCGTGGGACGAGGTCTTCGACTGGTACGTCGAGCTGTCCAAGACGACGTTCCAGGCGGGCGGCGAGCCGGCGAAGGTCTCCCGGCGCGTCCTCGGCGAGGTCCTCGACGTCACCCTGAAGCTGCTGCACCCGGTGGTCCCGTTCGTCACGGAGACCCTCTGGACCACCCTCACCGGCGGCGAGTCGATCGTCGTCGCCGACTGGCCGACGGACAGTGGCTTCCGGGACACCGCCGCCGAGCAGGAGATCGAGTCCCTCCAGTCGGTGATCACCGAGGTCCGCCGCTTCCGCGCCGACCAGGGCCTCCAGCCCGGCCAGCGCGTCCCGGCCCGCCTGACCCTCGACGGCACGGCGCTGGCGCCCCACGAGGCCGCCATCCGCCAGCTCCTGCGCCTCCAGCCGGAGGGCGAGGCATTCTCGGCCACGGCGACCCTCCCGGTCGCCGGCGCCACGGTCGCCCTCGACCTCTCCGGCACGATCGACGTCGCGGCGGAGCGCAAGCGCCTCGCGAAGGACCTCGCGGCAGCCGAGAAGGAAAAGGCCCAGGCGAACGCCAAACTCGGCAACGAGGCCTTCCTGGCCAAGGCCCCGGACAACGTGGTCGACAAGATCCGAGGCCGCCTGGCGAAGGCGAATGAGGACATCACAAGGATCCAGACCCAGCTGGAGCGCCTGCCCTCCGCCTAGCCGCGGGCAGTCGTGCCGCTGGGGCGGCACGGGTGGGCGCGGCGGCACCCGCCAGCGCGGGGCGAGCGGCCCCACCCCGACGGCAACCGAAGGCCCCCGGAACCACCAGGCTCCGGGGGCCTTCGTCCACGTCTGTCACCGACGCTCCGTAGACTGACCCCGTGAGCGACAGCGACCCCTTCGACGAGATCATCGCGAACGAGACCGACCGCGACCCGGATCTCGCGGTGATCGAGGCCGGCAGCCGAACCCTGCGCACCCAGGGCTCCACCCCGACCTCGGACGTCCCCACGCGCCCCGAGGACCCCGAGGTCGACAAGGCCCTCCGCGCGGTCGAGGCCGACCTGGCCACCCGCTGGGGCGAGACCAAGCTGGAGCCCTCCGTCAGCCGCATCTCCGCGCTGATGGACGTCCTGGGCGAGCCGCAGCGCACGTACCCCTCGATCCACATCACGGGCACCAACGGCAAGACCTCCACCGCCCGCATGATCGAGGCCCTCCTCGGCGCCTTCGAACTGCGCACCGGCCGCTACACCTCCCCCCACGTGCAGTCCGTCACCGAGCGCATCAGCCTCGACGGCGCCCCGATCTCCGCCGAGCGGTTCATCGAGACGTACGACGACATCAAGCCGTACGTCGAGATGGTCGACGCGCAGCAGGAGTACCGGCTGTCCTTCTTCGAGGTGCTGACCGGCATGGCGTACGCCGCCTTCGCGGACGCGCCGGTCGACGTCGCCGTCGTCGAGGTCGGCATGGGCGGCTCCTGGGACGCCACCAACGTCATCGACGGCGATGTCGCCGTGGTCATGCCCATCGACCTCGACCACACGGACCGGCTGGGGGAGACCCCGGCCGAGATCGCGGGGGAGAAGGGCGGGATCATCAAGCAGGACGCCACGGTCATCATGGCCCAGCAGCCGGTCGACGCGGCCCAGGTGCTGCTGAAGAAGGCCGTCGAGGTCGATGCCACGGTGGCCCGCGAGGGCCTGGAGTTCGGCGTCGTGGGCCGGCAGGTCGCCGTCGGCGGACAGCTGGTCACCCTGCGCGGGCTGGGCGGCGAGTACCCCGAGGTGTACCTGCCGCTGCACGGCGAGCACCAGGCGCACAACGCGGCCGTCGCGCTCGCCGCCGTGGAGGCGTTCTTCGGCGTCGGCTCCCAGCGGCCCGAGCCGCTCGACATCGACACCGTCCGCAAGGCGTTCGCGGCCGTCTCCTCGCCGGGCCGTCTGGAAGTCGTACGGCGTTCCCCGACCGTCGTCCTCGACGCCGCCCACAACCCGGCGGGCGCGCGGGTGACCGCCGACGCGATCGGCGAGGCCTTCGACTTCAGCCGGCTGATCGGGGTCGTCGGCGCCAGTGGCGACAAGAACGTCCGCGGGGTGCTGGAGGCCTTCGAGCCCATCTTCGCGGAGGTCGTCGTCACCCAGAACTCCAGCCACCGCGCCATGGACGCCGACGAACTCGCCGCCATCGCCGTCGAGGTGTTCGGCGACGAGCGCGTCCAGGTCGAGCCGCGGCTGCCGGACGCCCTGGAGGCGGCGATCACGCTCGCCGAGGAGGAGGGTGAGTTCGCCGGCGGCGGTGTGCTGGTCACCGGTTCCGTCATCACGGTCGGCGAGGCCCGACTGCTCCTCGGGAAGGGCTGAGTACCCCGGCCATGCGTACGCTCTGTTCCTCGACCCTGATCGGCGAGTTCTTCATCATCGGGTTCGCCGGTCTGGTCGCCATGAAGGACCCCGACCTGTCCATGACCACGGTGTGGACGGTGTGCGGGATCGCGATGTTCCTCAGTGTGCTGCTGTGCGCCATGGTCACCCGGCCCGGGGGCGTCGCCCTCGGCTGGGCGCTGCAGATCGCGCTGGTCGCGTCCGGTTTCTTCGTCCCGATGATGTTCGTCGTGGGGCTGCTGTTCGCCGGTCTGTGGTGGGCCTCGGTGCACTATGGGCGCAAGATCGACGAGGCGAGGGCCCGCTTCGCGGCGCAGGCCGGGACCTGACCGCCGATCCTGCTGACGCTGTGTGACAGGTTCACGGACACGCCCTGTAATCTCGTCCCACCGCACCCCGGCAGTAGTGCACCTCAGCAGTCCTAAGGAGTCTCCCGTGAGCCAGCGCACCCTCGTCCTCCTCAAGCCCGACGCGGTCCGTCGCGGCCTGACCGGCGAGATCATCGGCCGTATCGAGCGCAAGGCGGGCTGGCGGATCACCGCGCTGGAGCTGCGCACCCTGGACCAGGACACGCTGGAGCAGCACTACGGCGAGCACAAGGGCAAGCCGTTCTACGAGCCGCTCGTGGAGTTCATGGCCTCCGGCCCGGTCGTCGCGCTCATCGTCGAGGGCGAGCGGGTCATCGAGGGCCTGCGCGCGCTCGCCGGCCCGACCGACCCGATCGCGGCCGCGCCCGGCTCCATCCGCGGCGACTACGGCGTCATCGTCCGCGAGAACCTCATCCACGCCTCCGACTCCGAGGAGTCCGCGGAGCGCGAGGTCAAGATCTTCTTCCCGGGTCGCGCGTAACCGTTCCGAGACGACTGAAACGGGCGATCGAGGGAACGGGATTCCCCGAACGCCCGTCTCCGGAAGCGAACCCACACAGCATCTGCTGACAATGGCCAGGACCCTTCCGCAGTGTCCGAGAAGGCGCGTCTACGATGGAAGCCTTCACGTCACAGCACCCACCTCGCCGACCTGAAAAGCCCTCAAAAGCTCATGGAAGGCCAGTCGAATCCTGATGGGGAACTCAATGTCGTTCATCGGCCGTGACATGGCTGTCGACCTCGGGACCGCCAACACGCTGGTGTACGTCAGGGGTCGCGGGATCGTACTCAACGAGCCGTCCGTCGTCGCGATCAACACCAACACCGGTGGCATCCTCGCGGTCGGCGCCGAAGCGAAGAAGATGATCGGCCGCACGCCGGGCAACATCGTCGCCGTGCGGCCGCTGAAGGACGGCGTGATCGCCGACTTCGAGATCACCGAGCGGATGCTCCGCTACTTCATCCTGAAGATCCACAAGCGGCGGTATCTGGCTCGTCCGCGGGTCGTCGTCTGTGTGCCCTCGGGCATCACGGGTGTCGAGCGCCGTGCCGTCATCGAGGCGTCGACCCAGGCCGGCGCCCGGCAGGTGCACATCATCGAGGAGCCCATGGCCGCGGCCATCGGCTCCGGCCTGCCGGTCCACGAGGCCACGGGCAACATGGTGGTGGACATCGGCGGCGGCACCACGGAGGTCGCGGTCATCTCGCTCGGCGGCATCGTCACCGCCCAGTCCATCCGCGTCGCGGGCGACGAGCTGGACAACGCGATCATCCAGCACATCAAGAAGGAGTACAGCCTCCTTCTGGGTGAGCGGACGGCCGAGCAGATCAAGATCACCATCGGCTCGGCGTACGACCTCGACTCCGACGAGCACACCGAAATCCGCGGCCGGGACCTCGTCTCCGGTCTGCCCAAGACCGTCGTCATCTCGGCCGCCGAGGTCCGCAAGGCGATCGAGGAACCCGTCAACGCGATCGTCGACGCCGTGAAGACCACGCTCGACAAGTGTCCGCCGGAGCTGTCCGGCGACATCATGGACCGCGGAATCGTTCTGACCGGCGGCGGAGCGCTGCTGCGCGGTCTGGACGAGCGGCTGCGCCGGGAGACCGGTATGCCGATCCACATCGCCGAGGACCCGCTGGACAGCGTGGCCCTCGGATCCGGTAAGTGCGTCGAGGAGTTCGAGGCGCTCCAGCAGGTCCTGGACGCCGCGCCCCGCAGATGACGTAACGCTTCGGTTCCGCCGTACGGGATGATCGCCCCTCGTGCGGCGGATCGTTGGTATTCCGGCATAAGCTCCCACAAAGCGCCCTTGGTCATCCTGGCCCGGGGCTACCCGATTTCCCTGCATCCGGGTTCCTGCATCCGGGTTGCTGATTCTCCTATCGAGGAAGGGCACGGCCGCCGCACGTGAGGGACACACGAGAGAGCCGGCTGCTCCTGGTGCTGCTGATCGCCATCGCGTTCGCGCTGATCACGGTGGACATCCGCGGTGGTGAGGACTCCCCGGTCGACGGTGCCCGGCAGGCCGCGGCCGCGGTCTTCGGCCCGATCGAGGACGGGATGTCCTCGGCGGTGGACCCGGTCGGCAACGCCGTCTCGGCGGTCCGCGACTCCGGTGAGCGCCATGACCGGCTCGCGGAGCTGGAGAAGGAGAACGCGGCCCTCAAGGCGAAGCTCGGCAGCGACGACCGCAACCGCAGCCGGCTGGCCCAGCTCGACAAGATGCTGAGGATCGCGGGCGAGGGCCAGTACGGCATCAAGGGCGCCGAGGTCATCGCGATCGGAGCGGCCCAGGGCTTCTCCTGGACGATCACCGTCGACGTGGGCGCGAACGACGGCATCAAGCGCGACATGACCGTCCTGAACGGCGACGGACTGGTCGGCCGCGTCACCACCGTCGGCCCGAACACCGCGACCGTGCTCCTCGCCAACGACCCCGACTTCACCGTCGGCACCCGGATGGAGGGCAACGACGAACTGGGCTTCGCCTCCGGGCAGGGCGACAGCCCGCTGCGCGTCGAACTCCTCAACGGCAAGGCGGACGTGAAGAAGGGCGACCGCCTGGTCACCTTCGGCTCGCAGGCCGACAGGCCGTTCGTGCCCGGCGTCCCGGTCGGCGTGGTCTCCCGCGTCGACCCCTCCGGCGGCGACCTCACGCGCACCCTCTACGTCACGCCGTACGTCAGCTTCACCAAGCTCGACATCGTGGGCGTGGTCGTCCAGACCCCGAAGAAGGACCCGCGCGACACCGTGCTCCCGGCCAAGCCCAAGCCGGTGCCCACCCCGACGGTCACCGTCACCGTGACCCCGAACGCCGACGGCCAGCAGCAAGAGCAGCAGTAGGAGCTGACAACCCCCATGCGCGTCAACCGGATCCTGCTCTCCGTCCCGCTGGTCGTCGTCGCCCTGGTGATCCAGGTGAGCGTCCTCGCCCGCCTCCACCTCCCGGGCGCCGTCCCCGACCTGCTGCTCCTCACCGTCCTGGGCCTCGCCATGGTGTACGGCCATGTCGGCGGCGCCTTCATCGGCTTCGGCGCGGGCCTCCTCGCCGACCTCGCGCCGCCCGCCGACCACGCGGCCGGACGGTACGCCCTCGTGCTGTGCGTGATCGGCTATCTCGCCGGGCTCGTCAAGCCGGAGACCGGGCAGATCAAGTCGGCCACCGGCCCCATGGTCGTGGTGGTCGCCGCGGCGGTCGGCTCCACCCTGCTGTACGCGGGCGTCGGCGCCCTCGTCGGCGACACGGCGGCCCGTCATGTCGGCCTGACCGGGCTGCTGTTCTCGGCCGCCCTCTACGACCTGCTCCTCGCCCCGTTCGTGGTCCCCGGGGTCATGTTCCTTGCCCGGCGGGCCGAGAACGACCCGCTCGCGGAGGCCAACTCCGCGTCCAGGGCCTCGGACATCTCTTCCGGCTGGCTGTCCTCCGGGACGGGCCTGAGGATCGGCCGGCAGCGCGGCGGCCTGAAGATGAGGGCGGCGAAGGCGCGGGCGACCCGGGCCGGGCGCATCAAGGGGGTCAAGCGGCTGTGAGCGCGGCCAAGTTCACCCGAACGGGTCACTTCCGGCGGAACGCGGCCTCACAGGCTGATCGTTCATCATTCGTACGCGCACATTCGTTTGTGCGCACACGCGCATTCGAAGGTGTACGCACCGGCGTACGCACACACAACCGCGCACATGCGTTCGCGAACTGAGAGGGGGAGGCAGCCGCAGTGACCAACATTCCCGAGACCGGCCGGACGCCACGCGTCCAGATCCGGCTCGTCGTGATCCAGATCCTCGTCCTCTCCCTCCTCGGCACCCTCGGCGGCCGCCTGTGGTACCTCCAGATCCGCGAGGGCGCGGAGTACGCCAAGGAGGCCTCCGGCAACCACGTCCAGCAGGTCGTCGAGCCCGCCGTGCGCGGCTCCATCCTGGACGCGCGCGGAGTGCCCCTCGCCGACAACGAGACACGGCTGGTGGTCTCCGCCTCCCGCACCGACCTGCTGAAGCAGCCGGACGACGGCAAGGCGGTCCTGACCAAGCTCGCGGGCGTCCTCGGCCTGGACCCCACGGAGGTCCTGCAGAAGGTCCGGCTGTGCGACGCGAAGACCCCCCAGCCCTGCTGGAACGGCTCGCCCTACCAGCCGATCCCCATCACCGACGAGGCCACCGCCAAGCAGGCCCTGCAGATCCGTGAGCGCGCCGAGGACTTCCCCGGCATCACCGCCGAGCCGGAGGCCGTGCGCCGCTACCCCGCCCCCGGCAAGTCCAACACCGCCCAGGTCCTCGGCTACCTCTCCCCGGTCACCGACGACGAGCTCACCAAGGCCCAGGACACCGACTCGCCCTATCTGCGCTCCGACATGGTCGGCCGCAGCGGCCTCGAGCGCGAGTACGACAAGGTGCTGCGCGGCAAGGCCGGCGTCACCCGCTACGAGGTCGACAACCTCGGCCGGGTCATCGGCCAGGCCGAGGCCACCCCGGCACAGCCCGGCTCCAACCTGGTCACCAGCATCGACTCCCGCGTCCAGCGCGTCGCCGAGTACGAGCTGAACAACGCGATGAAGGTCGCCCGCCAGCAGTTCGACAAGATCACCGGCACCAACTACAAGGCCGACTCCGGCGCCGTCGTCGTGATGGAGGCCAAGACCGGCCGGATCGTCGCGATGGCCTCCGCGCCCACCTACGACCCGAACGTCTGGGTGGGCGGCATCTCCGCCAAGGACTACAAGAAGCTCACCGGGAAGAACTCCGACTACCCGCTGCTCAACCGGGCCATACAGGGTCAGGCCGCCCCCGGCTCGACGTTCAAGGTGGTCTCCACGGCCGCCGCGGTCGAGGCCGGCTACGTCTGGGACGGCGGCTACCCGTGCACCAGTTCGTACTCGGTGGGCGGCCAGGTCTTCAACAACTTCGAGGGCGAGAGCTTCGGCCCGATCTCCCTCGGCCGTGCCCTGGAGGTGTCCTGCGACACCGTCTTCTACGCCCTCGCGGACCGGGAGTGGAAGAAGGACGGCGGCATCAACCCGAAGAAGGGTGAGCCCAAGGACTACTTCTACAAGGCGGCCCACCAGTTCGGCCTCGGCAAGGAGACCGGTATCGACCTGCCGAACGAGGTCACCGGCCGGGTCCCGGACCGCCAGTGGAAGGAGTCCTACTGGAAGGCCAACAAGGACGCCTGGTGCAAGTCCGGCAAGAAGAACGGCAGTTACGTCGAGAGGATCGCCTACGAGAACTGCCTCGAGGGCAACAAGATGCGTGAGGGCGACTCGATCAACTACTCCATCGGCCAGGGCGACACCCTCGTCACGCCGATCCAGGAGGCCGTGATCTACGGCGCCCTCGCCAACGGCGGCACCATGTACGAGCCGTCCATCGGCAAGGCGATCATCAGCGCCGACGGCAGGACCGTCACCGAGATCAAGCCCAAGAAGGCCGGCAAGCTGCCCGTCAGCAAGGCCACCCTGGCCGGTATGGACGACGCCCTCGCGGGCGTGGTCACCCGGGGTACGGCCGCCTGGAAGTTCGGCGGCTGGCCGCAGGACGAGATCGAGCTGCACGCCAAGACCGGTACCGCCGAGGTCTACGGCAAGCAGACCACGTCCTGGCTGGCCACCTACAGCAAGGACTACACGGTCATCATGACCATCGCCCAGGCCGGTACCGGTTCGGGCGCCTCCGGTGAGGCCGTGCGCCACATCTACAACGCCCTCTACGGCGTCTCCGCGGACGGCTCGATCGACAAGAAGAACGCCCTGCTGCCCACCCCGCAGAAGGGCCTGCCGACCGTTCAGACGGACGGCACGATCAAGTCCCCGAAGGTCGCCAAGGACCCGGCCAAGGACCAGCGCGCCAGCCAGCAGGCCGCCCCCGAGGCGGACGCGTCGCAGCCGGCCGGCACCACCCAGCAGAACACCACCGACCAGAACACCCGCCGACAACAACGCCGGCGACGGCGACGGCGGGGCGACGGATGCGGGGGCGCCGCAGGCCGGCGATCGGTCGGCAGGAGGTCGCTCGCATGACCGGTGTCAACAGCTTCTCCGTCTCCGGATACGGGCCCGCGCGGGCCGGCTGGACCCGGGCCTTCGCCCGTGACTCGCTGGCCCGGCGGCTGGACTGGCCGATACTGCTGTCGGCCGCCGCCCTCTCCCTGATCGGCTCGGTGCTGGTCTATTCCGCGACCCGCAACCGCACCGAGATCAACCAGGGCGACCCCTACTACTTCCTGATCCGGCACCTGATGAACACCGGCATCGGGTTCGCCCTGATGATCGGCACCATCTGGCTCGGCCACCGCACCCTGCGCAACGCGGTACCCGTCCTCTACGGCCTCTCGCTGCTCGGCATCCTGCTGGTGCTGACCCCGCTGGGCTCGACGGTCAACGGCGCGCACTCCTGGATCGTGCTCGGCGGCGGCTTCTCGCTCCAGCCCTCCGAGTTCGTGAAGATCACGATCATCCTGGGCATGGCCATGCTCCTCGCGGCCCGGGTCGACGCGGGCGACAAGCCGTACCCGGACCACCGCACGGTCGTGCAGGCGCTCGGGCTCGCCGCCGTCCCGATGCTGATCGTGATGCTCATGCCCGACCTCGGGTCGGTCATGGTGATGGTGATGATCGTGCTGGGTGTGCTGCTCGCCTCCGGCGCCTCCAACCGCTGGGTCTTCGGACTGCTCGGCGCGGGCGCGGCCGGCGCGGTCGCCGTCTGGCAGCTGCACATCCTGGACGACTACCAGATCGCCCGCTTCGCCGCCTTCGCCAACCCCAGCCTCGACCCGGCCGGCGTCGGCTACAACACCAACCAGGCACGTATCGCGATCGGTTCCGGCGGACTGACCGGGGCGGGCCTGTTCCACGGCTCGCAGACCACCGGCCAGTTCGTCCCCGAGCAGCAGACCGACTTCGTCTTCACGGTCGCGGGCGAGGAACTGGGCTTCGTCGGCGCGGGCCTGATCATCCTGCTCCTCGGCGTGGTCCTGTGGCGCGCCTGCCGCATCGCCCGCGAGACGACCGAGCTGTACGGCACGATCGTCGCCGCCGGGATCGTGGCGTGGTTCGCGTTCCAGTCGTTCGAGAACATCGGGATGACCCTCGGCATCATGCCGGTCACCGGTCTGCCCCTGCCGTTCGTCTCGTACGGCGGCTCGTCGATGTTCGCGGTGTGGGTGGCGGTGGGGCTGCTGCAGTCCATCCGTGTGCAGCGGCCCATGTCGGCGTAGGCGGTACCGCGGTCGAGCCGGCGGCAGGCCGGGAACGGGCGCCGTAACCGGGTTTTCCAGCCGCTGGTATGGAATTCAACGGAAGTTGACCCTGCCGTCACGGCCCGACTGCGACTAGATTCATTTCATGGCGGAGACGAAACGCGAGATCGAGCGCAAGTACGAATCCGACGACAGTGGGCTGCCCGACCTGACCGGCGTCGCCGGGGTCGCGAACGTCCTCGACAAGGGCACCGCGGAACTGGACGCGACCTACTACGACACCTCCGACCTGCGCCTCGCCTCGGCCTCCATCACCCTGCGCCGTCGCACGGGCGGCTCCGACGCCGGATGGCATCTGAAGTTCCCGGTCGGCCCGGGTATCCGGGACGAGATCCAAGCTCCGCTCTCCGACACCGTCCCGGACGAGCTCGCCGGCCTGGTGCGCTCCCGGGTGCGCGAGGGACAGCTGGTGGCGGTGGTCCGGCTGCGCTCCGCACGGGACGTACGGGACCTGGTGGACACCGACGGCAGGCTGCTGGCCGAGGCGAGCGTGGACACCGTACGGGCGGAGCGGCTGTTCGGCGGGAAGGGCAGCGCCCAGTGGAGCGAGATCGAGGTGGAGCTGGCCGACGACGCCGACCCGGCCCTCCTCGACAAGGTGGAGAAACGGCTGCGCAAGGCGGGCGTACGGCCCTCGAAGTCGGCGTCGAAGCTGGCGCGGGCGCTCGCGGAGACCAAGGGCGGACATCCGCGCCCCGAGGACGACGGCCCCGCCGAGCCCGTCACCGCCGGCGACCACGTCCTGGCGTACGTCCGCGCCCAGCGGGACGCGATCGTCGCGCTGGACCCGGCGGTGCGCCGGGACGCCGAGGAGTCGGTGCACGACATGCGGGTCGCCACCCGCCGGATGCGCAGCACGTTCCGGTCCTTCGGCAAGGTGCTCGACCGGGAGGTCACCGACCCGATCGCCGACGAGCTGAAGTGGCTGGCCGGGGAGCTGGGCGTGGGCCGCGACCACGAGGTCCTGGCCGAGCGGCTGCAGGCGGCCTTCGACGAACTGCCCGCCACCCTGGTCTCCGGCCCGGTCCGGGAACGTCTGCGGACCTGGACGAAGGCCGGGGAGAAGGGTTCGCGGCGCCGGCTGCTCGGCGTACTGGACTCCTCGCGCTATCTGACGCTGCTCGACACCCTGGACGCGCTGGTCGCCGACCCGCCGGTGCTGAAGGCGGCCGGCAAGAAGCCGGAGAAGGTGCTCGCCAAGGCCGTACGCAAGGACTTCGCGAAGGTGTCCGCGCTGATCGAGGAGGCCATGGAGCAGCCGCCCGGTGCCGACCGCGACCTCGCGCTGCACGAGGCCCGCAAGAAGGCCAAGCGGACGCGGTACGCGGCGGAGACATCCGCTCCCGCCCTCGGCCGCCCGGCGAAGGGCCTGGTCAAGACCATGAAGTCGCTCCAGACCCTGCTCGGCGAACATCAGGACAGCGTCATGGCCCGCACCACCCTGGGCGAGCTGGCCGCCGTGGCGCACGCGGCGGGGGAGAACTCCTTCACGTACGGGGTGCTGTACGCCCGGGAGGAGCGGCGCGCGGAGAAGGCCGAGGAGGCCGTGCCGGGGGAGTGGAAGACGACCAGCGGCTCGATGGACGTGTGAATGGACGTGTGAGGGGACCCCTGAGAGGGCGTTACGCTTGATGGTCACCCCAGTCAGCTCACGAAGGTAACGCCGCGATGTCTGTCGAGTCGGTCTTCCCGCAGCTCGAAGCCTTGCTCCCGCACGTGCAGAAGCCGATCCAGTACGTCGGGGGCGAGCTCAACTCCACGGTCAAGCCGTGGGAGTCCTGTGACGTCCGCTGGGCGCTCATGTACCCGGACGCGTACGAGGTCGGTCTGCCCAACCAGGGCGTCATGATCCTCTACGAGGTGCTGAACGAGCAGGAGGGCGTCCTGGCCGAGCGCACCTACAGCGTGTGGCCGGACCTGGAGGCGCTGATGCGGGAGCACGGCGTCCCGCAGTTCACGGTGGACAGCCACCGCCCCGTGAAGGCGTTCGACGTCTTCGGCCTGTCCTTCTCCACCGAGCTCGGCTACACGAACATGCTCACCGCCCTGGACCTGGCCGGCATCCCCTTGGAGTCCAAGGACCGAACGCTTGACGACCCGATCGTCCTGGCCGGCGGCCACGCGGCCTTCAACCCCGAGCCGATCGCCGACTTCATCGACGCGGCGGTCATCGGCGACGGCGAGCAGGCCGTCCTCGACATGACGCGGATCATCAAGGAGTGGAAGGCGGAGGGCCGCCCCGGCGGCCGCGAGGAGGTCCTCCTCCGCCTGGCGAAGACGGGCGGGGTGTACATCCCGGCGTTCTACGACGTCGAGTACCTCCCCGACGGCCGTATCGCCCGTGTGGTGCCCAACAAGTCGGGCGTCCCATGGCGCGTGTCGAAGCACACGGTCATGGACCTCGACGAGTGGCCGTACCCCAAGCAGCCGCTGGTCCCCCTGGCCGAGACGGTCCACGAGCGCATGTCGGTGGAGATTTTCCGTGGCTGCACGCGCGGCTGCCGCTTCTGCCAGGCGGGCATGATCACCCGCCCGGTCCGTGAGCGCTCGATCACGGGCATCGGCGAGATGGTCGACAAGGGCCTGAAGGCGACGGGCTTCGAGGAGGTGGGCCTCCTCTCCCTCTCCTCCGCGGACCACTCGGAGATCGGCGACATCGCCAAGGGTCTGGCCGACCGCTACGAGGAAGACAAGATCGGCCTCTCCCTCCCCTCCACCCGGGTGGACGCCTTCAACGTCGACCTGGCCAACGAACTGACGCGCAACGGCCGCCGCTCGGGCCTGACCTTCGCCCCCGAGGGCGGCTCGGAGCGCATGCGCAAGGTCATCAACAAGATGGTGTCGGAGGAGGACCTCATCCGCACCGTCGCGACGGCCTACGGCAACGGCTGGCGCCAGGTGAAGCTGTACTTCATGTGCGGCCTCCCGACGGAGACGGACGACGACGTCCTCCAGATCGCCGACATGGCGATGAACGTCATCGCCAAGGGCCGCGAGGTCTCCCGCTCCAACGACATCCGCTGCACGGTCTCGATCGGCGGCTTCGTCCCGAAGCCCCACACCCCGTTCCAGTGGGCCCCGCAACTCTCGGCGGAGGAGACGGACGCGCGCCTGGAGAAGTTGAGGGACAAGATCCGCGGCGACAAGAAGTACGGCCGCTCGATCGGCTTCCGCTACCACGACGGCAAGCCCGGCATCGTCGAGGGCCTGCTCTCCCGTGGCGACCGCCGCATCGGCGCCGTGATCCGCGCGGTCTACGAGGACGGCGGCCGCTTCGACGGCTGGCGCGAGCACTTCTCGTACGACCGCTGGATGCAGTGCTCCGACAAGGCCCTGGCCGCCTTCGGCGTGGACGTCGACTGGTACACCACCCGCGAACGCACGTACGAGGAAGTCCTCCCCTGGGACCACCTCGACTCCGGCCTCGACAAGGACTGGCTCTGGGAGGACTGGCAGGACGCCCTGGACGAGACAGAGGTCGAGGACTGCCGCTGGACGCCTTGCTTCGACTGTGGGGTCTGTCCCCAGTACGACACATGGCCACAACTGAGCAACAGCGGCAAGAAGCTGCTGCCGCTCACGGTCAAGAAGGACGCTGCGACCAGCGGACACAGTCACGGGCACGGGCACTGAGGTGAGTGAGGCGCTGCGGCGGATCGCTGAGGCTGTGGCGGAGGTCACGGAGGATGAGGTGGCCGCGGCGCTTGGCTCTCTCGGGGTTCTGAAGGCGCGGCGGGTTCCCCGGGAGGTTTCGAGAACGCCACTGCCGGCTCCTGCGGGCCGTGCGGGCATTCAGTCCGAGGTGGAGTGGGTTTAGCTCTCGAAAGGCGATCCCGGCTCGGTCTCGGTGGCCGTGGATCGTTGATGGTGACTGGTGGTGGCTGGATGAGCGTGGTGTGGGCGGCGACGTCGCCGGAGTCCGCAGGGTTCTCCCCGGGCGAGAGACGTTCGGACGTGGGGGATCTGTCGGCCCGCTTTGGCGAGCTGCGTGTCAGCGGCAACATCACCCCGGCTGATCGATCTCTGCTCTTCGTACAGCAGTAAGTTGGCGGCCTTGGGGCCGTGTGAGCTGTCTTCGCTGCTGCACCTCGGTGGGCTGCCCCCTCCTTCAGGGCGGCACTCTCAGCGTATGCGCCGTAAGCAACGAGTCCGTAGGCTATGCCGACCCGTCCTGCGTGGGTGTAGTGACGCAGCTCGATCTGTTCAGATGCGAGGCGGGATGGCGTGAGGTGTCCTAATCTTCAACAAGGCACAGTGTTGATCAGATGGGGGTTGGATACATGACAAACTCTGAGGCTACGGCTGGTTCCACCCCTGTCGTGCAAGCGGTCGCCGCGTTCGGAGCGTCTGTGAAGGCGAAGTTTGCCGTGCCCACAGCTAAGGGATCGCCTGAAGATCAACTGCGAGCGCCCTTTGAAGCCCTGGTGAAAGCGATGGCGAATGCCTGCGGGCTCAACCCAGGACAAGTCGTCCTGGTTGGCGAGAACACGTTGCAGGACCTTGCAACTAGGCCCGATTACGCGGTTACGTATTCAAATGCACTCGTCGGCTATATTGAGCTAAAGGCCCCAGGAAAAGGAGCCGACCCTCGCCGCTTCACTGACGGGCACGACAAGAACCAAGGCAAGAAACTTCGCTCTCTGCCCAATGTGATGTTTTCCGACGGTAACTCGTTCAGTCTTTGGCAGAATGGCAATATCGTAGGCCGGGTTGAGATCCTCGACGGCGACGTTGAGACATCTGGGAGTGCGCTGAAGCCTGGCCCTGGGTTGCTCAGGCTCTTCGCTGAATTCTTGCAGTGGGTTCCGTTGCCTCCCCGGACGCCGAAACAGCTCGCGGAGACGAGTGCTCGCCTGTGTCGTCTAATGAGAGACGAAGTGGGTGAGCAGCTCGCTCTTGGAGCTCCCGCCCTGGTGGATCTAGCTGTTGACTGGCGACATCTTCTTTTTCCGCAGGCAACGAATGATGAATTCGCTGACGGCTATGCCCAAGCGGTTACCTTCGGACTTCTTCTTGCGAGAGCGCGGGAGATCAGTTTCGAAAACGGAATTGACTTCGTTGCGCGAGAGCTAGGAACTACCAATTCACTGATTGGTCGTGCCGTCAGCATTCTCACCGATACGGCTGTTTCGGAAGGAACTTTGGCGACGTCCGTCCGTACGCTGATGCGAGTTCTTTCAGTGGTTGATTGGCCCACCCTATCTAACGGAGACCCGGAAGTCTGGCTCTATTTCTATGAGCACTTCCTCGCGGAATACGATAGCGCTCTGCGCCGTAGAACAGGTTCGTACTACACCCCGCCTCCGGTAGTGGAGTCCATGACGCGCTGGACTGATGAGGTGCTGTCGACATTCCTTGGGCGCTCTGCCGGCCTCGCTGACGAATCCGTTACCTTGGTGGACCCGGCGATGGGTACCGGAACTTTCTTGCTAGCAGTACTTCGAAAAATTGCTGATCGCATCGCCGAAGATCAAGGCGAGGGTGCAGTGGGACCTGTACTCGAAGAGTCTCTCAAGAGAATCATTGGATTCGAAATCCAACTGGGCCCTTATGCTGTTGCTCAGCTGCGGCTACTAGCAGAGCTTGCCGAACTCGGTGCTGGTTCGCGGCCTAAAGATCTTCGTACTTACGTCACGGACACGCTTAGTAATCCGTATGTAGAGGACAACCTGCTCGGGGCTTGGTACGAGCCGATAGCCGTATCCCGAAGGCAGGCGAATAAGGTCAAGAAGGATGAGGAAGTCGTAGTAGTTCTTGGCAACCCTCCATACAAGGAGAAGGCCAGGGGGCGAGGTGGCTGGATTGAAGCAGGAAGCGACGACACCGGCCCTGCGAAGCTCAAGTCCTACATGCCTCCCACACACTGGAATGTCGGAAACCATGCCAAGCACCTCTACAACCTGTACGTCTACTTCTGGCGTTGGGCAACATGGAAGGTTTTTGAGCAGCGTTCAGAAAACAGTGAGGGAGTAATCTGCTACATTACCGTTGCCGGCTTCCTGGACGGCGACGGATTTCAGATGATGCGAGCATCCTTGCGACGGCAGGCCGACCGTATTTGGGTCGTGGATTGTTCGCCGGAAGGACATCAGCCAGCAGTCAATACGCGAATTTTTCAAGCAGTTCAGCACCCCGTCTGCATCGTTGTGGCGGTTAGAGACGGGTCGACTGACGCAGAGACTCCGGCTGAAGTGCTGTGGGCGTCTCTTCCTGAGGGACACAGAGACACAAAATTCGAGGCGCTCAAATCGATTTCTTTGGTGGGTGGAAATTGGGCGCCAGTTTCAGATGATTGGCGGGCCCCGTTTACTCCCATCGCTGAGCAGGCCTGGGCGAATTATGCATCGCTCGATGATATCTTCGCTTACTCCGCTTCAGGGATGATGCCCGGTCGGACGTGGGTTTACGCTCCTGATGTGGGGACTCTGCGGAATCGTTGGGATCTACTCATCGGCACCAGTGATGTTCAGCGCAAGAGGAATATGCTTAGCGAACACGAGGACCGCACCCTTGAAACGGTTTTGAAGTCCGGGCTTCCAGGCTACCCGATGCCTCGGACGCCGATTGGTCGCGAAAGCGGAAGTATGCCGGATGCCATAAGGATTGGATACCGTTCATTTGATCGCCAATGGATCATTCCGGATAAGCGGCTGATTAACCGACCGAATCCGACCCTATGGAGTATCCAGTCCGACAGTCAGGTCTATCTGACTGTGCTGAATCGCTCGTCCCCCACAAATGGCCCGGCTGTGACATTCACTGCTCTTATTCCGGACCAGGATCACTACAAGGGGCATGGTAGTGGACGCGCCTATCCGTTGTGGGGGGATTCTGCGGCAGAGACACCCAATATCTCTCTAGATTTCCTGGCCCATCTCGCGACCGTGTACTCCAGGGAAATATTTCCGGAGGAGGTTTTCGCCTACCTGGCATGTGTGGCAGCTCACCCTGGGTACGTTTCGCACTTCCGCCAGTATCTGCGCGAACCAGGAATCCGCATTCCTCTCACGGCAGATGTGGAAACCTTTGACGAAGCTGTACAGCTGGGTAAGCGAATTATCTGGCTCCACACGTACGGGCAGAGGTTCGTGGATCCAGCGGCAGGGAGGCCGGCATCGGCGCCGAGGGTCAGTTCCGGTAATAATCCGCGAGTTATGCGAGAAAATCCGATTCCATCCAACCCGGAAGAAATGCCTGACCGGATTGACTACGATGACCTGCGAAAAGAATTGATTGTGGGGGAGGGGAGGATCTGCAACGTGCCTAAGCGCGTCAAGGACTATGAAATTTCCGGCGTCAATGTTCTGGATAAGTGGTTTAGCTATCGGCGTCGAAACCGAGAGCGCCCAGTGATCGGGAACCGTAAAATCTCAGAACTTGCTGTGGAGCAGGCAGATCGCTGGCTTCCTGAATACACCGCGGATCTAATTGACCTGCTAAACGTGCTGTGTCTCCTTGTTGAGCATGAGGAAGAGCAGAATCGTATTCTGGAGCAGATCATTTCGGGCTCCCAAGTTAATATTGGAGATGTTCCGCGAAATCGACCCGAGGGTCGGCAGGGGCGTAATAGGGGGCGTGGTGAGATGGAGGGAGAGATAGCGCTGTTCTAGAAGATCAAACAAAAGGGTCGCTGAGAGGCCATTTGGATGACTTGAACATCAACGGGTGAGGGGCGCTCCGAATCTGGTTTATGAGCTCGGGGTCCGGAGTCGCGTACTGGCCGATTGGGTCGAGTCGGGCCGGAGGATCGCCCGGCCGCACTCGTTCTATTTCACTCCGAACACGGCCGAATTGCCTGAACGAAGATACTGGCACAAGACTTTACCGCTAGTGGCTCCGAATGCGATCAGAGTGGCTGGCACGAGTGCCTCTCGTGCTGCAGCTCTTTCCTAGATACGGTCGGAAGCGTGTCTGGCGTGCGTCGGGTTGGTCACCCGTGGGCGTGCGCTGGTTGATCGCGCGCGACTAGGGGAGCTGGTACGGGCATGGCGGTTGACGCTGCTCGCACGGATGAGGGGTTCACGTCGGCTGGGGCTGCGCGGGTGTTACGTGCCGCGTGCCGAACGGCGGGGCTCGACGACAGGGGCGCGGAGCTGATTCGTTTCGGGGAGAACGCGCTGTTCCGGCTGGACTCGGTGCCGGTCGTCGTGCGCATCGCGCGGGGCGAGGAGTGGGTGGCCACCGCTCGTAAAGAGGTTGCCGTTGCCCGGTGGTTGGCGGCGGAGGGGTTCTCGGCGGCTCGTATCGTGGAGGATGTGGAACAGCCGCTCTTGATCGACGGGCACCCAGTGACGTTCTGGCATCTGATCGTTGAGGGTGACCGCAAGGCGACGTACCGGGAGCTGGGCGGCATCCTGCGGGATCTGCACTCGCTCACCGTTCCCGCCGGCCTTGCTCTGCCGTCGTTCGATCCCTTCGGGAAGCAGGAACTGCGGATCGACAAGGCTGCGATCCCTGAGGATGATCGGGCCTTCCTGCGGAAGCAGTGGCGGGAGCTATGGGATAAGTACGAGGAGCTGCGGTTTGAGTCGCCCAAGGGGCCGGTGCACGGGGATGCGCACGTGCAGAACCTCATGGTGGACGACCAGGGGCGGGTGATCTTGATCGACTTCGAGGCGTTCTGCTTCGACCATCCTGAGTGGGATCTCATGGTGACCGCGGTGGAGCATCACAGCCTCGGCTGGCAGACCGACGCGCAGTACGCCGATTTTGTCGCCGCGTATGGGCGGGATCTGTACGACTGGCGCGGATACGAGACCCTGCGTGGGCTGCAAGAGTTCGGCATGACGACGTGGCTGATGCAGAACGTTCGGGAGAGCGAGGAGACTGCGGCTGAGTACCGGCGGCGTATTGCTGGCCTTCGCGATGATCAGGCGCCTCGGGACTGGCGGCCCTGGTAGCCGTTACTCGTCGTCGTCCAGGCGGGCGAACGCGTCGCGTACCTTCTCGTTGAAGGCGGCGACGGCTGGGCTCGTTGCGTGCGTGCCGGCCTCTCGCTGGAAGTCGGTGACGTAGCGCTGGAAGCGTGAGGACTGAAGGGAGTCGCCGCCCTCGACTGCGAGGCTCGCGGTGGTGAGGGCGGCTTCTACCTCGCCGTTGAGTAGCTGGCTCTGGGCCAGCACCATGCGGCAGAAACCGAGGGTTCTGGCGTACTTCGGGTCGGTGCTGTCCACGGCTCGCTGGGCCTGCTCGACGGCTTCGCGGCGCATCTTGAGGTCGCGGAAGCAGTGGCAGAGTTCGCCCATGAGTTCGGCTTCGTCGAAGTAGGCGAGCCAAGCCGGGTCCTCGGCGGTGTCGGCGCGCTCAAAGTGTCGTGCGGCCTCGTTCATCGCTCGGGTGGCTGCGATGCGGTCGCCTGCGTTGGACAGGGCGCGTGCCTCCATGGCCGAGTAGTTCGCCATGGCGCGTGGGGTGGCTCGCCCTTTGGCGCCCTCGACGGCTGCGCGGGCGAGCTGGATGGCTTGGGTGTGGTTGCCCAGGTAGTTCGCCTGGTGACTGAGGTTGCCCAGGATCCGCGCGCCGAACATGCGGTCATCGATGACCTGGGACAGGCGCAGCGTGGACGTGAGGTAACGGTGGGCAAGTCGGTGGTTGCCAGTGTCATACGCGGTCCACGCGAGTAACTGGGAGACCTCGGCTGCGGCGCCGAACAGGGCCGTTCCCACCTTCGTGCTGTAGCTCACGCTCAGCAGGGGGAGGACCTCGTAGCGGAAGTAGTGGCGTAACGCCCGGTGGCCATGGCCTCCGCCGTACTTGAAGTCGAGTTGCATGAAGGTGGCGGCGGCGTCCCTGATCGCGCGCACGTCGCGCATGCCGACGCGCTGTTGTGCCGGCCGGTCGGCCTCGATGCCGTCGGGACGGGCGATCATCCATGACAGGACTGCGGAGCTGAGGTCTGCGTCCGCGATGATCAGCCGGTCTGTCGTGCAGGCGTCGGCGCGCTCCTGGGCGAGTCCGTCAAGAACATCTAGGGCTTCCGGGAGCGTGCTGGGGTAGCCAGTCGGCTCCGGAGCGCTTGCCCTGGTGTGATCGAAGAAGCCGAGATCGCCGGGGGAGACTCGTCGTCCGAGCTTGGCCGAGAGCACGTCGGCCATGATCGCTGCCGTCTCGGGCTTGATGCCTGAGCCGTCGCGCCATCGCTGCACTGCGATGTGTGTCGTCCCGAGACTGATGCCGCGCTGTGCGGCGGCGTCCTGCATGCGCTTGGCCAGTCCCTTGTTCGAGACCTGGGCTTCGGCCATGACTGCGATTAAGTGCGCGTTCTGCTCCCGGTTCATGCTCCCCTGCCAACCCGAGAATGACGGCGAGTGTTCATCCTGTCACAGGAGTTTCACCCAAGAGGGTTCATTGGTGAACCCCCTTGGCCTTTGCCGGTGTTCATGTGAACTCCCTGGTGAACGCTCCCGGTCACGTCCGTCTGCCCGTGTACTGGCTTGCGTGATGCAAGCGGTGCCGTGAGGGGCCGTACGGGGCCCGGAGAGGGACGTGATGGAGGCAAGAAGAGCTGAACGCCTGGCGCGTGAGGTGGACGCGTTCGACCACTGGTTCGCGGCGCCGGACCCGTCGGCCGGCGGGCACTTCCTGACGGCCTCGCTGTTCGCCGAGTCACCGAACACGGCACGGGTCGCTCGTGACACGACGGCCGTGTTCCTGACGGATGCGGGCGCGGGTGAGTTCGTGGATGACGCCCGGCTGGTCGTGTCCGAACTGGTCGGCAACGTGGTGAACCATGTGGTGCCGGAACGCGGTCTCGCTCGTCCTGGTGGCGCCCGGCGTATCGACATGACGTTCAAGGTCTGGCCCAAGTGGGTGTTCATCGGCGTCGCGGATGAGGACTCCTCGCCCCCGCTCCTGCCGCTCGGAGACGCGTTCTCGCCCGGTCTGGCGGGGGAGCTGTCGGAAGCGGTCCTGCCGGACAACGGCCGTGGCCTCTTCATCGTTCAGCGGCTGGCCTCGTCGGTCTGGTGGCGTCCCGGTGATCAGGGCGGCAAGACCATCTGGTGCCGCTTCGACCGTGACGGCGGCGCCACCGAGCGAAAACCCTGCTGATCTCCGGGCCGTCACCCCTACCACTCCCACGCGATCGGGAGTGGACGGCGGCCCGGTCCCGGCTGGAGGTGACCACTCCGGCCAAGAGGTGCGGCCCCTCGCCGGGGCTCTCCCAATCCCCTTGAGCGAGGGGCCGCGCTTCACAACCCAATACCGAGACCGGGCCACCCCGTATGCCCTGGAAAGCGAAGGGTGGCCCGGCTGGGAACACGGCGGTTCCCGGTGCCTGATGGTACCGGGGCCGTCGTGCTGCGTTTCTGCCCCGGTCAAAGGAAGTTGACGATCCGTTACCTAGATCGGGGTCTGAAGTGAGCAAGGCAATCGGTACTGGTGATCACGGGCCGGACGACGGGCCTGACGTGACAGGTGCGGATCACGGCCTTTGGGTGCGTGGCGTGGACTACATGGCGGGCTGGCGTGTGGCGAGGGCGGCTGCTGATCAGGTGAACCTTGCGCTTCTCACGGCGGAGTTCGAGCCGTCGCAGTTGCGCGCGGTGGCTTCGACGGACGACGAGGGACGCGGGATGGTCCGTCTGGTGGGCGTGCCCGGTGCGGCCGTGCGGCTCGCGGGGCTCCTGGCGGGGCTCGTGGACGGTGACGGCGGTGCGCCGTGAAGGGTGTTTCCGCTGGGGATCGGTGCGCGTGGGCACGTCGTCGGACGGAGAGATTTTGGGCGGTAGCTGCCATGGGGCGAGTGAACAGGGGGCCTTACGCTGCTCAGGCGAATCGGGCAGGTGGTGCACCTGCCCGCGGTTGTGCCCGATTGGCCCCCTGTTCTTCGAGGCTCGCCCCATGGGAGCTGCCTAAAATCTCTCCGGCCGGCGACCCCCGGCCCCGTGGACTCCGGCCCCGGGCGGCCGGTCCTCGCCTCGACTCCTCGGGCGTGCTGTCGTGTGGGGCGTCCGGCGCTCGGCCGGGACCGGCGGTCACGCCGCACGCCCGGCCGGGGCGGCCGGGCGCCCCGGCGCGCCGCCGGCGCGCCCTTGAGGAAGTGAAGGCTGTTTCGACCGATCAGGCTCGCAGCTCAGGGGCGGGTGCGTCGCGCGGGCTGCTTGTCGGCGGTGATCCGGTAGGTGAGTTCGGCCCGGTCGGCACCGATGCGGAGTTCTTCGAGAATCAGAGGCCGGTCGTCGGAGTCGTGGGTGACACGGGACAGGTGCAGGATCGGCGTCGCGTCGGGGAGCTGGAGCGCGGTGCGCTCGTCGGGCAGGGGCATCCGGGCGCGTACGGTCTCCGACCACGTGAGCTTGTGGCCGGCCTCGGTGAGCTGCCGGTAGAACGCTGCCGGGCGCTTGCACGGCTCCTCGGCCAGCATCGGAACCGCTTCGGCGACGGCGAACGGGATCAGCGTGCGGTGCATGGCGCGGGTGCCCGTGCTCGGGTCGAACAGCAAGCGGTCACAGCCGTACAGGGCCTCTTCCTCGCCGAGTTCGAGGAGTCGGCCGGTGGCCTTGGTGGTGTGCGTCCGGTAGGCGCTGGCCTCTTCGGTCTCCTGCCAGACATCGCCGTTGGGCATGACGAACCGGCCGTCGGCGGTGCGGCTGATCCGGCGCTCGATCGTCAACGACGGCTGTCCGTCGGAGCGCACGAAACTGCCCTTGCCGTGGCGGACGTCAATCAGCCCTTCCGCTCGCAGGGCCGCGATGGCGTTGCGGACGGTCGGACGGGACACGGCGTAGCGGGCCATGAGCTGGGCTTCGGACGGCAACAGGGAGTCGGGTGCGAACTCGCCCGACAGGATCGCTTCGCGGATGGCGGCGGCCACCTGCTGGTAGAGGGCTCCGGGGCGCTGGATCTCCGACATCTGGGCATCTCCGACGGGTCGGGGTCATAGGCACGTCGCACGTGCGGCGTCACTCGTCAGCATAAGTAGTTGCGCATTCGCCGTACAGCACTCCACACTCTTTACTCGTAAGGACAAGTGACGTCAGTAGAAGTCTGGCGTCGTGACTGGCCAGGGAGGCCGAAGAAATGCAGTCCATTCCCGTGGACACGGCGCGGCTGGGCGTACTGCGGTGCGCCATCGCTCCGGAAGTGAAGATCAGCAACTCCGAGACACAGGAGGTGAAGAAGGACCGGGACGGCAACCCCGTCTACACCGTCGCGGTGACCGTGCGGCAGGACGGGCGGCGGATCTCCGTCATCGAGATCGCCGTCAGCGGTGAGCCGACCGGGATCGAGGAAGGACAGATCGTCAAGGTCACCGGGCTGGTGGCGTTCATGTGGTCGATGGGTGACCGGCACGGCGTCAGCTTCCGCGCCGATGCGATCACGCCCGTGCATGGTGCTCCGGCGGCGGCGCGCAAGGGTGGTGAGGCGTGATGGAGCCGTACATCATCGCCCTCGCCCTGGCCGTGCTCGCCTGGATGCTCGTCGCTGGTGACCTGGTGCGCCGGCACCGGCCGCTCTGGCACTGGTACCTCGTCGGCTACCCGGTCACCGCGTGGCGGGTGGTGTCCACCTGGCGGCGCGTCGCCGTGCTCAACGACCTGGCGGTGTCCCGGCTCCCGGCGCGCACGCTCGTCGGTCACCTGCTGGTGAAGGGTGACCCGGTGCGGCCGGTGGCTCCGCGCTGCTCCTTCCCCCACCTCACCCCGATGGGATTGTCCGTGCTGGTGCGGCTGCACGCGGGCCAGACCCCGGCGACCTACCTGAAAGCGGCGGACGCGTTCGTCCACGCCTGGAAGGTGCACGCGGTGCGGGTCACCTCCCCGGAACGCGGCCTCGTGCTGCTGACCGCCATGGCAAGCGATCCGCTGGAGCGGCCGGGCTTAGCTACCGCTCCGGCCGAACTCCTCTCCGCGCTCATCGGCGCGCTGGAGACCGGCGGGGCGTGGGTGATGAACCTGCGCCTGGTCCCGCACTGGCTGATCACCGGGGCTACTCGCTCGGGTAAGTCGACGCTGCTGGCCCGGCTCATCTCGCAACTCGCCACACAGCGCGTCGCCCTGGTGGGCATCGACTGCAAGGGCGGCATGGAACTCGGCCTGTTCACCGCACGCCTGACCGCACTGGCCACCTGCCGCCGTGAGGCCGTGGCCGTGCTGTCCGCGCTGGTGGTCGACATGCAGGACCGGATGAGCGCGTGCCGGTCGGCCGGGGTCCGCTCGATCTGGGAGCTCCCGGACAAGCTCCGCCCCGTGCCGGTCGTGGTCCTGGTCGACGAAATCGCAGAGCTGTACCTGTCCGACGGCACCCGCGAGAGCAGGGCGGAAGCCGAACAGTGCTCCACACTCCTACTGCGCCTTGCCCAGCTCGGGGCCGCCCTCGGCATTCACCTGGTCGTGGCCGGCCAACGGGTCGGATCCGACCTCGGGCCTGGTGTCACCGCGCTGCGCGCCCAGCTCGGCGGCCGGATCTGCCACCGGGTCAACGACCCCGGCACGGCAGAGATGACCCTCGGCGACCTCAACAAGGACGCCGTGGCCGTCGCCCAAGCCATCACACCGGAAGAGCGCGGGGTGGCCGTCTGTACCGGCCCGGACGGCGGCTGGAGCCGCGCCCGCTCCCACCTGACCCCCACGGATGAGGCCGTGGCCACGGCCCGCAAGTACGGCGCGATGACCCCGGAACTGCCCCTCGTCACCCGCGCCCTGGCGGCGCTGGAAGGAGAGTCGAAGTGATCAGCGAAGGTACGGCGTTCACGTTCGCGGTGATCTTCGGGATCATCACCGTCCTCCTCGTCCGCTCCCGCGACGTGCGCGCCTGGGAAGCGGTCTGCGTCGGCCTCTTCGGCGTCTACCTCGGCCAGACCCCGGTGATCTTCACCATCCACGGACTCGTGACCTGGTTCATCAGCGGCTTCTCCCACACCTGAGCAGAAAGGACACCCGACCATGCCCATGCCTCGCGTGAGGTGCCCCCACTGCAAGGGCGACGGCGCCCGCCGCACCTGGACCGGACGCATCCGGCGCTGCCGCATCTGCCGCGGCACCGGCACCATCCGCTGACCCCGTCTCCACACCCCGACCAACGCAAGGGAGTGATCCCCATGTCCCACGGCGCACCACCCACTACCGTCCCGGCCGCTTCGGCGGCCCGCCCTGGAAGGTCACCACCATCACCCCGGAGTACACCCCGGCTGACTGGCGCGCCGCCCTCGACCGCGCGGCGCGCCTGCGTCAGCTCCCCGAAACCGACCGCGACGCCATACGCCTCGCCCAAGACCCGAAGTTCGTGCGCTGGCTGGAGCAGATCACCGCAACCGGCGGATGCGCCCACCCCATCCACCTCTCCGGCTCCACCACCACCCTGGACGGAGCGACTGGCGAGATCCTCCGCCACTACGACACCCGCAACGAACCCGGCGAACGTCTCCTCGTCCGCTGCCGCAACCGCCGTGCAACCATCTGCCCGGCCTGCTCCCGGCTCCACGCCGGAGACACCTTCCACCTCGTCCGCGCTGGCCTCCTCGGAGGCAAGAACGTTCCCCCGGCCGTCCGTTACCGGCCTCGACTGTTCGTCACGCTCACTGCCCCCTCTTTCGGAACGGTCCACCGTGCCGGGGAACAGTGCCGACCCCGCCGAGATCGCCGCACCTGCGAGCACGCGCGCCCCCTCGACTGCGGCACCCTCCACGCCCCAGATGCCTCGATCATCGGCCAACCGCTCTGCCCCGACTGCTACGACTACACAGGGCACGTCCTGTGGCACGCGCACGCCTCCAAGCTGTGGGACCGCTTCGTCATCGACGTCCGGCGGCGCCTGGCCTCCTCCGTCGGCCTCGTACAGTCCCGCTTCGCCGAACACGCCCGGCTCTCCTTCGCCCGCGTCGCCGAGTACCAGAAGCGCGCGGCCGTCCACGTCCATGCCGTCGTCCGCCTCGACGGACCGAACGGATCCGACGACGAACCCCCGGCCTGGGGCACTGTGCAGCTCCTCATCGATGCCGTATGCAAGTCCGCCCGGCGCGTCCTGGTCCACTCGTCCTACAGCCCGGCCGTGGGTGAGAGGGCCTTGTGCTGGGGTGAGCAGATCGACGCTCGGCCACTGCGCACCGACGGTGACGGCCCCGATGACGACGCCGTGGCCGCGTACGTGGCCAAGTACGTGACCAAGGGAGCGGGCGAAACCGGCGCTGGCCTCGACCATCCCCCGACCACACGGGCTGATATCGAGTCGGCGTCCGTCAGCACCCACGTCCGCACCCTCATGCGCGCCTGCTGGCGCCTCGGAGGCCTCCCCGAGTACGAACCCCTCCGCCTCCGCCCCTGGACCCACACCCTCGGCTACCGCGGCCACATCCTCACCAAATCCCGCGCCTACTCCACCACCTACGCAGCACTGCGCGCCGAACGCGCCCACCACATGGGCCACATGGACACCCCTGACGCGATCACCGAACACAACTGGCGCTACGTCGGCTCCGGCCACACCCCAGGCGCGGCCCTCATCGCGGCCGGAGTCGCCGAAGACCTCGCGGAGTCCAGACGGCTTGCCGTGGAAGTGCAACGAGAGGGGGAACTGCTCTGACGGCGGCTCTTCCCAAGCGCGCTACGCAGCACGTCAGCCCCCTGCCAATGCCAAGGGGCGGTGACAGCGAAACTCTCACAGTCATTGAAAGCGAAATCGTCATCGTGACCGACGACGGGACGGAAGAACCGTTTGATCCGGCGTTGTGGTTCTCCTGACAGAAGCAGCCGCCTTCCCATACCTGCTGGGAAGGCGGCTTCAGTCGTTCGCTGCCTGTCTCGGGTCAGAAGGCTTCCGCGAAGTCGTCTTCCTTGAGTATCAGACGGTCCCGTACGTCCTTGGGGATCAAGAGCTTCATGTGGATGTGCGGAGCGCGTACCCCCTTCACCTTGGTTCGCGTGATCCTGCACTTCACGCCCACCCGGAGAAGATCGGCGCCCATGGCCTCCATGCCGCCTTCCTCCCACCGTTCCCGGAACGACTTGCCGTTGTGCACGGCCACCCACCGGTCCTGCGTCGACTCTGGGTCGATGGCCTCCAACTGCTTGATCAGGTCGTCCATGGTCTTCTCGGCCTGCTCCCGTGTGAAGCGCGTCTTCGTGAAGCGCCCCTCAGGTTCGAGACCGGTCATGTAGTAGCTGATGGACTCTTCAAGACGCTTCTGCTCCTTGCGGGCTTCGGCGCCCTGGCGGTACTCCCGCACCATGACGGGGTCGTCGCCGAGAACCTTCAGGACGTCTTCGACGAACTTGCTGTAGATGTGGTGGGGGTTCGGTGCGCCGTGGCCCCCGCTCTTGCACATGCCGCATCGCAGGTACTCGTAGTGCCGGCCCTTGTGCGTGGTCTTCTGAACGGTCATGTTGCTGCCGCAGTCGTCGCAGAGCAGCACCCCCAGGAACCGTGTCGCTCCGCCGGGGGCGCGGGTGGGCTGGTTCTTCCCTCGCCGGTCCAGGGCCGCTTGCAGGGTCTCGAACTCCTCTTCCGTGAAGATCGGGTCCGCGACACGGATGGGCTTCCCGTCGTTGCCCAGCACGATTTTCGAGCGGCGTACGCCTCCGACCTTGTTCTCCTCCACGCGGTACCCCATCAGCCCGGGGTTCCTGAGCCGGCGGAGCATCGTCGACGTTGTCAGGCCCGGTCCGCAGATTCCGGCACGGATGAGCACCCTGGACATGCGTCGCGCGGATGCAGGCTTCGGCCGCAGGGCGGCGCGGCGACACCAGTGCAGTGCTCTGTATGCCTCTTCATTGATGGCGAGGACGACTCTGCCGTCCTCGTTCTCCGTCGTCTCGTAGCCGTACGTCGGCTTGCCCACGACCCAATCCGTCTGGGTCCTGGCGTAGTCCCACAGGCTCGTGATGCGCGTGCTGGTGTTGGCCGCCTCGATCTCGGCGATACCGCCGATGATCGTGACCATGATCTTTCCGGCCGTCGTGGTCAGATCGATCGAGTCGTGCTTTGACAGGAGGTTCTTCCCGTACTTCAGGCACCACTCGATCATGGTGCTGAGGTCCGTGAGGCGTCGTACGAAACGGTCCAGCTTCCAGAACAGAATCTCGTCGAACTCCGGCGCGCGGTTGTTGAGCCAGTCGCCCAGCTCCTTGCGCTTCCAGGGCGGGACCTTCGTCGCCGACACGTTCAGGTCGCTGGCGACACCGACGACTCGGCGGCCTCGCTCCAGGGCCAGCTTCCGCAGATCGAGTTCCTGGCGGATGGGGGAGGTCGTCTCGTCGGTGAGGACCGACAGGCGGATGGAGAGCAACGCCCTGGGGGCGTCGTCCGGCAACAGGGCTTCGGCCTTCTTCAGGTCCTCCAGGACCGCCAAGTCTGCTGCGGTCCACTCGGTGTCGACGTCGTACGCCTGTAAGTGAGTTGGGGTGCGCTTCCTGGATCGGGTAGCCATGGCGGCACGGTACTGGATTTAGAGCCGTTGGTGTATGCCCTGCCATGGACACCTCAATTCAGATCGGCCCGACCGGCAAGAAGTTGCTGCCGCTGACGGTGAAGTAGTCGGCTCCGGTCGGCTGGAGCGGGGGCGGGGTGAGTGAGGCGCTGCGGCGGATCACTGAGGCTGTGGCGGAGGCCACGGATGAGGTGGCCGCGGCGCTTGGCTCTCTCGGGGTTCTGAAGGCGCGACGGGTAGGTCGGCGGCGTCAGGGCTCGGGCCGGCTGGACTCGGTGTGGGAATAATTTGAGCGGTCGCGGAGCCGATCAAACTAGGCTCCCAGCATGTCTGGTCCGACGTTGGTGATCGAGTTGGCGGAGCCGCTCTCCCCGGCTGCGCTGCGGGAGTTCCGCGCGTTGATGGTGGGGCTCTCCTCCCACTTCGACGAGAAGCGGCCTGGGTTCTTCGACGTCAACGTGCCCGCAGAGCGACTGGGCGTCGAGGACAGGCGAGAGAAGGACTGGCGAAAGCCGTTCCCGCTTCCACTCCTCGGTAACACCATCGCGGACGAGGAGCTCACGGCCCTGGTGGGATTCAATCCGCAGCGCGAGGACTGGCGTCGGCCCTTCCTGGTCTACTTGATGGGGCCGGGTGTCGGCGACGAGAGCACCTTCGAGGCTGAGCACGCGGACGAGCCCGAGGTGGAGGCCATCCTCGGCTTCAGACCGACCCATGCCGTCAATGTCAGCGCTTGCTGCAATCGCGAGATCGACCACGTGACCACGGCCCTGCTGACCGCCGCTGTCATGGACGTCATCGGAGGCGTGGCCAACGCCGAACTGCTGGACGGACAGGCGTCGGTCGTCGCTGCCCTTCCGGGGGTGTTGGGGATCGCGGACGACTGCATGGCGCTGGGAACGGCGGAGTTCCTGCGGGCCTGGGCTGGGCACCCCGCCTTCCGGCTGGTCAAGTAGCTCGGACAGATCCGCAGCGGAGGTGGTGCTGTGACCTGGAACGTTCGCCATGTTGCCTGATCATG
Source organism: Streptomyces sp. T028 (assembly GCF_048159505.1). Lineage (NCBI taxonomy): Bacteria > Bacillati > Actinomycetota > Actinomycetes > Kitasatosporales > Streptomycetaceae > Streptomyces > Streptomyces sp. T028. The sequence goes on from NZ_JBLRVZ010000014.1 coordinate 40,284, forward strand.
CGGCGAGCGGGTCGGCCGCCCCGGCGGATGCCTTTCTGAGCGTGGTGTGGGCGACGACGTCGCCGGAATCGGGACGGTTCTCCGCAGGCGAGAGACGTTCGGATGTGAGGGATCTGGTGGACCGCTTCAGCGAACTGCGTTCCCGTGGTCAGGGGTACGTCGAGGTCCGGTTGCCGGACAGGGAGCTTCCTCGGCTGACCCTCGGCTTCCGAGGTGATCACGCGGTGATCCATCTGATCGATGACGCTGAGGGGATGTCACTCCTCGTGGGAGATGGCACTGTCCCCGTGGATGCCTTGGTTGACGTTCCGATCATGGATGACCCAGCAGAGTTCACGGGTGACTTTGTCCTGAGTGTCGACCACGCATGGGCTGTAGTGCGCAGCTTCATCCAGACGGGGGCGCCCCGTGATCTGGGCGTGTGGTTTGCGTTGTAGCCCCAGTACGACACATGGCCGCAACTGAGCAACAGTGGCAAGAAGCTGCTGCCGCTGAGGGTGAAGAACTCCGCTCCGACCACTGCGGCGGAGGTGGAGTGGATGTGAGTGCAGGAAGCCCCTCGGACGTGAACTCCGAGGAGCTTCTTGACGGTGGGACGCTGTCCTCAGGGCTGATGGACGGCATGCTCCCTCAGAAAGGCCCCTGCATGGGCTGCGGCCTCTTCCTTCGTCGCGTACCAGGTGTCACCTTCGGCCGCCCCGTGCGTTCCGTCGGCGCCCTTGCCTGTCCACCTCCAGTCGCCGGACGAAGGGTCCTGCATCAACTCGGCCCTCCCGCCGCACAGTTCGAGTGGAGCGCTTGCTGTGGCTGTGGTGGTTGTCGCGCGGCTGATGGCGTCAGGCCATTTCTTGCGGGCGCCTTGCCGGGTGATACCCCAGACGGCTCCCATCTGCTCGTAGCTCGCACCGTAGGAACCAGCGGTTCCTGCTGCGATCGCCGTCAACCGCTTGACCTCGGTGTCCACGACCTTCCAGGTGGCGAGTGCGGACAGCGCGACTTCGACCGGGTCGGCCTCCCACCTGCGGTCTCCGGGTAGCCCGGAGGCTCGGGAGCGCATGGCCGATGCGAGTGGGTTGAGAGCGTCGTAGAGGGCCTTGTCGAGCTCTACCTGTTCTTCGGGGGTGATCTCATGCAAGGTCATGTGACAACTTTAGTTACCCGAAGTCGATGATGTGAACATAAGTTTCCGGTCGCGGATGCGAGTCATTCGCCGGCCGGCCTCCTTGGTGGCTGTCGCCTGAGTGGCTGCTCACCGTTCGCAAGCCTCTGGCCGGCTTCCTAACGTGGCGGTATCCGCTACGAGGGAGGTCGGCATGCCGGAAAGTGAGCCGCCTGGGCAGTGGACGTCTCCCCCAGGGCGACCGCGGAGGCGACCGAGGGGTCGTGGCTGCCTCTGGGGGTGCGTCGGCGCGCTGGCCACGGTGGCCGTCATCGTCGTGGTCGTGCTGGTGACCGCCCAGAGCGACGGTGATGAGACCACCGCGGCTGCGCCCAGCGGCACCACCACTGAGAAGTCGCCGCAGGAGAAGACGCGAGAGGCCCTGGGCGAACGAGCGGACCTCATCAGCTTTCAGCTGGACGACCGGTCACAGGCCGGTATCACCGACGTCTGGGTCGTTTGGACAATCAAGAACAGCAGCAGCGAGAGGTCCGACTATTCGTGGGACTGGGAGGCGGTCGACGCCACTGGCACCCGGCTGGAGAACGGAACGCAACTGGAGACCGATGTGCGACCGGGTCAGACTGCCCGGGGTGAGTACCCCACAACGCTCAACAGCGTAAAGGGGATCAAACTCAACATCACAAGCTTCAACCGTACTGCCGACTTCTGAGCCGGTTGGCGGCTGGTCCGGATCGGCCTTGACAGGGGTGAAGCAGTCGGCTGGGAGCCGGGGTGGGCTGATCGGGCGCGTCCGCGGCGTGCTGGCGTGGCTTTTCTGGCGCTGCGGTTACGACGGGCGCGGGCCCGGGCGGACCACCCGTAGAGGGTGAGGCCCGCCTCGCCGGTCGGGTCGATCCTGCTGTGGGGATCGGGGGCCACGGTGGCGAAGGGACGAGCGGGCGATGGGCGACGAGAGGGCCGAGCGGATCGCGGAGTTCGTCCGTCCGCTGCGGGTCGAGCCCGGCAGCGAGCCCGGCAGCAAGGTGCGGCTCGAGCTGCTGCAGTGTGGCGTCGAACTGCTCGCCGACCATCAGCGGCGGCTGGCGGCGGAGGTCCTGGCGGTGCGGGTGCACCCGGAGAACCTCGAACGCCAGAAGCTGTCCGGCGCGGTCCGTGGCCCCGACGTGTGGGGATGCTCGTGGAGTTCAGCTCGACCTGGAGCGGGAGCTGGGCAAGACCCTGGCCAGGCGCAGCGCCTGACACCGACCCCGTACAACACGGGAAACGCAGGAAACGCAGGAAACGTAGAAAGGTGATTCGACATGGCAACTGCATCCGAGGCCCCCGTTCTCGACACGCTCGCCGCCATGACCATCGACTCCGTCGAGCGCTGTCACATGGACGACCGGACGCTCATCCTCACCCGCATCGCCGCACTCGTGGCCGTCGATGCGCCGGCCGTCTCCTACCTCGCGCACATCGACCCGGCGATCAAGGCCGAACTGACCGTCGAGGAACTGCAGGACGTCCTCGTCGCCATCGCACCCGTCGTGGGCAGCGCACGCGTCATGTCGGCGGCGGGTCACATCGCGCGGGCCTTCGGCGTCGCCATCGCGATGGCCGAGGCCGAGGCGGAAGCCATCGCCAACGCCGAGGCGCAGAGCCGCGGCAAGTCCTGAACCACCGCCCACGCCGGGCACGCACTTGTCATCCGTCCGGCTGATCCGGTGCATCCAGCGGGCGGGCTGCGGCGTCTACACCGGTATGGACCTGCAGAAACCGCCCGCCGAGCCGGAGCAGCCGAAGCAGTCGGAACAGCCGGACGGATGTCTCGTCGTCGCGATCCGGCTGCCCGTGCGGATCGTGGTGCTCGTGCTGGTCGTGCCCGTCCGGATGGTCTGGGACGCGCTGGTCGTCACCGGCCGCTTCCTGCGGGACACCCTGCTCAGGCCGCTGGGCCGCGCCCTGTTGTGGCTGGGGCGGATGCTGTTCGTGTGGCCGCTGGTGGGACTGTGGCGGTACGTCCTCGTCCCGGCCGGCCGCGCACTGGCCTGGCTCGGGCGGGTGCTCCTGGTGGTCCCCGTCGTCGCCCTGTACCGGTACGTCCTCACCCCGGTCGGGCACGCCGTCCGCTGGCTGGGGCGGGGCGTCGCCGCGGGACTGGAGTGGCTGTACGCGCGCGTGCTGACGCCCGCCGGGCACGCGGTGCTGTGGCTGGTGCGGTACGGGGTCGTCGTACCCGTGCTGTGGTTCGTGCGGTACGCGGTCGTCGTCCCCGTGCTGTGGCTGGTCCGGTACCTGGTCGTCGTACCCGGCCTCTGGGTGTACGAGTGGATCCTCGCGCCTGTTGGACGGGCCGCCGCCTGGTGCGCGCTGGGGTTGTGGCGGCTGCTCGGGCTGCTGGTCACGGGGCTCGGGGTGGCCGCGTACTGGATCGCCCGGGTGCTGCTGGTGCTGCCCGCGCTCGCGCTGTGGCGCTGGGTGCTCGCCCCGCTGTGGCGCTTCCTCGGCGTCCTCGCGCGCGAGGTCGGGGACGCGCTCGGGCACGCCTGGCGGATCGCGGGGCACATCTCGCGCGCCGTCGGGCGGTTCCTCGCCGCCGTCTTCCGATGGATCTTCGTCGAGCCGGTGCGATGGGTGTACCGGACCGTCCTCACCCCGGTCGGGCACGTCGTACGCGATGTCGTCCTGAAGCCTGCCGCGCAGGCCGCGCGCGCCGTGGGCCGGGCGACCCGGCAGGCCCTCGCCTCCGCACGCGAGACCGTACGGCAGGCACGGGCCGACGTACGGCGGATGCTGCTCGGGGAACCCCGGGAGCGGGCCGGACGGCCCCGGGAGAGGGAAGAGGTGCGCGGACGGGAACCGAGGCCGCTCGGCACACGTACTCTTGATAGCAGTACGACCGCTCTCACGAACCTCACGAAGGACTGAACGACACTGGGCAAGCGACAGCCCGAAGGCCCGCCGCCCGCACCCGCGGTGCAGCGCATCCGACTGCGCTACACCAAGCGCGGCCGCCTCCGGTTCACCAGCCACCGTGACTTCCAGCGCGCCTTCGAGCGTGCGTTGCGCCGTGCCGAGGTGCCGATGGCGTACTCGGCGGGGTTCACGCCGCACCCGAAGGTGTCGTACGCCAATGCCGCACCCACCGGCACGGGCAGTGAGGCGGAGTACCTGGAGATCGCCCTCACCGCGGCGCGCGAACCGGAGACGCTGCGCGCGCTGCTCGACGAGTCGCTGCCCACCGGACTCGACGTCGTCGACGCGGTCGAGGCCCGCACCTCGGGCCTGGCCGACCGGCTCACGGCCTCCGTGTGGGAACTGCGGCTCGACGGAGTGGACCCGGCCGACGCCGAAAGCGCCGTCCAGGTCTTCAACGTCGCCGAGTCCGTCGAGGTCCAGCGCATGACCAAGAACGGCATGCGCACCTTCGACGCCCGCCCGGCGGTCGTACACCTCGAAACACAACCCGACACGCAGCTCGAAACGCAGCTCGAAACACTGAGTGAAACGGCTGATAGGCCGACCGACCGGCCCTGTGCGATACTGCGGCTGGTTGTTCGGCACGTGACGCCTGCCGTACGACCCGACGACGTCCTGTCCGGTCTCCGCGCCGTGGCCGACCTGGCGCCGCCGGTCCCCGCAGCGGTGACCAGGCTGGCGCAGGGGCTGCTCGATGAAGAGACCGGCGTGGTGACCGACCCGCTCGCGCCCGACCGCGAGGCAGTCGAGGCCCTCACAACGGCCTAGCGACTGCCGCCGCGAAGGCGTCGGCGCATGGAAGGTCCCGCATCGGGACGGGCGTCGTAGCGCCGCCCTCGTACTCGGGAGCCACCTGGGTCGGGCAGCGCACCCACCAGAAGACTTTCGCCAGGCCGTCGCAACAGGGCTACGGAACCGGCGAGACAGGACACAGAGAGCTCCCGTGCGGCGGCCGCGCCCCGGACGGCGGCACCGCGCACAGCGCGAGCCGCGGACGTCAACGGCGACCGATCCCTCGTGATCGGCGCCGGGCCCGGTGCGGCGCCCGGGAGCCTGACGGGAGACACACCCGCATGCTCGAGCCAACCGAACCCACCCAGGGTTCCGAAGAACAGAACAACACCCCCAGCGACACCCTGCCGCCGCGTCGGCGGCGCCGTGCCGCTTCCCGCCCGGCCGGCCCGCCGAGCGGTGCCGCCGAGGCCGGGGCCGAGATCACCGCGCCGGCCATACCGGCCGTGGAGACCGCCGAGCAACTGGCGGACGAGGTCGTCGAGACCGAAGAGGTCGCCGTGACCGAGGAGACCGAGGAGATCGGGGCTGTGGCGGAGAAGGCCGAGGAGGCCACGCCCGCGCCGCGTACCCGTCGTCGGGCCACTCGTCGGGCGTCGGCGCCCGCCGGTGCCCCGGTTTCGGCTGAGGCCGAGGCGGCTGAGGCTGCTGCTGAGACGGTGGTGCCGGTGGCTGCTGCCGCCGAGGTGGAGGTCGAGGCTGTCGTGCCGGTGGCCGAGGAGGCCGCGCCCGCGCCGCGTACCCGTCGTCGGGCCACCCGTCGGGCGTCGGCGCCTGCCGGTGCCCCGGCTGAGGCTGAGGCCGAGGCGGCTGAGGCTGAGGCTGCGACTGCGACCGAGGCTGCGGCTGAGGTTGCTGTTCCCGCCGAGGTCGAGGCCGAGGAGGCCGCTCCCGCGCCCCGTACCCGTCGCCGGGCCACCCGTCGGGCGTCCGCGCCCGCCGGTGCTCCGGCCGAGACCGCGGTGAGCGTGGAGACGGAGCCGTCCGTGGCCGAGACGCCCGCCGAGGCCCCGGCCGCCGCCGCCGAGGTCGAGGCCGAGGAGGCCGCTCCCGCGCCGCGTACCCGTCGTCGCGCCACCCGCCGGGTGACCGCGCCCGCCGGTGCCGCTGCCGAGGGCGAGACCGAGACGGCCGTGACGGCTGTGACCGCCGAGACCGAGCCCGCCGCTGCCGAGGTGAAGGTCCCCGAGCCCGCCGCCCAGGCTCCGGCCTCCACCGCCCGGACCGCCGCCGCCCAGGCCCCGGCCGTCGAGGCCACCACCCGAACCCCGGCTGTCGCCGAGGCCCCCTCCGACGAGGAGGCCGGTACGCGGCGGGCCCGTCGGCGGGTCGTGCGCCGGGCCGCCGGTGGGTTCTCCGAGCCCGCGCCCGCGCAGAACGGCGAGGGCGACGCGCCGCGCCGGCCCGCGCGGCCCGCGGTCGCCGTGTTCCAGGCGCCCGTGTTCGCCGAGCCGCAGTTCCAGACGCCGCAGCGCGCCGCCGCCGAGGCTGCCGCCGCGTCCGCCGAGGAGCCGGTGGAGGCCGAGGAGACCGAGCAGACGGAGAACCTTCCCGCCGAGAACCTTCCCGCCGAGAACCTTCCCGCCGCGGAGCTTCCCGCCGAGGAGCAGACCGGCTCGCGCCGTCGCCGGCGTCGCCGGGGTGCCGCCTTCGCGGAGGAGACCGAGGCCGCCGAGCGGACCGAGGCCGCGCCCGTCGCCGAGGACGAGACCGAGCCGGAGGAGGCCGACGAGGCCGCCGAGGACGGTGTCGAGGGCGACGAGGAGGGCGAGGAGACCGGTTCGCGCCGTCGCCGCCGCCGCGGTGGACGTCGTCGCCGCCGGGGCGAGGCCGCCGACGGTGAGGCCGAGGGCGTCGACGCCGAGTCCGACGAACTCGCCGCCGAGCAGGCTGAGCAGGACGCCGAGGACACCGCCGAGCAGGAGGAAGAGGACGCCGAGGACGAGGCCGGCGGCTCCACCGCGGGCAGCCGTCGCCGGCGCCGCCGTCGTCGTCGTGCCGGGGACACCGGCGTCGACACCGAGCCGGGCGACGGGGACCCCGAGCGGACCGTCGTCAAGGTCCGTGAGCCCCGCAAGCCCTCCGAGCCGTCCGACGAGGTGCAGTCCATCAAGGGCTCCACGCGTCTGGAGGCCAAGAAGCAGCGCCGCCGCGAAGGCCGTGAGCAGGGCCGCCGCCGCGTCCCGATCATCACCGAGGCCGAGTTCCTGGCCCGCCGCGAGGCCGTCGAGCGTGTGATGGTCGTCCGCCAGAGCGGCGAGCGCACGCAGATCGGCGTCCTGGAGGACGGCGTGCTCGTCGAGCACTACGTCAACAAGGAGCAGTCGACCTCGTACGTCGGCAACGTCTACCTGGGCAAGGTCCAGAACGTGCTGCCGTCGATGGAGGCCGCGTTCATCGACATCGGCAAGGGCCGCAACGCCGTCCTGTACGCCGGTGAGGTCAACTTCGAGGCGCTGGGCATGGCCAATGGGCCGCGCCGCATCGAGAGCGCGCTGAAGTCCGGGCAGTCCGTCCTCGTGCAGGTCACCAAGGACCCGATCGGGCACAAGGGCGCCAGGCTCACCAGCCAGGTCTCCCTGCCGGGGCGCTACCTCGTGTACGTCCCCGAGGGCTCGATGACCGGTATCAGCCGCAAGCTGCCCGACACCGAGCGGGCCCGGCTGAAGACGATCCTGAAGAAGATCGTCCCCGAGGACGCGGGCGTCATCGTGCGCACCGCCGCCGAGGGCGCGAGCGAGGACGAGCTGCGCCGTGACGTCGAGCGGCTCCAGTCGCAGTGGGAGGACATCCAGAAGAAGTCCAAGAACGGCAACGCGCCGACGCTGCTGTACGGCGAGCCGGACATGACCGTCCGGGTCGTCCGCGACATCTTCAACGAGGACTTCTCCAAGGTCGTCGTCAGCGGCGACGACGCCTGGTCGACCATCCACGGGTACGTCTCGCACGTCGCGCCCGACCTCGCCGAGCGGCTGTCGAGGTGGACCTCCGAGGTCGACGTCTTCGCCACCTACCGGATCGACGAGCAGCTCGCCAAGGCGCTGGACCGCAAGGTCTGGCTGCCCAGCGGCGGTTCGCTGGTGATCGACCGGACCGAGGCGATGGTCGTCGTCGACGTCAACACCGGCAAGTTCACCGGCCAGGGCGGCAACCTGGAGGAGACGGTCACCAGGAACAACCTGGAGGCGGCCGAGGAGATCGTGCGTCAGCTCAGGCTGCGCGACCTCGGCGGCATCATCGTGATCGACTTCATCGACATGGTGCTGGAGTCCAACCGGGACCTGGTGCTGCGCCGCCTGCTGGAGTGCCTGGGCCGCGACCGTACGAAGCACCAGGTCGCCGAGGTGACCTCGCTGGGCCTGGTGCAGATGACCCGCAAGCGGGTGGGCCAGGGTCTGCTGGAGTCCTTCTCCGAGACCTGCGTCCACTGCAACGGGCGTGGAGTCATCGTCCACATGGAGCAGCCCACTTCCGTCGGTGGCGGCGGCAAGCGCAAGAAGCGCGGCCGGGGCGGCGACGCCCACGAGTACGAGGCCGTGGCCGTCGAGACGGCCGAGCCGCTGGTGAGCGTCGAGGAGGAGGCCGAGAGCGAGGCCGAGGTCGCCGCCGAGGTGGCCGAGCCGGTCGCGCTGTCCGCCGCCGACTTCGCGCCCGACGAGGAGCTGTACAGCAGCGTCGCCGAGGCGGAGGCCGCGGCCGGACGTGGTCGCAGCCGTCGTAGGGCGAGCCGCCGGGCGTCCGCTCCGGCCGGTGCGCCGAAGGGCGCCGGGCGCAGGGCGGGCCGCGGCGAGGTGCTCGTCGCGGAGGAGCCCGCCGAGGAATTCGCCGAAGCGTCCGTCGAGGCGCTCGCGGAGGTGCCCACGGCGCAGGCCGTGACCGTCGAGACGGAGGCCGAGCCGGTCGCGGTGGAGGCCGAGCCGGTCGCGGTGGAGGCCCCGGTCGTCGAGGCCCCCGCCGCCGAGGCGCCCGCTGTCGACGAGGCCGCGCCCAAGGGCCGTACCCGTCGTCGCGCCACCCGCAAGGTGTCCGCGCCGGCCGGTTCGCCCGCCGGTGCCGAGGCCGCCGTGGTGACGGTCGTCGAGGCCGCCGCCGTGGAGGCCCCGGCCGCTCCGGCGGAGCCCGCCGAGGCCGAGCCGGCCGCCGAGCCGGTCGCCGAGAGCGCGGCCCCGGCCCGCCCGCGGCGCCGCGCCGTGCGCAAGGCCACCGCGCCGACCGCGTCCCAGGAGACGGCCGTCGTGGTCGTCCCGTCGGCCGCGGCGGAGGCTGAGGCGGAGTCCATCGAGGCCGAGTCCGTCGAGACTGAGCCCGTCGAGGCGGAGGTCACCGAAGCCGCGCCCGTCGCCGACGAGGAGGAGGCCGCTCCCGCCAAGAAGACGGCCGCCCGCAAGACGGCGAAGAAGGCCACGGCGAAGAAGGCCGCCACCAAGAAGACGGCGACGGCCAAGAAGACGGCCGCGAAGAAGACCGCCGCCAAGAAGACGACGGCCAAGAAGGCCGCCAAGGCGACGGCCGCCAAGGCGACGGCCGCGAAGAAGACGGCGGCAGCGCAGGCGACCGAGGGCTGACCCCCTCACCTGCGGTGCGACGAAAGCGCGGGCGTCCGGTGCGAACCGGGCGCCCGCGCCGTCGTCCGGGCGACCCGGCCCCGGCCTCGGACCTCGCCCGCTCACCTCGCGTCGCACTGTGTCTACCGCAGAGTTACGCTGTGTCTTGCTTGTGATCGAGTGCACCCAGGGTGGTGGTTTCTCTGTGGTAACGCCCGGGAAAATTGCCGTCCGCGTGCTGGTAACGTGCAGTCTGGTCCCGGTGGCCAAAGACATGCACACCGTGACCACAGCCGATGAGCACATCCGGTCGTCAGGCCGGGCACGGCTGAATCCCGCAAGGAACCCTCGGGGGGCGGGCTCCTGTGTACAAGCCGTCCATCCGCCCACAGGCGGCCATGGACAACCAGGGATGCGGCCGTGCTGAGCATCGACATGGCCCTTCCCGACCGCATGACGTGGTGCGCCTGCAGAGGTCGCCGTAGAGGAGGGGATGTCGATGACCGACGCCCATGAGTTCATACCGGCCGCCAGACCCGTGATCGACGAGGACGAGATCGAGGCCGCGGTGCGTGTTCTGCGCAGTGGCCGGGTCGTCCAGGGTCCCGAGGTGGCCGCCTTCGAGGAGGAGTTCTCGGAGCTGGTCGACGGGCGTCACTGCGTCGCGGTCAACTCCGGCACCTCCGCCCTCCACCTGTCGCTGATGGCCCTCGGCCTCGGCCCGGGCGACGAGGTGATCGTGCCGTCGTTCTCCTTCGCGGCCTCCGCCAACGCGGTACGGCTGGTCGGCGCCGACGTGGTCTTCGCCGACATCGACGCCGACACCTTCTGTCTGGACCCCGCCGCGGTCGAGGCGGCCATCACACCGCGCACCGCCGCGATCATGCCGGTCCACCTGTACGGCCACCCCGCCGCCATGGACAAGATCATGGCGATCGCCGAGCAGCACGGTCTCGCCGTCGTCGAGGACGCCTGCCAGGCCCACGCGGCCGCCCTGAACGGCACCCCGGTCGGCGCCTTCGGTGCCGCCGGCACCTTCAGCTTCTACCCGACGAAGAACATGCACAGCCTCGAGGGCGGCATGATCTCCACCGGTGACGCCGAGGTCGCCCGCACCCTGCGCCTGCTGCGCAACCAGGGCATGGAGCAGCGCTACGCCAACGAGATCGTCGGCGCCAACGTGCGGATGACGGACGTCTCCGCCGCGATCGGCCGTGTCCAGCGCGGCAAGCTCGGCGGCTGGACCGAGCAGCGCATCGCCAACGCCGCGTACCTCACCGAGCACATCACCGCGCCGAACGTGGTCACGCCGAAGGTCGCCGAGGGCGCCCGGCACATCTACCACCAGTACACCGTGCGCATCCAGGGCGACCGCGAGGCCGCCATGGCGAAGCTGGCCGAGGCCGGTATCGGCAACGCCGTCTACTACCCGACCCCCATCCACCGGCTGAAGCCGTACTGGGAGCCGGATCAGAAGGCGGGCCGTACCTGGGACCTGCCCGAGACGGAGCGCGCCGCCGCCGAGGTCGTGTCGCTGCCCGTCCACCCCTCGCTGTCCGCGAGCGACCTCGAGCGGATCGCCGCCGCCGTGAACACGCTGGGGGAGCAGCTGTGAGCACCGGGAAGCCGCTGCGCGCGGGACTCGTCGGCCTCGGTTCCATGGGGCGTCACCACGCCCGTGTCCTGTCCGGTCTGGAGGGCGTCGACCTGGTCGGCGTCGTCGACCCGATGGGCGACAAGTTCGGCGCCGCCCAGGGCGCGCCGATCCTGAACACGGTCGAGGAGCTCATCGCCCTCGGCGTCGACTACGCGGTCGTGGCCTGCCCCACCCACCTGCACGAGCAGGTCGGTCTGGCGCTCGCCGAGGCCGGGGTGTGCGCGCTCATCGAGAAGCCCGTCGCGGAGACCGTGGACGGCGCCCGCCGCCTCGTCGAGGCGTTCGAGTCGCGCTCTCTGGTCGCCGGTGTCGGCCACATCGAGCGCTGCAACCCGGCGCTGCGCTCGCTGCGCGCCCGCCTGGAGGCCGGTGAACTCGGTGACGTCTACCAGGTCGTGACCCGCCGCCAGGGCCCGTTCCCGCACCGCATCGCGGACGTCGGCGTGGTCAAGGACCTCGCCACCCACGACATCGACCTGACCGGCTGGGTGACCGGGCGCGAGTACGTGTCCATCGCCGCGCACACCGTCTCCAAGAGCGGCCGAGTCCACGAGGACATGGTCTCCGCGGTGGGCCGCCTCGACGACGGCACCATGGTGAACCACCTGGTGAACTGGCTGAGCCCGCTCAAGGAGCGCTTCACCTCGGTGACCGGTGAGCGCGGCTGCTTCATCGCCGACACCCTCACCGCCGACCTGACCTTCCACTCCAACGCCGCCGTCACCACCGAGTGGGAGGCTCTCCAGGCCTTCCGCGGGGTGTCCGAGGGCGACATGATCCGGTACGCCATCCCCAAGCGCGAGCCGCTGCTCGTCGAGCACGAGCTGTTCCGGGACGCGGTGCTCGGCAAGGAAGCCGACATCTGCACCCTGCGCCAGGGAATGCGCACTGTTCAGGTGGCGGCCGCCGTGCTGGAGTCGGCTACACAGAACCGCAGCGTTTCCCTTCAGGTGGAGGACCTGGCAACTCATGGCAGCTGAGAACACGTCGGCGCAGCCGGCGGTGCGTGGACGCATCGTCATGCTCGTCGACAACGGGGTGAACGGCGACTCGCGCGTGCAGAAGGAAGCACGCTCGGCCGCCGAGGCCGGGTGGGACGTGATCCTGCTCGGCAAGGGCAGGGGGAAGAGCGAGACGACCTGGGAGATCGGCAAGGCGCAGGTGCGTCTGCTGCCGGTGCCCAGTCCGATGCAGCGTCGCCGTCATGAGTACCGCCGGGCCGTGCTGCGCTCGCCGCTGGCGTACAAGCCGGGGCCGCTGGCCGCGTACCGCCGGCAGAAGATCAAGGCCTGGCGCGCCGATCTCAACATCCGGCTGATCCTCGCCCAGCAGGAGGGCTCGTTCCTCACCAGGCTGCGCCTGGTGCTGCCGCGGCTGGCGTCCCGGTTCGTGCAGAACTGGGTGAACCTGCGGGCGCGCAAGACCGCCGCGCTGGAGAAGCGCCGCAAGGACATGGACTCGCCGCTGGACCGTTTCACCACCGCGTTCTGGCACAGGACCATGGGCACCCGCAGCTGGCGTCGGCTCGACCCGAACCTGTGGGACCTGGAGCTGGCGTACGGCAAGGTCATCGACGAGCTCGACCCGGACCTGATCCACGCCAACGACTTCCGCATGCTGGGCGTCGGCGCCCGTGCCACCCTGCGCGGGCGGGCCCGCGGCCGCAAGGTCAAGCTGGTGTGGGACGCGCACGAGTTCCTGCCCGGCATCAAGCCGTGGAACTCGCACCCGCGCTGGCACAAGGCGCAGTGCGCGCACGAGCTGGAGTACTCGCGGCACGCCGACGCCGTCACCACGGTGTCCGACACGCTCGCCGGGATGCTCCAGGAGCGGCACAGCCTCAAGGAACGCCCGTCCGTGGTGCTCAACGCGCCCGACGCGGAGATCTCCCCGGAGCAGGCCGCCGAGCCGGTCCCGGACCTGCGCGAGCTGTGCGGGATCGGTCCGGACGTGCCGCTGACCGTGTACAGCGGTGCCGCCGCCCCGCAGCGCGGCCTCGACATCATGGTCGAGTCGCTGCCGCAGCTGGCCGAGGTGCACACGGCCTTCGTCGTGCTCAACACCGAGTCCGAGTACATGCGGACCCTGCGCGAGCGCGCCGAGGAACTGGGCGTCTCCGACCGGCTGCACATCCTGCCGTACGTGCCGCACTACCAGGTGGTGCGCTTCCTCGCGACGGCGGACCTCGGGGTCATCCCGATCCACCACTGGCCGAACCACGAGATCGCGCTGATCACCAAGTTCTTCGAGTACTCGCACGCCCGGCTGCCGCTGATCGTCAGCGATGTGAAGACGATGGGCGAGATGGTCCAGCGCACCGGCCAGGGCGAGGTCTTCAAGGCCGAGGACGTCGAGGACTACGTGCGGTCCGTGAAGTCGGTGCTCGGTGACGCCGACCGTTACCGGGCCGTGTACGACAAGGACGGCCTGCTCGACGAGTGGACCTGGGAGGCCCAGGCCGAGCTGCTCGACAAGGTCTACACCCGGCTGGTTCCCGGCAGCGCCGTCCGCCCGGCGGCCGCGCGCAGAACGGTGGAGGCCGACGCATGAGCGGGACACCGGACGTCAGCGTCGTCGTCGCGGTGTACAACACGATGCCCTACCTGACGGAGTGTCTTAACTCCCTGATCGGGCAGAGCATCGGCCGAGAGCGCCTGGAGATCGTCGCCGTCGACGACGGCTCCACGGACGACAGCGGCCGCGAGCTGGACCGGTTCGCGGCGCTGTACCCGGACACCGTGAAGGTGATCCACCAGCCGAACTCCGGCGGCCCGGCCGCGCCCAGCAACCGTGCGCTTGACGTGGCCACCGGCCGTTACGTTTACTTCATCGGCTCCGACGACTTCCTCGGCGAGGAGGCGCTGGAGCGCATGGTGAAGTGCGCCGACGCCCACGACTCCGACGTCGTCGTCGGCAAGATGGTCGGCACCAACGGCCGGTATGTGCACCAGGCGCTGTACAAGGAGAACGTCGCGGACGTCAGCCTGTACGACTCGGCGCTGCCGTTCACCCTGGCCAACACCAAGCTGTTCCGGCGGGACATGGTGGAGAAGTACCACCTGCGTTTCCCCGAGCACCTGCCCGTGGGCAGTGACCAGCCGTTCACCATCGAGGCGTGCGTGCGCGCCCGGAAGATCTCGGTGGTGGCCGACTACACCTGCTACTACGCGGTCAAGCGCGGTGACGCCAGCAACATCACCTACCGCGCGGACCATCTGGCGCGGCTGCGGGCGGCGGCCGAGATCATGGACTTCACGGCCGGGCTGATCGACGCGGGCCCGGGCCGGGACGCCGTCCTGCGCCGGCACTTCACCTGGGAGCTGGCCAAGCTCGTTCAGGACGACTTCCCGTCCCTGGACCGGGAGTTGCAGCGGCAGCTCTGCACGGGCATCGGCCGGCTCGCGGACGCCTACCTCACCGACGGTGTCCGCGACGCCATGGACGTCAAGCGCCGGGTGCGGATCGCGCTGGCGCAGGCCGTCGCCATCGACGAGCTGGCCGAGGCGATCTCCTCGGAGAAGGAGCACGGGGCGCCCCCGTTCGTCGTGGAGGGCGAGCGCGCCTACGCCCGCTACCCCGGCTTCCGCGACCCCCGTATCGGGGTGTCCGACCGGGTCTACGAGCTGGTCGGGGAGGCCGTCCCCGGCCGCCTCGCCAAGGGCACCGTCCTGCTGTCCTCCGCGTGGGAGCAGGAGGGCGAGAAGCTCGCCTACACGGCGTCCGTACGGGTGCCGGTCCTCGGGGACGTCGACAGTGCCGCCCTGCGGCTGGTGAAGGGCGCGATGCCCAAGTCGGCGGACAAGCCGGGCGCGCGCCGGCTGAAGCCCGAGCGCGAACTCGCGCCCGTGGTGGGCGAGATGAGGGTGGAGCCGGCCGAGAACGGCACCGCCGCCACCGTGCTGCACGCCCGAGTCCCGCTGGAGCCGGTCACCGGCAAGTGGGGCGTGCGCGTCTACGTCGACGTGGCCGGTTCCACGTACGAGATCCCCGTGCGCGGCAAGGGTCTGCCCATGCCGCTGGCCCGCAAGTGGGGCCGGGACGACGACCCGTACCGGGCGTCGGCCCTGGTCAACCCCAAGGGACGCGTGGTGGTCGACACGGCCCAGATGTACCCCCCGAAGAGGACTGTGGTCCGGCGGGCGCTGGGGGGCCTTGTCCGGAAACTGAAGTCCCGTTCCAAAAGGAAGAAGTAGCGACCCTCCATGAACATCTGTGTAGTAGCGCTCGGCAAGATCGGGCTCCCGCTGGCGGTGCAGTTCGCCTCCAAGGGCCACCGGGTCATCGGCGCGGACGTGAACGAGAAGGTCGTCGAGCTGGTCAACGCCGGTGTTGAGCCGTTCCCCGGTGAGCACGACCTGGACGTCAAGCTGAAGCAGGCTGTCGACGCCGGTCTGCTGAGCGCGACCACGGACACCGCGTCCGCGGTCGCCGAGTCCGAGGCCGTCGTCGTGGTCGTCCCGCTGTTCGTGGACGCCGAGGGCACCCCGGACTTCGGCTGGATGGACGCGGCGACCAAGGCGATCGCGCAGGGCCTGAGGCCCGGCACGCTGGTCTCGTACGAGACGACCCTCCCGGTCGGCACCACCCGCACCCGCTGGGCGCCGATGCTCGCCGAGGGCTCGGGCCTGACCGCGGGCGAGGACTTCCACCTCGTCTTCTCCCCGGAGCGCGTCCTCACCGGCCGGGTCTTCGCCGACCTGCGCCGCTACCCCAAGCTGGTCGGCGGCATCGACGAGGCGTCGACGGCCCGCGGTGTGGAGTTCTACGAGCAGGTCCTCGACTTCGACGAGCGCGCCGACCTGCCGCAGGCCAACGGCGTGTGGGACCTGGGCACCGCCGAGGCCTCCGAGCTGGCGAAGCTGGCCGAGACGACCTACCGGGACGTCAACATCGGCCTGGCGAACCAGTTCGCGCGCTTCGCGGACCAGAACGGCATCGACGTCAAGAAGGTCATCGAGGCCTGCAACTCGCAGCCGTACAGCCACATCCACCAGCCGGGCATCGCGGTCGGCGGCCACTGCATCCCGATCTATCCGCGGATGTACCTGTGGAACGACCCGTCCGCGACCGTCGTGCGCTCCGCCCGTGAGGCGAACGCGGCGATGCCGGAGTACGCGGTGGACCTGCTGGCCGCCGCCTACGGCGACCTGACCGGCGTGAACGTCCTCGTCCTGGGCGCCGCCTACCGCGGTGGCGTCAAGGAGACGGCGTTCTCGGGCGTCTTCCCGACCGTCGAGGCCCTCAAGGCGCGCGGCGCGGTCCCGTACGTCTCGGACCCGATGTACACCGCGGAGGAGCTGACCGCGCACGGCCTCACCCCGCACCAGGGCGAGAAGGTCACCGCGGCGATCCTCCAGGCCGACCACGCCGAGTACCGCACCCTGACCCCGGCCGACCTGCCGGACGTCACGGTCCTCGTCGACGGGCGTCGTACGACGGACCCGGAGGCTTGGAAGGGCGTGCGCCGGGTGGTGATCGGCGGCTGACACAGCCGACCGTCGTAGGATGCGGCCCCGGCCACTCGGCCGGGGCCGCGCCCGTCGTGCCCCCTCCGGGCCACGGACGTCCAGGTTTGCCCGGTGGGGACAGCCGCCGTCCTCAGGTGCCACTCGTCGTTGATCGGCGCTGGACCTCGCGTCCTGTGCGCGGACTGGAGCTACGCTGTGCCGGTGTACCGGATTCCCGCTGAGCGGTTCGTCACCCCTACCCGTTGGCTGAGTTCCCGCCTGGCCGGAGCGGGGGTCCCGAGCGCGGGAGCGCGCCTGCTGAACGTCCTGGCCAAGCACGCGGGTGAGGCCAGGCTGAAGGCCGACCTGCTGGCCGAGGCCGCAGACCTGGAGCTGTCCCACGGCCTCACCCCACGCCGTCTGAAGGCGGCCTACGCGGCCGAGCTCTCCTGCGCCGACGCGCTGTACAAGGAGGGGCAACGGGTGAACGCGGCAGGGCTGGCGGCGAAGGCGCTGCTGCTCGCCTTCCACCGGGTCCCGCACGTCGACGGGCTGACCTCGCCGCTGGCCGAGGATCCCGAGGGCTTCACGGCCCCGATCCACCGCAGCCGTGTCATGCGCGCGATAACCAAGCCGCGCGGCCGCAAGGAGCCCGCCGCGCCGGCGCCGCAGGACCGCCCCCTCAGGCTTCTCGTCGTCCATCGGGCCAACGCCAATTTCCTCCCGCTCATCACCGAGCGGTACGAGCAGCACGCCGACGTCGAGGTACGTGTCCTGGACCTGGCCGCCGACCCGGAGCTCGCACCCCTGGCCAAGGGCCTGCGGCGCATGATGGGGCACCGTGTCGGGGGCCAGGCGCCTTTCGGGCGTGCGGCGGAGAAAGCGCTGCGCCCCCACTTCGACTGGGCCGACACGGTCTTCGTCGACTGGTGCGCGGCCGGGGCGGCGTTCCTGACCCAGGTCGATCCGGGCACCACCCGTGTGATCGTGCGGCTGCACAGCTACGAGGCCTTCACCTACTGGCCGCACGTCGTGGACTTCTCCCGGGTCGACGACCTGATATTCGTCGCCGACCACCTGCGTGATCTGGTGACGGCCGCCGTGCCGCGGCTGTCGGCCGACGGAGCCCCGGGGCTGCACGTGATCCACAACGCGATGAACCTCTCCGCGTACCGGCGCCCCAAGCGGCCCGAGGCCCGGTTCACCCTCGCTCTGGTGGGGATCGGCCAGGTCGCCAAGGATCCCCGATGGGCGATCGAGGTCCTGCGGCTCCTGCGCGCGCAGGACGACCGTTACCGGCTGCTGCTGGTCGGTGGCGACCTGAACCCCGAGGCCGGCCCCGCCGCACGGGCCTACCACGACCGGCTGGAGCGGGACCTCGCGCGGTTCGAGCCCTCGGGCGCGGTCCGCCGCGTCGGCCAGACCGGTGATGTGGCCGCCGTGCTCGAGGAGGTCGGGGTGATCCTCAGTTCCTCGGTGCGGGAGAGCTTCCACTGCGGGTTCGTCGAGGGTGCCGCCAGCGGCGCCGTTCCCGTCGCCCGTGACTGGCCGTTCTTCGCGGGCCGGGAGCACAGTGCCCGCACCCTCTTCCCGGAGGAGTGGGTGGCCGGCACGCCCGAGGAAGCGGCGCGGCGGATACTCGCCTGCACGGCGACCGAGGAGGCCTGGGTCAAGGCGGGCCAGGCGGCCGCCGAACACGCACTCTCCGCCTGGGACTGGACCGTCGTACGCGACGATTTCGACCGGCTGCTGCTCGGCGGCCACAGGAAGGTTCAACCGTGAGCTACACCATCAAGCCCACCGCCCAGGTCGACGAGAGCGCCGAACTGGGCGACGGGACCACCGTGTGGGAACTCGCCCAGGTCCGTGAGAAGGCGCGCCTCGGTACGGGCTGCGTCATCGGCCGCGGCGCCTATGTCGGCACGGGTGTGCGCATCGGTGACAACGTCAAGCTGCAGAACTACGCCCTGGTGTACGAGCCCGCCGAACTCGGCGACGGCGTCTTCGTCGGCCCCGCTGTCGTGCTCACCAACGATCAGTATCCGCGCTCCGTCGACCCCGAGGGCAAGCTCAAGCGGGGCGGCGACTGGGAGGCGGTGGGCGTCAAGGTCGCCGAGGGTGCCTCGCTCGGTGCCCGTTCGGTCTGTGTCGCCCCGGTCCGCGTCGGCCGCTGGGCGCTGGTCGCGGCGGGCGCCGTCGTCACCAAGGACGTGCCCGACTTCGCGCTGGTGGCCGGTGTTCCCGCCCGCCGGATCGGGTGGGTGGGCCGGGCCGGAGTACGGCTGGTCGAGCGCGAGGGCGAGGCGGGGGTGTGGGAGTGCCCGCAGACCGGGACCCGCTACGGGGAGCGCACCGCCGACGGCGCGACCGAACTGGTGGAACTGCCCGCGGCCCAGACCCCGGCAGGCTGATCTCCGACCCCGCTCGGATGGGCCCGGCTCGAACGCTCGAGCCGGGCCCTGGTCGTGAACGCCGGCACCGACCGCTTCGCCGCGGGCACACGGCCGCACGCTGGTCCGCCGAGGCCGTGCGGCGCAGGCCTCGGCGGACGGGAATCGGGCTACCAGCTGGTGCCGATCTGTTGGCGGGTGCTGAAGCTGGTGGCGGTGCGGGGGTAGAGCCACAGGATGCCGGTGGCGTCCTCACGGGCGATGACGTCGGGGTTGCCGTCGCTGTTGAAGTCGCCGATACCGGCGATGGTGTACGGGTTCCAGCCGGTGCCGATCTGACTGCGGCTGCCGAAACCGTTGCTGCCGTTGCCTGGGTAGAGCCACAGGATGCCGGTGGCGTCCTCGCGGGCGATGACGTCGGGGTAGGTGTCACCGTTGAGGTCGGCTACGCCGCCGAGGGTGTAGTTGGTCCAGCCGGTGCCGATCTGCACGGCTGATCCCAGGCCGGTGCCGGTGCCGGTTCCGGGGAACAGGCGCAGGGTGCCGTCGGGGTGGCGGCCGATGATGTCGGGTTTGCCGTCGCGGTTGAAGTCGGCTACGCCTGCGAAGGCGTAGCCGTTCCAGCCGCTGGCGAAGTTGGTGACGGGAGTGAGCAGGTCGTGCCCGACGTCGCCGGGGAACAGGCGCAGGGTGCCACCGGGTGCCATGGCGACGATGTCGGAGTAGCCGTCCGTGTTGAAGTCGCCGATCCCGGCGAAGGTGTATCCGGAGAAGCCGGAGCCGATGTACACGAACGAGGTCGACCAGCCACCGCTGCCGTTGCCGGGGTAGAGCCACAGGCTGCCGGTGGCGTCGGCGGCGACCACGTCCACCTTGCCGTCACCGTTGTAGTCGGCGACGTCGGTGAAGGCGTACGGGGCCTTGGGGATGACGATGTTGGCCATGATCGCGACCTCGTTCCTGGTGAGAGCCGCTCCGTTCCAGACCTGTACGTCAGCGAGGTTGCCGCGGAAGAAGGCGGCGCGGACGTCGTTGGCCAGGTCGTTGCCCAGGGTGAAGTTTCCGGTGAAGCCGGAGATCGCGGTGTGGGAGCCGCGGGCCACTGGCCGATCGTCCACGTACAGCGTCATGGCCTTGGTGGCCGGGTCGTAGGTGATGGTCAGGTGGGTCCACTGGCCGATGATGGCGGTGCCGCCGGCGATGCAGTCGTAGGCGCGGGTGGCGTCGGAGGTGGCGAGGCAGAACGCCCATTCCTTGTTGGACTGGGTGTAGAGCAGGAAGCCGGAGTTGTGGACACCGTCCTGGGAGGCGATGACGCCACCGACGGCGGCGGGTTTGACCCAGGTGGACAGGGTGAAGGGGCTCGACAGCGACAGTGCCGCGCTGGAGGTCATCGAGCTGGTGGCGGTGCCGTCCAGCGCGAGGTTGGAGGGGAAGGAGACGTTGTCGTCGGTGTCCCAGGTGGCCGCGGTGCCGCCGGTGAGGTTCAGGCCGGCGGAGGTGTCGGTGGCGGTGGCCGCGCTGCCCTCGGTGCCGTCGTTGAGCGGCCAGGTGTGGCTGGGGGCGATGAGGGTCTGGGCGGCCTGGGCGGTCAGGGTGTTGGCCGTCGCGTCGAAGATCCGTGTGGTGCTGGTTCCGTCGGCGGAGACGGTGCGCAGGTCAGGGGTGCCGTTGCTGTCGAGGTCGGCAGCCTGGAGGACGGGCAGAGCCGCGGAGCTGTAGCCGCTGCTCGCGAGCTGCACCGGAGTGACCGTGCTGCCGTAGGCGAGGTCCTGGAGCTGTTGCGGGGTGTAGTAGTAGAGCGCTCCGGTGCTGGTGTTGCGGGCGAAGAGCGCGGGCAGTCCGTCGATGAGACTGGAGGCGATGCTCCAGCCGGTCCAGTCACCGGAGCCGGTGGGGTTGGTGCCGGTCAGTGGCAGCGCGTTGTCGACGCCGGCGAAGTATCCCGGGGTGGGGGCACCTGGCTGGTCCCACAG
Organism: Streptomyces sp. T028; assembly: GCF_048159505.1. NCBI lineage: Bacteria > Bacillati > Actinomycetota > Actinomycetes > Kitasatosporales > Streptomycetaceae > Streptomyces > Streptomyces sp. T028. The sequence goes on from NZ_JBLRVZ010000014.1 coordinate 61,174, forward strand.
TTGCCCGCCTACGATCACGAGCAGGTCGGGGTATCCGGTGACGGGCTCGCCGTTGAGGGTGTTGTAGAGGCCGCCCCCGCTCGCGACACTGGTGGCTCTGTTGCCGTTGCCGTCGGTGAAGGCGGTGCCGTTGACGTTGACCTGATCGCCGCTGAAGGGGCGCAGCAGGGAGCCGTCACCACTGCCGAACAGCACCGCGCCGCGGCCGGTCGCGGGATCGTAGTCCAGGATGTCGTTGAAGCCGGCGCCGGTGTTGAAGTGTCCGGTGATGGCCTGGGTGCCGTTCCAGTCGGTCGGTGAACCCGCGGAATTGACACCGGTGCCGGCAGCCCCGAGGTTGGTGGCGCTGGTGGTGAGCTGTCCGTCGGTCGTGCCGTGGGCCAGCCACAGCCCGCTGGCCAGGCCCGCCTGGGCGCCCACGGCGGTGAGGTCGGGCAGGCCGTCGCCGGTCAGGTCGCCGTCGGCGGCGGTGGCAGCGGGCGCGGCGATGAGGATGCAGTTCACGGTGTCGCCGATGTTGCCGCCGGACGAGACCGCGGTGACGGTCAGCACGTTCGTCCCCCGGGTGGGGGTGACGCTGATGGAGGTACTGGCCCCGGCGCTGGCCACGGAGACGGGGGTGGCGCCGTTGAGCTGGTAGAGGTAGCTGGCGGTGGTGCCGCCTGAGGCGTTGGGTGCGAGGGTGAAGCCGGCAGCGTTGCCGACCTGGTAGGTGGTGGTGCTGGCGTCGTCGCCGCAGTCGTTCGAGGAGGCGTCGGTGATGACCGGGGCGCCGGGCCTGCTGGGGTCGAACTTGAATTTGCACGTGGACGAGGCTGCCGAGGAATAGGTGCCGTCGGAGGAGGTCACGTTCCACGACACGCCAAGGACTGAGCCGCCGGCTGCGGCCTCCAACACCGTTTTCTTCAGCGTGTAGGTGGCGTTCTTCCCGGAGGCGGCGGAAACGGTGGGTTTGGCGATTTGTGTGCCGTCGGACGTCTTGGTGACGTTGAAGGTGTTGGAGAGAGTGCCGCCGTCGGGGTCGGAGACCTTTGCGTAGAGCGTGATGTCGCCGTCACCGGTGGTCTTGATGGTGCTGGTGCAGGTGGTGGCCGGTGAGGTGATCAACGTCGAGGGCTTGTTCGGCTTGTGGTCGTACGTGGTGGACATGGAGATGGTGGCGTGGTCGAACTTCTTCCACCCGTACTTGTCGAGTTCGTCGTCGGCCCGCAGCCCCAGGGTGACGTTACTCAGGTCCCCGGCGTCGGCGATGTCCTGCATGTGGGAGGTGACGTCGAAGCCGAGCGACTTCGCCGGGCAGGAAGGGGAGTAGCCGTAGGCCACGGTCTTCGTGCCCCACTGGGACTTCCAGGCGGGCTGGTCGTTCCAGGTGGTGCCGGAGTCGATCGAGCCGGTCTGCCAGAGCTCCACCGCCGTCGCGGTACACGAAGGCGCGTAGGTCTCGGTGGCGTAGAAGTTCGAGTCGATGATCGTCGCGCCGAAGATCCGGCTGTCCACCGAGAGCTTCGCGAACGCCCGCGACTTGTGGTACGGGGTCTCCCAGCCCTGGTAGCCCACGTGCAGCCCGGTGGCGCTGGTGTCCTTCCAGTAGCTGACGTCCGGGTAGGCGGAGTTGACCCAGGTCCAGCTGGTGAGCGTGCCGCCTGCGGCGCTGTAGGTCGGGTCGATGTAGACCGGGTAGACGGTGGAGGAGGCGGACAGCAGATCCTGGTCCGGGGTCAGGCGGATGTGGCCGGAGGTGTAGGACGCTGCGACCGGCGCGATGTGCGCTCCCGCGCCGGGCTCGTTGGCGGAGGAGGCTACCGGCTCGCCGGTGTCGGAGGCGGTTCGCTCGTCTGCGGCGGAGAGCGCCTTCTTGCCGGCGGAGAGTGCGCTTGGGGCGGCTGTCTCCGCAGTGGCGGAGTCCCACATCAGCGGCGCCGGGGCGGAGAAGACGGTGCGCTCGGCGTCGTCCGTGGCCGTGATGTTGCCCGCCTTGTCGATGGCCAGCGCCACGTTCTTCGTCTCGGCGGGGAAGGCCAGAGTGTCCAGGGCCGGGTCGGCGGCCGCGTCGGCGCTCTTGACGACGAGGACTTCGGAGAAGCCGCCTTGGGTATCTGCGGTGACTTTCAGGTCTACCCCGTCCAGGACGTCGGGGTAGGTGGCGCTGGAGCCGTCCAGGGTCGGGGCCGGCAGTGCGCCGATCGAGGCCGGCACGGTCAGGGACAGTGAACGGCCGTGGTCCTTCATCACCGCCAGCGGCCCGTTCCCGCCCCCTGACAGGGTCAGATCCGCGGTGCTCAGGGCCGGGGTGACGGTGCCGTCGTCGTGCCGGACCAGGGTGGCGTCCAGCGTCTTCCAGTCGCCGGATTCGTACTTGCGCACCGGGGCGACCGACTGGGTCAAGGTGAACGTGCCGTCCGGGTTGGCCACTTCCGACTCCGTCGACGTGGTCGCCGCCGCCACGGCCACTGCCTTGCCCGTGGCCTGCGCCTGGGCCGAGGCCCGCGCCTCGTCCAGTGGCAGTTGCGGTGACGCAGTCTCAGAGGCCGTATCGGCATGGGCGGTTGTCGCCGCGCCGGAGAGGGACAGCGTGCTGAGTGCGACTGCCAGTGCCGCACTCAGCATCCTGCTGCGCAGGGTCGGTCTCACCTTTGGATACCCCCAGGTCAGGTCGGACAGGACCGGTCATGTCGATCGGTGCTCCAGTGGACCGGCTTTTCGCTGTCTGTGGCAGACGTGATTGATGCGCGGATGACCGTACATGTCCGAGTCGAGAGCGAAGTTTTGTGAATTCTTGGTGTCCGGATGTGAACAGTTGTCGGAATTGGTCACTGTCCCGGGGCTCGCATCTTCTGCGATAGTCGCCCGCGCAGCTGCGGCTTGATCAAGCCGCGGTGCCGTTGTGCCTGCATGCGGGGCGAGTTGGGGGGATCGATCATGGCCAGGACAGAGTGGCTGAGACGGACTGCGCGTCAGATCGGCGCGCGGGAACGGATCGTCGGTGCTGTGGTGGCGCTGACTCTGGCCGTGCCTACCGCGGTCCCGGCGGCCGCTGCGACCAAGGACCGTGCTGGTGCCCCGGCAGTGCAGCAGACCCGGTCGGTCAAGGGGGTCACGACCCTCACCCCCCGTAATCTGACGGTCAAGGACCAGACCAAGAAGGTCTTCCGTGCGGCGAAAGCCCACTGGCCGACCGCCGCGACCGGTACGGTCACGCTGGCCGCCCCGAAGACGGGTACGAAGCAAGGAGCCAAGGCGGCGGCAGCCGGTACGCCGGTGTGGGCCCGCTCGGTGGGCTCGGCCAAGAACTCGTACCAGGGACCGAACAAGGTCTCGGTACGCGTGCTGCCGCACCAGGACGCCACCAAGCTCGGCGTGTCCGGCGTCGTTCTCGCTGTGCAGCCCGCGACAGGTGGCCGGGGCAAGGTGCAACTGGGCCTGGACTACAGCGCCTTCGCGGGAGCCTACGGCGGTAATTACGCCGACCGCCTCCATCTGGTCAGGCTTCCCGCCTGTGCACTGACCACGCCGAAGCGAGCCGCCTGCCGCACCCAGACCCCTCTGGCCACTGAGCAGGACCGTTCGGCGCAGGAGTTGGCCACCACCCTGACACTTCAGGGCTCCCAGCCCCAGACATCCCCGTCCCAGGCTTCAGCGTCCGGCCGTACAACCGCCGTGCCCGCCTCGTACACCGCGTCTTCTGTCACCGGCGCCGAGACGATGGTGCTGGCGGCGACCGCAGACAGCACCACGGAAGGCGGGGGAGCCGGCAGCTACGACGCGACCGCCCTGGCACCCTCCGGCTCCTGGACGGGCGGCAGCTCGTCGGGCTCGTTCACCTACAGCTACCCCATCGCGCCGGCGAGTTCGTCGGGGTCGCTCAACCCCTCGGTGGGCCTGGCCTACGACTCGGGTTCGGTGGACGGACAGACCTCCTCCACCCAGGCTCAGGCCTCCTGGGTGGGCGACGGCTGGGCCACACCCGACTCATACGTTGAGCAGAGTTTCACCTCCTGCTCGGACAACCCGGGGGGCAGCGCCTCACCGGTGTCCAGCGACGACAAGTGCTACGACGGGCCGGTCCTGACCCTGTCGCTGAACGGCTCGTCCACCTCCCTGGTGAAGGACGGCAGCACCGGGACGTGGAAGCCGGCCGACGACAACGGCTCGACCGTCAAGCACGTCACAGACTCGAACAACGGATCCGGTACCTACAACACGGACTACTGGATCGTCACCCAGCGGGACGGCACCCAGTACTACTTCGGCCGCAACCAACTGCCCGGCTGGTCCTCCGGCAAGGCAACCACCAAGTCGGTGGACACCGTCCCGGTGTACTCCGCGCACTCCGGCGACCCCTGCTACAAGTCGTCCGGGTTCAGCGACTCGGTGTGCACCATGGCGTACAAGTGGCACCTCGACTACGTCGTGGACCCGCACGCCAACGCCATGGCGTATTACTACACCCAGGACACCAACTACTACGGCGAGGAAAACGGCGCCCGCAACGTCTCCTACGTCCGGGACTCGTACCTCGCCAGGATCGACTACGGCTTCCGCGACACCGGCGCGTACGGCACCGTCCCCGACCAGATCGTCTTCACCACCGCCTCCCGCTGTGTCCTGGACTCCTGCGACGTGCTCTTGCCGGGCAACGCCTCCAGCCAGTACCCGGACGTGCCCTATGACCTGGTCTGCGTCTCGGGGGCGATCTGCCCCGCCCACACGCCGTCGTTCTTCTCCACCGTCCGCCTGGCCTCGATCAAGGTGCAGCAGTACAACGTGGCGGCCGCCAAGTACCAGGCGGTCGACACGTACACCCTGCACCAGACGGAGCCGGCCACCGGGGACGGCACCTCGCCCACGCTCTGGCTGGCCTCCATCACCCACGAGGGCGACGACACCACGGCCGGTGGCTCCGCCTCGCCGATCACGCTGCCGGACGTGAAGTTCGCCGGCGTGGACCTGAAGAACCGGGTCGACACCTCCAACTTCCCCGGCCTGTACCGCTACCGCATCTCCGGCATCACCAACGAGATGGGCGGGCTGACCTCCGTCACCTACGACACACCGGACGCCTGCACCGCCACCTACGTGGCCTCGGCCGACCCCAAGACCAACACCAAATCCTGCTACCCGGTGTCCTGGACGCCCAAGGACTACCTCAACCCGATCACCGACTGGTTCGAGAAGTACGCCGTCACCCAGGTCCTGGAGACAGACAGCACCGGCGGCGCGGTGGTCAAGCAGACGAACTACAGCTACAACGGCGGCGCTGCCTGGCACCACGACGACAACGAGGTAGTCAAGGCCAAATACCGCACCTGGGGCCAGTTCCGCGGCTACGCCAGCGTGGAGACGCGCACCGGCGACGGAGCGAACGACCCCCAGACCAAGGCAGTCACCTCGTACTACCGCGGCATGGACGACGACTGGCTCTCCTCCTCCAGCCGCCGCTCGGTGAACGTCACCGACTCCCAGGGCGGGGTGCACACCGACAGCGACCAGCTGGCGGGCAACGCGCTGGAGACCACCGCCTACACCGGGGTCGGCGGCAGCGTGGACAACTCCACCGTGACCTCCTACTGGGTCTCCGCCGCGACCGCCACCCGCAGCCGCTCGGGCATGCCGGATCTGACCGCCCACGCCACCGACGTCGCCGAGACCTGGACCCGCCAGGCCGTCACCGGCGACGGCACCACCACCTGGCGCGTCACGGAGACCGACAACACCTACGAGGCGACCCGCACGGACGACAACTTCGGGCTGCTGACCCACAGCTACACCCACACGGTGCCGGCCGACGCCAAGTACGACCAGTGCACCTCGATCACGTACGCCCCGGCCAACACGACCGCGAACCTGGTCGGACTGGAAGCGTCCAAGGAGACCGACTCGGTCGCCTGCGCCGGCTTCACCCAGAACAGCCCGGCCACCGTGCCGAAAACCCTCAACAGCCTCACCGCACCCACCAGCGTCTCCCGCCCGGACCAGGTCGTCTCCGCGACCAGGACCTACTACGACGACATCAGCTTCGCCACCGCCTTCCCGCAGACGGCCGCGCCCACCAAGGGCGAGATCACCATGACCCGGCACGCCGCGGACTACAGCGGCGGCGCGTTCACCTGGCAGACCCAGACGCGGGCCACCTACGACACCTACGGCCGCCCCAAGGACGGCTACGACGCGGGCGGCAACAAGACCACCACGAACTACACCGTGGACAGCGTCGGCCTGACCACCGGCACGTCGATCACCAACGCCAAGAACCAGAGCATCAGCACCACCATCGATCCCACCCGCGGCCTCACCCTGACCTCCACCGACGCCAACGGGATCACCGACACCGTCCACTACGACGCGCTCGGCCGTACCACCGAGGTGTGGCAGCACAACCGGGCCACCACCGCCCCCGCCGACACCAAGTACACCTACACGGTCTCCCAGACCGGCCAGTCCGGCACCACCACCCAGGCACTGAACGACTCCCTGGGCTACGTCACTTCCTACACCCTCGTCGACTCCCTCGGCCGTACCCGACAGAGTCAGGCACCGACCCCGCAGGGCGGTCGGCTGATCACCGAGTCGTTCTACGACTCGCACGGCTGGGTCTGGAAGAAGAACAACGCCTACTGGGACTCCACCACCCTCCCCGCCCTGGCAGTGGCCTCGGTGCAGGACTCCCAGGTTCCCAACCAGGACCGCTACACCTTCGACGGCCTGGGCCGCGTGGCCATCGACGACTCTGAGCAGTACTCGGTGCTCAAGCAGCGCACCACCACGGTCTACAGCGGTGACGCCACCACCGTCATCCCCCCGGACGGCGGCACGGTCAAGACCACGCGCACCGACCCTCTGGGGCGCACGACCGAAGTCGACTCCTACAGTGCCCGACCGACCCTGGCCACCCCGCTCAACACCTTCACCGGCCGGTTCTCCGTCACCGGCGGCACCTACAACGCGATCACCTACGGCTACGACGGGCACGGCAAGCAGAACACGGTCACTTCCAAAGGCAGCACGTGGACCACCGTCCAGAACCTGTTGGGCCAGGTGACGTCCAAGACCGATCCGGACGCCGGCACGACCAGCATGGTCTACGACGCCGCAGGCAACCTCACCCAGACCACCGACTCCCGCGGCAAGAGCGTCTCCTACACCTACGACGTTCTGAACCGCAAGACGGGCCAGTACGCCTCCACGGTCGCCACACAGACCCCGGGCGCGAGCGGCAACCAGATGGCGGCCTGGACCTTCGACAACGACAACGCCGTCTCCGGCGTCACCAACCCCATTGGCCGGACCACCACGGCCACTTCGTACAACGCCGGCAACACGTACACCACCCAGCAACTGGGCTTCAACGCCTTCGGTGAATCCCTCGGCCAGTCCGTCACCATCCCGGCCGTACACGGCGCGCTGGGCGGCAAGACGTACACCTTCCGCCACACCTACAGCGCCGACACCGGTCTCCTGTACTCCGACAACTACCCCCTCGGCGGCGGCCTTCCCAACGAGATCATCGGCCACACCTACGCCACCGCTCTGGACCTGCCCAACGGACTGGGCAGCACCTCTTACGGCTACGCCCAGAACACCACCTACAGCGCCTACGGACAGGTGCTGCAGGAGACCCTGGGCATGAGCACCAACCTGGCCTACCTCACCAACACCCACGACCCCCACACCGGAGCGCTGACCGACCAGCTGGTGACCCGCTCCACCACCCCGGCCAAGGTCGACGAGCAGAACTACACCTACGACCCCGCCGGCAACACGACCAAGCAGGTCACCACGCGCCTGGGCGCCACAGCGGCGCCCGAGACCCAGTGTTACGAGTACGACGCACTCGACCGCCTCACCCAGGCCTGGACCGCCACCGACGACTGCAACGCCACCCCCACCACGGACTCCCACGCCCAGGTCGGCGACCCGCTCGCCGGCGGCACCGCGTACTGGACCAGCTGGGACTTCGACGCCCTCGGACAGCGCCAGCACCAGGTCGACCACTCCACCACCGGCGGCAGCGACACCACCACCAGCTACGCCTACGACTACGACGGCAACGGCACCGTCCAGCCCCACGCTCTGTCCTCCACCCAGGCCAGCGGCGCAAGCAGCGCAACGACCAGCTACACCTACGACAAAGCGGGCAACACCACCGGCCGTACCACCATCGCGTCGGGCAATCAGACCCTGAACTGGAACGAGGCCGGACAGCTCACCCAGGTCGGCGGTGGCAAGACGGGCACCACCAGCTACATCTACGACGCCGACGGCAACGTCCTGCTCCAGACCGACCCGTCCAGCACCACCCTTTACCTGCCTGGCGAGCAGCTCACCCTCACCGGCAGCACCACCACCGGCGTGCGCTATCTGCCCCTGCCCGGCGGCGGCACCGTGGTCCGCACCGGCACCGGCACCAACTACAAGTTCGAGATCAGCGACCCTCACGGCACCAGCGGCCTCTACCTCGACAACACCGCCCAGACCCCGACCTGGCGCCAGTTCACCCCCTACGGCGGCACCCGCGGCACCACCGTCAGCTGGCTCGACAACCGAGGCTTCCTCAACGCCCCCGACAACGCCAACACCGGCCTCACCCAACTCGGCGCCCGGCAGTACGACCCCACCCTCGGCCGCTTCGTCAGCCTCGACCCGATCTTCGCAGCCACCGACGACCAACAACTCGCCGGTTACGCCTACGCCCGCAGCAACCCGATCACCAACAGCGACCCGTCCGGACTGTGTGCAGGCCCCGACTGCCCGACGCGCAATTGCCCGTCCTGCATCAACCACACCCCAGGCGACGAGGCCGGCGCCAAGAAGGCGATGGATGACTACCCCGGCTCGGGCAGTACCCCCACCAATACCGGTGGGAGCAGCAAGTCCGGCACCCACCAAAGCGGAGGTGACAGCCACAACGGGAGCGGAGGCAACAGCCACCCGAGCGGATTCGGCGGCTTCCTCTCCGGACTCGTCGACCAGACCACGGACATGGTCACCGGCTATGTCAACCAAGCTCTCGGCAGCCTGGCTACGGCAGGCGACTGCATTCTCGGAGACGGCTGGCAGAGTTGTGCGGCACTGACCGTTCCAGGCGTCATCATCACGCAGGGCATCCCTGCCATCGAGGGCATGTGGGACACCGGCGTCAGCATCTACACCGAGTACAAGCAGGGCGACGGCGCCCACGCCAGCGGCCGCGTCAGTGCCTTCGTGGCGGTGGCTCTGCTCACACGTGGGCGGGGATCAGCGGCCGAGGCAGAAGAGGCAGGTGCGGTAGCGCGGGCCGGGAAGTGCAGCTTCACGGCTACTACACCCGTCCTGCTGGCTGACGGAACATCCAAGGCCATCGGGAAGATCAAGCCTGGTGACAAGGTCGAGGCCGCAGACCCCGAGACCGGAAAGCACCAGGGGGCCCGCACAGTCACTGCCCAATTCGTCAACCACGACGAAGACCTGATCGACCTGACCATCCGGGATGGCAAGGGCCACAAGTCCGTCCTGCACACCACGTCCAAGCACCCCTTCTGGGACGACACCACCCATACGTGGGTGGCTGCAGCCAAGCTGACACCGGGCCATGCGCTCAACACCGCAACCGACGGCCACGCCTACGTGGCTGCCATTCGCGTCGCGCCTGGTGCAGCGAGCATGTACAACCTCACCGTTGAGCAGCTCCACACGTACTATGTACTCGCTGCCGATAAGCCCGTGCTGGTACACAATGCGTGCCCCCGGGTTTTTGCAGTTGATTCATCGGGCGAGGCGACGATACTTCCAGTGCATGAACTCGACTCAAGTCTGTATCCCGGAGTGGCGGCAAACTTCGACAAGGCGATCGCTGGTGGCGCGAGTCCCATAGTTACGCGAATGACGGGAAAGAATAGGATCAGGAAGAATCGGAACGCTGCGCAGCGAGGGCTTCCTCGGCCGGGAACCTTCGGGCCGGGGCTGTCGTGGGAAGAGTTCCCATTCGCTTCTACATATGAAGGTGGAACCGGTGCGACGACGAGTCTGATACCGCGCGCGGAGAATACTACCCACGGTCGGGCTTCGCTCTGGCAAGGCTTCCTCCAGCCTTTGGGAGTGCAGGACGGTGACAAGTATTATGTGCGTAGGCGATGACGGATGGGAGTGCAAGGGTGCTGCAGGAAGAACTCGAAAGCCTGGTGGATCGTCTTGCTGAGATGGCTCGGCCGGTGGTCCCCTGGCTTGTCCCGGGGGTCGAAGCGGGTCAGGTCGAGGCGGCTGTTGGGCCGTTTCCGCCGGACGAGGTGGTTTCCTGGTTTGGATGGTGCAATGGGGTTGAATTTCATGATGGTCAAACTCAGGACGAGATCAATGTAATCCCTGGGTATGCCCCTGTCTCATTGCGAGAGGCGCTAGGAATAAGGCGTTCCTATGGTGCTGATCCGGTGCTTGGTGAGCACTGGGTCCCCGTCTTGGCCGGGCCGAGTGGCGACCTTTACGCAGCCGTTTGGCGGCCGGGGCAACCCGCGCGCGTGGCGGGAGTTCTCATTGGGGAATCGACCAATATTGAATTCGCTAGCCTTGAGCAAATGGTCAGGGTCTTCAATGAGTGTTATCGGCGTGGGGCGTTCTATGTTGATGATCAGCAGTACCTAGAGATGGATGCTGACCTTTGTGACGAAGTATATTCGGCTATGACTCAGTGAGTACTCATGGCGGTGGTGTTGAAGCGCTGGCCGAAGAGCCCCTGAAGAGCGTGGTTCCGCTGCAGAAGACGGGGATCAGGATTTGGTCGGCAGACGTGAGCTGGGCTTTGCGGTCCGTGCTGCGGGCGACACGGAGTGATCCGCCGCGGGCTGTGTGACGGACTAGCTCGCGGCGCTCTCCAACGCGGGGATCAAGATGTGGGTCAGCTCGCTGAGTTGCTTCCGGGACATGCCGGTCGGCTCGGGGTGCTGCAGGTCGTGGGGCGTGAGGGGGTGAGGGGCGCGGCTGACAGCCCGCCGTGCCGGGGAGGGGCCGGGGGTGGCCGACGATCTGCGGGGTGAAATCGCCATCGTGCCAGTCTGCGGTCGGGGGCATCGGTACCGTCCCGGCCGGGACAAGCGCCAGCCGTTCGCTCGGCCAAAGCCAGTCTTATCTGTTCCGCGTTCGCAGGGTGGCTATCAATGCGGCGAGTGAGCGCTTGTCGGTTGTGAGGATGCGATGCGGTTCATCGCTTTCGCGTAGGAGGACGCCCCCGGTCGGTGCCGGTGCCAGGTAAACGCACGCCGAGCCTTCTTCGCTGTAGGACGACTTCTGCCAGTTGGGTTCGGTCATGTCTCGTCTCTCAGGTGTCCTGGGCGATGTGATGGATCAGGTCGCGTGAGGCGGCGGGTTTCAGGGTGACTGCCTCCATGCGGTCCAGAACGAGACGGTACTTCTCCAACTGTCCTGCCGCATCGACGAGTTCGCTGCCATGGGCGGTGTCGACCTCCACGGTGTCGAGCGCCGGTACCGAGCCGTGGAAGTAGTCGACGGCGTGTCCCGTAGTGGGGAATGACGTGCCGTTGAACGGGATCACGCGGACGGTGACGTTGGTCTGCTTGCTGACCTCTGCCAGGTAATCCAGCTGTGTCCTGGCCACCTCGCGGCCGCCGAACTGCATGCGTAGGGCGGCCTCGTGGACGATCGCGGTGTACGGCGGTGGTTGTTCGCGGTGGAGGATGGCCTGGCGCTTGATGCGGTGGGAGATCCGGAACTCGATCTCGTGCGGGCGCAGCGCGGGAACTGCTTCGCGGAACAGCGCGCGGGCGTGCTCGGGGGTCTGGAGCAGGCCGGGGATGTTGATGACCTGGGTGACACGCAGGGCGGTGGCGTGGTGTTCCAGTTCGGCGAGGTCCACCAGACGGGGCGGCAGGGTGTCCCGGTACTCCTCCCACCAGCCGCGTGTCCGGTCCGCTGCCATGTCGGCGAGGGCGTCGACGAGGGGTTCGTCCGTACAGCCGTAGATGTTGGCGAGCGTGCGTACGCGTTCGGCGCTGATGCCGAAGCGGTTGGCTTCGATGTTGCTGACCTGCGCCTGAGTGGTGCCCAGGGAGCGGGCAGCCTGGGCGGCGGTCATACCCGCACGTTCCCGTAGGCGGCGCAGTTCGATGCCGATGCGGAGGCGGCGGGCCGTGGGGACGCTTCGTGGTGCCAAGTCGTCGCTCCGTTTCGTACACCTGGTGTGGCGGTCACTCACATGAGGTAAATGCCTGAACCTTTTGCTTGGATCTACAAAAGGTTCAGCGCTTGCAGTCTACGGTGAGTCCCGAACTGCTCAACTGGCCCCGTCGGCAAGCCGGAAGCGCACCGCGCCGCGGCACTCCCACCGCCCGGCCGAGCCGTCGAGCGAACCAACACCCCCCACCGCAGGAGGCGTTCATGGTCACCGTATCCCCGTCGGAGTGCGAAGTGTCCCCAACTTGGGCGTACGCCCTCCAACTGCCCCACGACCCCCGTGCTGCCCGTATCGCCCGCGTGACTCTTCGGGCTGTCCTCGCTGGACATGACATGTCCCAACTCCAAGACTCGGCTGAGCTCTTGGCTACCGAGCTGGTCACCAACGCGTACCGCTACTCCAGCGGCCCCGCGACTCTCCGTCTTCGAGGGCTCGCCCACACCCGGCTCCGGGTGAGCGTCTGGGATGCCAATCCGCACATCCCGCCGCCCTTTGACAAGCGGTCCGGACCCGTCGGTCCCGTCCCGCCGGAGGCGGACCGTGGGCGTGGTCTCTTCCTCGTCTGTCACTACGCCCAGGCGTGGGGCGGGTACCCGCTCGGCGGTGGCCTCTCCGGGCGGGGCGGGAAGCTGCTGTGGTGCGAGGTCGGGGCCTCGGCCGTGGATCGGGCGGCTGTGGCGTGAGTGGCGGTGAGGGGCGGGCGATTGTCCTGGCCCGGCGCTATCGTGGTGAACGTGACACGCTCTGTGACCAGCGGAGGATCGTGGTGACCATCATGACCGAGCGCCCTCGGGCCATAGACGCCCCGCCGAGCGGCTCCTACGAGGAGATGCTCCAGATCGTCGAGGAGATGGACACACCTGTCGGCTACAGGGCCGAGCTCATTCGGGGGAAGATCGTCGTGTCGCCGTGGTCGAGGCTGCGTTACCTACGTCCGACGCGCAAGCTGCGTGCGCAGGTGGAAGCCCACGCTCCCGACGGCTACGTGACGGAGACATCGCCCTTCCTCTTCTCCTTCCCTGACTCCGGGCGCGCCTGTGGCCCCGACCTCTTCGTCGCCGACGAATCCGCCTTCGAGGCCGCCGGTCGTCACGCAGACGCCTCCGCCCTCTCCCTCGTTGCCGAGCTGACCTCCGACTCCACCAAGGATGTCGACTGGCTCGACAAGATGGCGACGTACGGACAGATCGTCCCGGTGTACCTCCTGCTCGACATGCGGTTGGGGGAGATCAACGTCCTGTGGGAGCCCTCTCCCAAGGGGTACCGGTCGCGGACCAATGTGCCCTTCGGGCGGCCGGTGCGGATTCCGGGGCCGTTCGACTTCGAACTCGATACGTCGGAGTTCGCCGTGGAGGAGTACGTGAATCCCGAGGACGAGCAGCGGTGAGGCGATCCCCGGGACGGAAACGTGACCCTGCACGTCAACACGCGGCGTCTCGACAGCTTCGTCGACGCGGCCAAGGCGGGGCTCACGTCTCATGAGAGCCGAGGGTGTCCGCAGAGGGGAAACGCGTGAAGTAGGAACGCCGCAAACTTTGCGACAGTCCTACTTCATGGAGCTGGAGTCGCCCCATGGCATTCACCGGCCGCCGTCGTGAGCTGGGCATCCTGGATTTCTGGCTCGACAAGGTGAGCTCGCCCTCCGGAGGGAGCGCCGGGCAGGCGCTGGTTCTCAAAGGGCGGCGGAGGATCGGGAGGGGCTGCGCGAGCACAGCCAGGCGCTCGCGCATGCTGCCCCGCCCGAGGACTGGGTGCGTGCCCTCGCGGCCGTCGCGGCCGTACTGCCGGCTCACGAGCCCTCGATGCCTACCTCGTCACAGGCGGTTTCCCGGAGGTCGTCACCGGCTGGTCGCCGGGGGAGTCGCTCTCCGCCTGCCTCGAACGGCAGCTGGAAGATCCGTCCTCCGCACTGCTCACCACCGGTGAGCGCTCCCTGGCTGCGGAGTTCCCGGCCAGCTGCAGGCCAGCCGGGTGCTGCGGGCAACTGGCCGCGTGCTGGCAGCCGGACGACCTCCTCGAGGCATGGGCCTGAGGAGAGCGGAGTTGGCCGTGGCGCCCAGAGGCGCCGCCCCGCCTACGCGGACTCTCTGATGACCCTTGGAGTTGCATGTGTGGCGCCTGTGATTTTTGTCATGCACGGGCAATGGGAGGGCGTTGTTGCGTGTGCACGTCATTGCGGCAGATGATTCCTTGACCTTCTTTAGGTTTCGTTTAGCAACGGGGTGGCTGTGTCAAGAACGGGGAAAGCGTGGCGGCGTGCTGCCGTCACCGTGGCTGCGAGCGCATTGCTGGCCGGGGGACTTGGAAGCGGCGGCACGCCTGCCGTGGCGGCCGTGGCGTGCCCCTCGGGGGTCGAATCCGACTTCAACGGCGACGGTGTCAGGGACACGGCAGTCGCCGACCCCGAGGCGACCGTCGACGGCGTGGCCAAGGCGGGTGCCGTCCACGTCGTGTACGGCGGCGGCAAGGGGACTTTGACGGTCACTCAGGCCCCGGACAACATTCCGGGCGCCCCCGAGAGGGGCGATCAGTACGGCTACTCGATGGCCGTCTACGACGCGGACCTCGACGGCTGCAGCGACCTCGTGGTCGGCATCCCGTACGAGGACCTCGGCACCGTGCCCGACGCGGGACTCGTGCAGGTGATCTACGGCGCCACGACCGGGCTGGGTTCGGGCAAGGCCGTCAAGGAGTTCCTCCAGGGCAGCGACAAGCCGCTGGGCGGCGGCACGGAGGCCGAGGACTGGGTCGGTTACGCCGTTGCCGCCGGAAAGACCTCGGCCGGTACGCCGTACCTGCTGATCGGCAGCCCCGGCGAGTCGATCGGCACGGTCGAGGACGCGGGCGCCTTCTACTACGTCAGCGGCACCGCGCAGACCGTCGCCGGTGTCAACCAGGACACCGAGACCGCCGGTGCCGTGCCCGGCGTCGCCGAGCGGGACGACCGCTTCGGCTCCACGCTCGCCGCGACCCCGACCCATTTCGCGGTCGGCACGCCCGGCGAGGCGCTCGGCACCGTGGCCTTCGCGGGCGGCGCCGCCTACTTCAGTCACGCGCTGACCTCCAACTCCCCGAAGCCGCTCGGCGGTCTCGGTCAGGACCAGGACGAGATCAGCGGCGCCGAGGAGGTCGGCGACCAGTTCGGCGCCGCGCTCGCCATGGCCCCGTACCGGCCCTCCGGCGCGACCTCCACCACCGAGTCGCTGCTCGTGGTGGGCGTCCCCGGCGAGGACCTGTCGACCACCGTCGACGCGGGCGCCGTCCACGTCTTCCGGCTCACGGCGAGCGGCACCTTCAGCCAGCTCGCCTGGATCGACCAGAACACCGAGAACGTGGAAGAGGTGGCCGAGGCCGGGGACCTCTTCGGCAAGCGCCTCACGGCCGTCAACACCTCCCCGAACGCCACCTCCACGGCCACGACCACCAAGGTCGCCATCGGTGTGCCCGGCGAGGAGTCCTCCGAGGAGCACTCCGACAAGGGCGGCGTGCAGATCGTCCCGCTGGTCGGCGCCCCCGGCGCCTCCGACCAGTGGATCGACCCCGGCTACGGCATCCCCGGCACGCCCGCGCCGCGCATGCTCACCGGCCTCTCCCTGGCCGCCACGCCCTCCCTGCTGTACGTGGGCGTCCCCTACGGCCCGGCCGACGGCCACGCGGTCTACGGCTTCCCGTGGAGCGTGACCTCCGGTGGGGCGCCAACCGCGACGATCAAGCCCGGCGAGGGCGGCATCCCGGCTGGCGACGTCGCCTTCGGGGCGACCGTCCACTGAGCAGTAATCAGCGCTCACTGATCACTGATCACTGAGCGCCGATTACTGAGCACGGCATCCCCTCCGGACCGTCGCCCCGCACGTACGCGGGCATCGGCCTCGGCAGCAGTCCGTCGCTGCTGTACGTGGGCGTGCCCTACGGCCCCGCCGAGGGACGGGCGCTCCACGGCTACCCGTGGAACACCGCCACGGGCGATGCGCCCACCCAGACGTACAAGCCCGGTGAGGGCGGCATTCCCGCGGATGGCGTCGCCTTCGGCGCGACCATCCGATGACCGGACCCGAGACAGACATGAACCAACGGGAGAGTGGACGCGTGTCCGCAGACAGACAGAGACCGATACGGCGTGGCGTGCTGGTGCGCGCCGCCGTCGCGGCCGCCGTCGCCGGTGCGGTGACGGCAGGCACCCTGGCGGTCCTGCCGGGCGGTGGCCCCGGTCAGGACCAGACGCCGATCGCCGCCGACCAGCCGATGGTGACCGAGCAGCAGGCCATGGCGGCGGCGAAGGAGAGCGGGAAGAAGACCGAGGTCGTCGGCCTGCGCACCGAGCGCCGGGAGATCTTCGCCGAGCCCGACGGCACCTTCACCGCCCGCGAGTACACCGAGCCGGTGCGCACGGTCCAGGGCGGCAAGTGGGTCCCGGTCGACGCGACGCTGGTGAAGCGTGCCGACGGCAGTTGGGGCCCGAAGGCCGCCACCGTTGAGCTCAGCTTCTCCGCCGGCCAGGCGGGCGAGCCGTTCGTGACGATGCAGCGGGCGGGCCGTGAGTTCGCCCTGACCTGGCCGTACGGCAAGCTGCCCGCGCCGGAGGTCGAAGGTGACACCGCCACCTACGCCGAGGTCCTGCCCGGCGTCGACCTGACCGTGCGCGCCGAGGCCGACGGCTTCGGTCACCTGCTGGTCGTCAAGACGCCCGAGGCGGCGGCCGATCCGCGGCTGGCCAAGGTCGACCTCGGGATGACCACGGACGGCCTGAAGGTCGCGGAGGACGCCACCGGGGCGATCGTCGCGGAGGACTCCGTCGTCGGCGGCACCGTCTTCCAGGCGGGCAAGCCCTCGATGTGGGACTCGGCCGCCGTCGAGGAGGCCGCAAAGAAGAAGCAGGGCCCCAAGGCCGTGGCGAAGGCGCTGAAGTCCGCTGCGGCCGGCGCGGACGGAACTACCGCCGCCACCACCGGCCCGCAGGCCGCCCCCGAACCCTCCCTGGAGGGCCCGGGCGGCGGCGGCCGTGTCGCCCCGCTGGGCGTCGAGGTCGCCAAGGGCAAGCTCAGCCTGGTCCCCGACCAGAAGCTCCTCAAGGGCGCGGACACCGTCTTCCCGGTCGTCATCGACCCGATCTCGCGCACCACCTCGCGCACCTCCTGGACCGGCGTCATGTCCGGGATGCCGAGTGAGCAGGACTGGAAGTACTCCGGCAGCGCGGGCGTCGGCAAGTGCCCGACCGACTACAACCCGGTCTCCTGCAACGGCGTGGGCGTGCGCCGCGTGATGTTCACGATGCCGCTCTCCTTCTACAAGGGGAAGCAGATCCTGGGCGCTACCTTCTCCGCCCGGGTCGAGCACATCTACAGCGCGTCCCCGACCGCGGAGCCGATCCGGCTCTACCGGATCGGCGGCCAGAACTACTCGCTCACGTCGTCCAGCAACTGGTCCAACACCTCGGACGACTGGGACGACCACATCGCGACCGTCGACAAGGCGATCTCGCCGACCTCCTGCTCCAGCCAGGCCAACCTGCACTTCGAGAGCAGCGAGAAGACCAACCCCGAGCTGACCAGCGAGATCAAGACGGCCGCCGCGGGTGGCTGGAACTCGATGACGCTGGGCCTGCGGGCCGCCGACGAGTCCCGCTTCGCCGAGTGGAAGCGGATCTGCGGCAACGCATACCTGTCGGTCAAGTACAACAACCTGCCGCGGCAGATCAAGACGTCCGACATGAGCACCGACCCGGGCGGTCTGTGCAAGTGGGGCTCGAGCCGCGAGTACTCCGAGGTCCCGCCGAAGCTCCAGGCCATCGCGAGCGACCCCGACCACGGCAACGGCCAGACCGACAAGGTCCAGGTCGAGTTCAAGGTGGAGTGGACCGACCCCACCACCAAGGAAGCCAAGTCCTACACGTACAAGACGGGCTTCCTCTCGCCGACGAGCGGCACCAAGTTCGAGCACACCGTCAAGTCGAGCATCCCGCAGAACACCGTCATCTACTGGAGCGCCCGGGCCAACGACGGTGACGGCGACGGCCCGTGGAGCTACGACGGCGACACTGCCCAGCGCTGCGAGTTCATCTACGACAAGACCCTGCCCGGCAAGCCGAACGTGCTGTCCAAGCAGTACCCCTCCGACACCGTCTACCACGACGGCGTGGGCACGTACGGCACGTTCACCTTCGCCCCGAACCCGAACGACTCCATCCCGGACACCGACGTCGTCAAGTACCGCTACGCCTTCGACGGCACGGCGAGCCCGGCGACCGTCGCCACCCCGTCCGCGGCGGGCGGCTCCGTCTCCGTGCAGTGGATGCCGACGCGGTCCGGCCGGCACTGGGTCGACGTGATAGCCGTCGACAAGGCGGAGAACCCGAGCACCAAGGCGCACTACGAGTTCCTGGTGAGCGAGGGCACGCCGGTCGTCGCCCAGTGGAACCTCGCCGACCAGGCGGGTGATACCGAGGCGCACGACGAGAGCGGCGACTTCTCGGCGACCGCCGGCACCGCCGTCGCCTTCGGCGCGGACGGCCCCGGCGGCAAGGTCGACAAGGCCGCCCGCTTCGACGGCACCACCGAGGCGTACCTCGACGCCGGCGAGACGGTCCTCGACACCGCCAAGAGCTTCAGCGTCAGCGCCTGGGTGCGCCCCACCGCGCTGGACAAGGACATGGTGATCGTCAGCCAGGACGGCACCGGTGAGCCCGGCTTCACCTTCGGCTACGACGCCTCCGCGCAGACCTGGAAGTTCTCCGTCCCGGTCAACGACGTGGACTCGCTCGGCGAGTGGAAGGCCGTCTCCACCGGAGTCACCCCGGTCAAGGACCAGTGGGTGCTGCTGACCGGCGTGTACGACGCACAGAAGAGCACGGGCCCCGAGCTCCAGCTCTACATCAACAAGGACCTGAAGGGTTCCGCGACCCGGCGCTCCACCTGGAAGTCGTACGGACCGCTGCAGATCGGCCGCGCCACGGCCAAGAGCGGCTACCGCGACCACTTCACGGGTGACCTCGCCGAGGTCCGGGTCTTCGACCGTGTCCTGCCGGCGGCCCAGGTCGCCGAGCTGATGACCATCAAGCCGGAGCGCAAGGCCTACTGGCAGCTCGACGACGCCACCAGCGGTGCCTCCGCCGAGACCGGCGGCGGCCAGGCGCTGACCCTCGCGGGCAACGCCTCGATCTACCGCCCGGCCGACCCGCTGTTCGACGTCGCCGCCCTGGTCGGCGACGGCAACCTGGTCCTGGACGGCGACGGGGACTACGCGTCCACCGCCACCGCCCCGGTCACCGGCAACAGCAGCTTCACCGTGACCGCCCGCGCCCAGCTCACCTCGCTGGACCCGGAGAAGTCGCAGACGGTGCTGTCCCTGCCGGGCGCCAGCGCCAACCGGCTCCAGGTCCGCTACCAGGCGACCACGCAGCAGTGGGAGCTGGCCGTCGCCAAGACCGACGCGGCCGCCCCCGAGGTCGTCACCTTCACCGACGACCAGGAACTGCCCGACACCGGCGGCTCCGGCCAGCACCTGGCGGTCGTCTACGACGCCTTCGCCAACTCGATCCGCCTCTACGTCGAGGGCCAGCTCGTGGCCGGTGCCTACGGCACGAACGACACCCTGTGGTCCGCCACCGGCGGCCTCCAGGTGGGCCGTTCGCTGCGCGGCGCGAGCGAGTACTTCGCCGGCGCGATCGACGAGGTCCGCGTCTACAGCGGCGCGGCCGACCAGATCGCGGTGCAGCAGATGGCCGCGCTGACGGCCCTCCCCGATATGTGACAGAGCGTCACTTCTGAGGTGTGCCGGGTTCGTCGAGGGCCCGGCACGCCTGGTCCCGCGCCTCACCCTCCGTGCCCTTCATGACGTGCTCCTACGATCAGGGAGTTGCCGAATGTTCTTTCGTGGCCGATCACTGAGCCGCCGCATGCCCAGACCGGCGTTCGCCGCGACAGTGCTCGGGCTCACGCTCGCGCTGTCCGCGTCGTCGGTCCAGGCACTGGCGCTCGACGACGGCGCCCGGGGCCGCACCAGCCGCCCCGGCGTCCAGGACGACGGGGATCCCGTGAAGGGATCCGACGCGAAGAAGAAGTCCCGCCCTTCGGATCCGGCGCGCAAGGCGGCGGTCAAGGGGCTGGAGAAGGCGGTGTGGCCCGAGCAGGGCGGCGCCGAGGTGAGGACGGGCGCCACCGCGGAGGCCGGCGGTCTGCCGGTGAAGGTCACCAGGGCGAAGGCCAAGGTCAAGGCCGGACAGGCCGCGGACAGTGTCCGGGTCGAGGTCCTCGACCCGAAGCGGGCCGACAGGCTCGGCGCGGATGTACTGCTGGGTGTGGAGCGCGCCGACGGGTCGGACGAGGCGGGCAAGGTCCGCCTCACGGTGGACTATTCGGAGTTCGCGGAGGGCTTCGGCGGTTCCTACGCCTCCCGCCTCCGGCTGGTGCAGCTCCCGGCGTGTGCCGTCGTGGCCGTGCCCGGCAGCAAGGAGTGCCCGGAGCAGCCCAAGGCGCTGAAGACGGTCAACGACGTGAAGACGGGCACGGTCTCCGCCGACGTGACCGCCGCTCCGGCTTCCGCAGAGGGCGTCTCGACGATGGCGACGGACGCGACCTCCCTGGTCGCGGTCGCGGCCGGCCCGTCGTCGGCGCAGGGCACCTACAAGGCCACGGCGCTGTCCCCCTCCGCCGACTGGACGGTCTCGAACTCCTCCGGCGGCTTCTCCTGGAACTACCCGATGCGGACGGTCCCGACCCCGGGCGGTCTGACGCCGACCGTGGGCCTCGGCTACTCGTCGCAGTCGGCGGACGGCCGCACCGCGGCGACCAACAACCAGGGTTCGTGGGCCGGTGAGGGCTTCTCCTACGACCCCGGCTATATCGAGCGCCGCTACAAGCCCTGCTCCGACGACGGCCATTCCGGCTCCGCCGAGCAGTGCTGGGCGTACGACAACGCCACGATCCTCCTCAACGGCTCCTCCACGGAACTGATCAAGGACGACACGACCGGCAAGTGGCATCTGGCCAACGACGACGGTACGAAGGTCGAGCAGCTGACCGGCGCCACGAACGGCGACAACGACGGCGAGCACTGGCGGGTCACGACCACCGACGGCACCGAGTACTCCTTCGGGCTGAACCGGCTGCCGGGCTGGGCGACCGGCAACGAGGAGACCGCCTCGACGTGGACCGCCCCGGTCTTCGGTGACGACTCCGGTGAGCCCTGCTACAACGCCACGTTCACCAGCGCGCACTGCAAGCAGGCCTGGCGGTGGTCCCTCGACTACGTCAAGGACACCCACGGCAACGTCATGTCGTACTACTACGCGCGGGAGACCAACTACTACGCGCTGAACGGCAAGACGGACGTCAACGGCACGGCGTACCACCGCGGCGGTTACCTCAAGCGGGTCGACTACGGCCAGCGCGACGGCCAGGTGTACGCGGCCAAGGCGCCGGCGCGGGTCGTGTTCAACACGGCCGAACGCTGCCTGCCCACCTCGGACTTCGACTGCGCGGAGAGCAAGCGCACCACCGCCAACGCCTCCCACTGGCCGGACGTCCCGGTCGACCAGGAGTGCAAGGCCGACACCAAGTGCACCGTCGGCCAGACCTTCTGGACGACGAAACGGCTGACCTCGGTCGTCACCCAGATGCGCAAGGACGCGACCACCTATCAGGACGTGGACGCCTGGACCTTCACGCACCTGTTCACCGACAACGGTGACGACTCCAAGACCCTCTGGCTGTCGGAGATCGACCACGAGGGCCGGGTCGGCACGGCGGCGAAACTGCCCACGCTGGAGCTGTACGGCGAGCAGCTGGCGAACCGGGTGGACGCGATCGGGGACAACATCGCCCCGTTCCACCGCTTCCGCCTGTCCACCGTTCTGAGCGAGACCGGCGCCCAGCTCGACGTCGACTACGCGGCGACGAACTGCACCAAGGACGCCCTGCCGACGCCCGGTGAGTCCACCAGGCGCTGCTACCCCGTGAAGTGGTCGCCCCCGGGCTACATCGACCCGATCACGGACTGGTTCCACAAGTACGTCGTGGCGGCGGTCGTCGAGACCGACCGCACCGGCGGCAGCGACCAGCTCATCACGCGTTACTCGTACCAGGGCGACGCGGCCTGGCGTAAGGCGGAACCCGACGGCATCACCGAGGACAAGTACCTCACCTGGGGCGGCTGGCAGGGCTACGGCAAGGTCACCGTCACCAGCGGCAGCGCCGACCAGCAGACCAGCCGGATCGACTACACGTACCTCCAGGGCATGGACGGGGACAGGACCTCCTCCGGCGGCACCCGTTCGGTGAAGGTCTCCGACTCCACCGGCACCGAGTACACGGACGCCAAGGAGTTCACCGGCTTCGAACTCGAAGCGGTGGCGTACGACGGAAGCAAGATCGCCTCCAAGGTGATCAACACCCCGTGGAAGGCATACACCGCCACACAGACCAGGAGCTGGGGCACCAACCGGGCGGCCGTCGTCAGCACGGAGACCGGCCGCGGCTTCAGCCCGCTCGCCTCGGGCGCCTGGCGCGAGACCAGGTCGACGACGAAGTACGACTCCTCCAACGGCACCGGCCGGGTCACCGAGGTCGAGGACCTGGGCGACGTGTCCACCACGGCGGACGACACCTGCACCCGCTTCTGGTACGCCGACAACACCACGCAGAACATCCTCTCCCTGCCCTCGCGCAGCGAGTCGGTGTCCGTGAAGTGCGCGACGACGCCCGACCGCAAGACCCAGATCCTCGCCGACGAACGGACCTCGTACGACGGTGGTGCCTTCGGCGCCGCGCCGACGAAGGGTGACGCGACCCGGACGGAGCGGCTGACCGCGCACAACGGCACGACGGCCACGTACCAGGTCACCGGCACCACGACCTATGACTCCTTCGGCCGCCCGCTGTCCCAGACGGACGCCTCCGGCGCACTGACGAAGACCTCGTACACGGACGTCGACGGGCTGATCTCGAAGACGACGTTCACCAACGCGCTCGGGCACGCCACGACGACCGACTACGCGCCCGCCTGGGGCATGTCGGCGGGCCAGACCGACCCGAACGGCAAACGCACCGACCTCGCCTACGACGGCCTCGGCCGCCTCACCTCGGTGTGGCTGCCGGACCGGGTGAAGGCCTCGCAGACGCCGAGCATCAAGTACTCGTACAACGTCCGCAAGGACAAGGTCGTCGCGATCAGGACCGAGAAGATCGAGAACGACGGCTCCTACGGCAGCGAGTACCAGCTCTACGACTCACTGCTCAGAGCCCGTCAGATCCAGACCGAGGGTCCGGGCGGCACCCGCATGGTCGCCGACACGTTCTACGACGGCACCGGGAAGGTCAGGAAGGCCAACGAGACCTACAACGCGGCGGGCGCCCCGTCCGACGAACTGTTGCTGGTCCACAACGGCGAAGTCGCCACGCAGTCGCTCTTCGAGTACGACGGACTGGGCCGTACGACGGCGAGCGTCTTCGCCGTCTCGGGCGTCGAGCAGTGGCGCACCACGACCACGTACGACGGCGAGCGCACCCACATCGACCCGCCCGTCGGCGGTGTCCCGACGACGACGGTGCGGGACTCCGCAGGCCGCACCAGCGAGATCTGGCACTACCGGGGCGCCTCCCCGGACGCGATGTCCGGCCACGACGTCACCAAGTACACCTACACCCCGTCCGGCAAGCTCGAGACGGTCGTCGACGCGAAGAACAACGTCTGGCGCTACGAGTACGACCAGCTGGGCCGCAACACCGGCTCGGTCGACCCGGACGCCGGCACCTCGAACGTTACCTACGACGCCCGTGACCTCCCCGTCTCCTCCACGGACGGCAGGGACAAGAAGCTGTCGACGGTCTACGACAAGCTTGGCCGTGCCGTCTCGACCTGGCAGGGCGACGCCGACACGGGGACCAGACTGACCGAGACCCGGTACGACAGGGCGGGCTCGCTCGGCGAGGTGTACGCGCAGCTGAGCTATGTCTCGCCGACCGAGTACTTCGCGACGGTCGTGCAGTCGGTGGACGAGTTCTACCGTCCGCTGAAGACGGCGTACTCGGTGCCCGCCTCCCAGGGCGCGCTGGCCGGCACCTACGTCTTCACCAGCACCTACAACCGCGACGGAACCGCCCAGTCCGGAGGAATCCCGGCGGCGGGCGGACTGCCGGCGGAGGCCGTCACCTTCGGGTACGACGAACTGCAGCGCCCGACGACCATGACGGGCACCACCTCGTACGTCACCGACACCCGCTACTCCGCGCAAGGACACCTCCAGCAGCTGGAGCTGTACGCGGGGTCGGGGAAGAAGGTCTGGCAGACCTACGACTACGAGACGGGCACCGACCGGCTGGCGCGTTCGGTCGTCGACGTCTACGGGGCGACCGCCCCGGCGAAGGAGTCGAACTACTCCTACGACCAGGCCGGAAACGTCCTGTCGATCTCCGACACCGCCAACGCCTCCTCCCCGGACGTCCAGTGCTTCGCCTACGACGACCGGCAGCGGCTAGCGGACGCCTGGACACCGGCATCGACGGCGGCCGACGCCGCGGGCAACGGGACCCTGGGCACCACGGCCCCGGCCGACGGCTCCGGCCCGAAGGCCTGCGAGGCGGTACCAGGAGCGAACCCGCTGGGTGGTCCGGCTCCGTACTGGAAGTCGTACACCACCGACGCCATCGGCAACCGCACCGGCGAGACCGTGCACGACACGGGGCTGGTGGCGTCGAAGCACATCACCCGCTCCTTCACCTACGGCGGGGCGGGTACGGCCGGTGACGGTCCGCACCAGGTCACGAAGATCGTGGAGAACACCCCGACCGGTGACCGGCAGTCGTCCTACGAGTACGACGACTCGGGCAACACCACCAAGCGCACCATCGGAGGCAACGCCCAGAGCCTGGCCTGGGACGACTCCGGCAAGCTCACCAAGGCGACCGAGGCCGGCGGGGCGGAGACCACCTACCTCTACGACGCCGAGGGCGAGCGGGTCCAGCGCAAGGACCCGTCGGGCACCACCGTCTATCTGCCGGGCATGGAACTGCACCTGCCCACGGGCGGTTCCCAGGTGGGGGCGACCCGGTACTACACCTACCTCGACCAGACCGTGGCGGTGCGGACCAGCGACGGCAAGCTGTCCTTCCTGGCCGCGGACCACCACGGGACGGGCGAACTGGCGGTCGACGCGGCGACCGGCGCGATCTCGCAGCGGCGCTTCGACCCCTACGGTGTCGACCGCGGCCAGTCGAGCGGCACCTGGCCGGGGGAGAAGGGCTACGTCGGCGGCACCATCGACGCCTCGACCGGGCTGACCCACCTCGGGGCGCGTGAATACGACCCGGCCATCGGGAAGTTCCTCTCCGCCGACCCGCTCATCGACTACACACGACCACAGCAGATCAACGGCTACGCCTACGCGGACAACTCTCCGATCACGTTCAGCGATCCGTCCGGCCTGGAGAGCTGCTATCCGTACGCGTACTGCTCCGGTGACAACGGCACGTACGGCCCGTACAAGCCGAAGAACCCGGAGAAGGACAAGGCCGAGCACGAGGAGTACGAGGCCGAGCAGTCGGTCTCCAAGGCACAGGGCCAGCAGTCCGCCTCCAAGCAGCGGATCAAGCAGGCCGGCAAGGCCCTGGTCAAGATCGTCCGGGACATCCTCGGCGTGGACGCGGCACTGGACTGCATCTCCAGCGGTGATCTCGGCGCGTGCGGCGAGACCCTGCTGAACATCGCGGGCAGCTTCGCCGGAGGCATCGCCGGCAAGGTCCTCGCGAAGTACGGGGCCCCCTGGAACTGGGCCAAGGGCGCCAAACTCGCCAAACGCGTGGTCGGCCTGGTCGGCGACCTCGTCGGCGGGGTCAAGGACCTGCTGAAGGCCAACAAGGCGCTCGGCAAGGCGAAGGACGCGCTCTCCTCGGCACGGGCCAAGCTCAGGGCAGTGATCAAGAAGGGCAAGAAGGAGGATTCGGGAACCTGCCCGACCAACGCCCTGCCCAACCACAGCTTCCTGCCGGGGACGAAGGTCGCTCTCGCCGACGGCGGCAGCAAACCCATCGAGGAGGTCGAACTCGGCGACGCGGTGCTGGTGACCGACCCGGAGACGGGCGAGACGACGGCCCGTCAGGTCGTCGGCACCATCGTCACCGAGGACGACAAGCACTTCGTCGACCTCACGGTGCGAGGCGAGTCCGGTGAGCCGTCCGGCCTGGTCTCCACCACGACCCACCCCTTCTGGGTGGAGTCGGAGCGGGCCTGGATCGAGGCCGGCGAACTCGAGCCGGGCATGCGGCTGCTCACCGCGGACGGCGGCCTCGCCACGGTCGAGGCGGTCAGCCCCTTCGAGCGGCGGCAGCGCACCCACGACCTCACCGTCGAGGACATCCACACCTACTACGTGCTGGCGGACGACGAACCCCTCCTCGTACACAACTGCGGCACCGGCGGCGGGAGCGGCGGCAGCCGCAGCGGCGGCGACCCCGAGCGCTCCGACCACGGTGACACCGACCCGAGTTCCGTCCCCGACCTCTACGACCCGAACGACGCCGACTACAAGCCGGTCAAGCGCAAGGAGGCCGAGGGCGAGACGCGTCGTGCCTCCGAGTCCGTCGGTGACGCGGCCAAGCAGCGGCAGAGTGCCCTCTCCGGCGCCTCCACCAACGCCGGGAAAATCCTGAAGCCTTTCACCCATCAGGCCGGAGCGTCCCCTGGGATAGTCGAGGCCACGATCGCCACGGCACTCGTGATCGCCAGGATCGGGCAGGCCGTCAAGAAATGGAAGAGGGGCCGCGGTGCGCCATAAGGCAAGGGAAATTCTCGCTCAATTCCGGCGCGACGGGTTCGTCGCGCCGGAGAACGAGTCCGCAGCGGAATTCGGCGTATGGGACCGGCCGACCCCCGGCCGGGTCCTCCTCACGGCCCTGCAACTGGAGCTGAACGACCGCAGGACCGAGGGCCATTCACCCGAGCGCATCGCCACGGACCTCGGCCACGAGGAGGCCGCCGCCGTGATCACCGGCCTGCTGGGTGACGTGGCCGCGCTCCGGCACGCCGAACAGCGGGGCCGTCTCTCGCTGAGCGGCGTACTGACCCTGCTGCGGGCCGCGATCGAGGCCGAGGGCTACACCGAAGCCGAGGTCGAGGAACTACTGGGCTTCGCGGAGGAGACCGCCCGCGCGGCCCTGCGGGGACCCGTCTCCGGTCCCTGGGACGCCGGCTCGCCCGGCGTCCCGGAAGGGGAGTACACCGACCTGGGCGGCCTGCGCATTCCCGCCCAGCCGGACATCGAGCTCAAGTTCGTGGGCGACAGGAGCGGCGACGGCGGCGTCCTCGCGGTCACCGTCGTCCATGGCGAGCCGGGCGCCCGGACCGCACTCCAGCTCCAGGCCTACCACCGGACCCCGGCCCGCTCCTGGGACACCGTGCGCGCCGACCTGCTCGCGAAGCTGAGCAGGGACGGCGCGTCGGTACGGGAATGGGCGGGCCCCGCCGGAGTCGAACTGCGGGCCGAAGTGCCCGTCGTACGCCGCGACGGCTCCCACACCACCATGCACTCGCGGTTCCTCGGCTTCGACGGCCCCGGCTGGCTCCTGCGCGGAGTCGTCACCGGCGCCGGAGCCGCGCCGGACAGTACCGACGACTGGCCGTACGCATTCTTCGGAAACACCGTCGTGGTCCCGGAATTCACTGGCTCCGCTGAATCCGGCCCCGCTGAATCCGGCCCTGCGGACTCCGCCCGCACGGAGGGGAACACCATTCCGCTCCGCATTCCCTGACTTCTTGTCTCCTTGCCGCGGCGCAACCCATGTGCCGCGGCAAGTACTTCCTGTTCCGCAAACGGAGATCATTGATGCATTGGAAGAGTCGGCCGTTGAGCCGACGAATACCCGGACGCATTCTCGGTACGACGGTGCTGAGCCTGGCCCTTGCGCTTTCGGCGTCCACGGTCCAGGCGGCGCCGCTCGCCGCGGACGACAAGGGCCGCACCGGTCGCCCCGGGGTCCAGGACGACGGGGATCCCGCCGAGGGGCGAGACGCCAAGGCGAAGTCCCGCCCCTCGGATCCGGCGCGCAAGGCGGCGGTCAAGGGGCTGGACAAGGCGGTGTGGCCCGAGCAGGGCGGCGCCGAGGTGAAGCTGGGGGCCACCGCGGTGGCGGGCGGTCTGCCGGTCAAGGTGACGAAGGCGAAGGCCAAGGTCAAGGCGGCGCAGGTGGCCGGTGAGGTCCGGGTCGACGTCCTCGACCCGAAGCGTGCGGACAAGCTGGGCGCCGATGTGCTGCTGGGTGTCGAGCGGGTGGACGGTTCCGCGCAGGCGGGCAAGGTCCGGCTGACGGTGGACTATTCGGAGTTCGCGGAGGGCTTCGGCGGTTCCTACGGCTCGCGTCTTCAGCTGGTCCAGCTTCCCGCGTGTGCCGTCGTGGCCGTGCCGGGGAGCAAGGAGTGCCCGGAGCAGCCGAAGGTGCTGCCGACGGTCAACGATGTGAAGACGGGCACGGTCTCGGCGGATGTGACCGCCGCTCCGGCCGGGGCCGAGGGCGTCTCCACGATGGCGACGAACGCGACCTCCCTGGTCGCGGTGGCGGCCGGCCCGTCGTCCGCCCAGGGCACCTACAAGGCGACGGCCCTTGCCCCGTCGGCGAGCTGGAGCGTGGCCACGTCCTCCGGCGCCTTCAACTGGAACTATCCGTTCCGGTCAGTCCCGACCCCCGGCGGCCTGGTCCCCACGG
Organism: Streptomyces sp. T028; assembly: GCF_048159505.1. Taxonomy (NCBI): domain Bacteria; kingdom Bacillati; phylum Actinomycetota; class Actinomycetes; order Kitasatosporales; family Streptomycetaceae; genus Streptomyces; species Streptomyces sp. T028. Next base: position 90,022 of record NZ_JBLRVZ010000014.1, read on the forward strand.
TGGGCCTCGGCTACTCCTCCCAGTCGGCGGACGGCCGCACCTCGGCCACCAACAACCAGGGCTCCTGGATCGGCGAGGGCTTCTCCTACGACCCGGGCTATATCGAACGCCGCTACAAGCCCTGCTCCGAGGACGGTCACGACGGGTCCGGTGAGCAGTGCTGGGCGTTCGAGAACGCCACGGTCATGCTCAACGGCTCCGCGGGCGAGCTGGTCAAGGACGACACCACGGGTGAGTGGCACATGTCGTCCGACGACGGCAGCAAGGTCGAGAAGCTGACCGGCGCCACGAACGGCGACAACGACGGCGAGTACTGGCGCATCACCACCTCGGACGGCACCGAGTACTACTTCGGCAAGAACCGTCTGCCGGGCTGGGCCACGGGCAACGAGGAGACCAACTCCACCTGGACCGCCCCGGTCTTCGGCGACGACTCCGGTGAGCCCTGCTACAACGCCACCTTCACCAGCGCGTACTGCCAGCAGGCGTGGCGTTGGTCGCTGGACTACGTCAAGGACACGCACGGCAATGTGATGTCCTACTTCTACGAGCGTGAGACGAACTACTACGCGCTGAACGGGAAGACGGACGTCAACGGAACGGCGTACCACCGTGGCGGTTACCTCAAGCGCGTCGACTACGGCCAGAGCGACGGCCAGGTCTACGCCGCGAAGGCCCCGGCCCGGATCGTGTTCAACACCGCCGAGCGCTGCCTGACCACCTCCGACTTCGACTGCGCGGAGAGCAAGCGCACCAAGGACAACGCCTCCCACTGGCCGGACGTCCCGGTCGACCAGGAGTGCAAGTCCGGCACCAAGTGCACCTCGCCCGTCCAGACCTTCTTCACCACCAAGCGCCTGACGTCGGTCGTCACCCAGATGCGCAAGGACGCCACGACCTACCAGGACGTGGACGCCTGGACGCTGACCCACCTCTTCACGGACAACGGCGACGACTCCAAGACGCTGTGGCTGTCGAAGATCGAGCACGAGGGCCGCGTCGGTACGGCGGTCAAGCTGCCCTCCGTCGACCTGTTCGGCGAGCAGCTCGCCAACCGCGTCGACGCGATCGGCGACAACATCGCCCCGTTCTACCGCTTCCGCCTCTCGATGGTCCTCAGCGAGACGGGCGCCCAGCTCGACGTCACGTACGCGGCTACCGACTGCACCAAGTCCGCTCTCCCCAAGCCGGGTGAGTCGACGAAGCGCTGCTACCCCGTGAAGTGGGCCCCACCGGGCTACATCGACCCGATCACGGACTGGTTCCACAAGTACGTGGTCTCCGCGGTCATCGAGACCGACCGCACCGGCGGCAGCGACTCGATGGTGACCCGCTACGACTACCAGGGCGACGCGGCCTGGCGTAAGGCCAAGCCGGACGGCATCACCGACGACAAGTACCTCACCTGGGGCGGCTGGCAGGGCTACGGCAAGGTCAAGGTCACCAGCGGCACCTCCGACAACCAGAAGACCCGGGTCGACTACACGTTCCTGCAGGGCATGAACGGGGACAAGGACGCCGACGGCAACACGCGCTCGGTGACGGTCAAGGACTCCACCGGGGCCTCGTACACGGACGACGAGGAGTTCACGGGCCACCAGCTGGAGGTCGCCGCCTACGACGGCGCGAAGCTGGTCTCCAAGGCCATCGACACCCCCTGGAAGCACTACACCGCCACCCAGACCAGGAGCTGGGGTACCACCCGCGCGGTGATCGTGCGCAGCCAGGTCGGCCGCGGCTTCAACCTGAACTCCGACGGGACCTGGCACGAGACCAAGTCCACGACGACGTACGACACCCCCAACGGCACCGGCCGCGTCCTCCAGGTCGAGGACCTCGGCGACGTCTCCACCGCCAAGGACGACAGCTGCACCCGCACGACGTACGCGGACAACACGGCGAAGAACATCCTGTCGCTGCCCTCGCGCAGTGAGTCGGTGTCCGTCAAGTGCTCCGCCACCCCGGACCGCAAGACCCAGGTCCTGGCGGACGAGCGCACGTCCTACGACAACGGCGCGTTCGGCGCGGCGCCCACCAAGGGTGACGCGACGAAGACCGAGCGCCTCACGGCGCACGACGGCACCACGGCGACGTACCAGGTGACGGGCGCCACGACCTACGACGACTTCGGCCGCCCGCTCACTCAGAAGGACGCCAAGCAGATCGGGACGACGGAAGCGACGAGCACCGTCTACACCGAGACCAACGGCCTGCTGACGAGGACGAAGGTCACCAACGCCCTCGGCCACGCCACGACCACCGACTACGTCCCGGCCTGGGGCATGTCGTCGGGCCAGACTGACCCGAACGGGAAGCGGACCGACCTCGCGTACGACGCGATGGGCCGCCTGACCTCCGTGTGGCTGGCGGACCGGGCCTCGACCCAGACGCCGAGCATCAAGTACTCGTACAACGTCCGCAAGGACAAGGTCACCTCGATCAAGACCGAGAAGATCGAGAACGACGGTTCCTACGGCGCCGAGTACCAGCTCTACGACAGCATGCTGCGGGCCCGCCAGATCCAGACCGAGGGCGCGAACGGCACCCGCATGGTCGCGGACACCTGGTACGACGGCACGGGCAACATCAAGAAGACCCACTCGACGTACAACGCCGCCGGCGCCGCCTCGGACGAGCTCCTGCTGGTGCACAACGGCGAGGTCGGCGCGCAGAGCCTGCTGGAGTACGACGGCCTGGGCCGCACCACGGCGCAGATCTTCGCCGTCAGCGGCGTCGAGCAGTGGCGCACGACGACGACGTACGACGGCGAACTGACCCACGTCGACCCGCCGGTCGGCGGCGTGCCCACCACGACGATCACCGACGGGCAGGGCAACGTCTCGGAGATCCGCCACTACCGCGGGTCTGCACCGGGCGTCGGCGTGGCGTACGACTCGACGAAGTACACGTACAACAACAGGGGCCTGCTGGAGACGGTCACCGACGCCAAGAACAACGTGTGGCGGTACGCGTACGACCAACTCGGCCGCAAGAAGCTGTCGGAAGACCCCGAAGCGGGCGATCTGCGCGTCGAGTACGACGAGCTGGACCGGCCGATCGCCACGTACGACGGCCGGAACAAGAAGATCTCCACCGTCTACGACAAGCTGGGCCGCGCCACCACCACCTGGCAGGGCGACGCCGACACGGGCACCAAGCTGACCGAGACGAAGTACGACAAGGCGGGCTGGCTCGGCCTGGCCTACGCCTTCATGAGCTACGTCTCCCCGACGGAGTACTTCGCCAGCGCCATTCAGGCGATGGACGAGTTCTACCGGCCCCTGAAGACCGCCTACCAGGTCCCCGCCTCGCAGGGCGCACTGGCCGGCACGTATGTCTTCACTGCCTCGTACAACCGGGACGGGACGGTCCAGAGCACCGGCCTGCCCGCCATGGGAGACCTGCCGGCCGAGGCGGTGACCTACACGTACGACGACCTTCAGCGTCCGAAGACGATGACGGGCACGACCTCGTACGTCACCAACGCCATCTACTCGGGCAAGAGCCTGGTGCAGCAGCTCGAGCTGTCCACGGGCAGCGGCAAGAAAGTCTGGCAGACCTTCAACTACGAGACGGGTACCGACCGGCTGACCCGTTCGGTGACCGACGTCTACGGTGCCACCGCCCCGGCCAAGGAATCGAACTATTCCTATGACCAGGCGGGCAACGTCCTGTCGATCGCGGACACGGCGGACTCGGCGGCGCCGGACGTGCAGTGCTTCGCCTACGACGACCGTCAGCGGCTGAAGGACGCGTGGACCCCGGCGGCCACCGCGACGACCGCGGCCGGTACCGGCACGCGCGGTTCCACGGCACCGCTCGACGGCACCGGCCCGACCGCCTGTGCGTCAGCGGCCGGATCGAGCTCGCTCGGCGGTCCGGCCCCGTACTGGAAGTCGTACGAGACGGACGCCATCGGCAACCGTGTCTCGGAGACGGTCCACGACACCGGGCTGAACGCGGCGAACAACATCACCCGCGACTACGAGTACGGCGGCGCGGGCGCCCTTGGTGACGGACCGCACCAGGTCACCAAGGTCACCGAGAAGACCCCGACCGGCAACCGGCAGTCGACCTACGAGTACGACGATTCCGGCAACACCACCAAGCGGATCATCGGAGGCAGCGCCCAGTCCCTGGTCTGGAACGATCTCGGCAGGCTGACGGAGGTCACCGAGGCGAGCGGCGCCAAGACCAGCTATGTGTACGACGGCTCCGGCAACCGGCTGGTACGCAAGGACGCCACCGGGACGACCGTCTACCTTCCGGGCACCGAGCTGAAGCTGTCGGCCGACGGCACCAAGAAGGAGGCCACCCGCTACTACGAGTTCGGCGGCGAGGCCGTCGTGGTCCGTACCGCGAGCAAGGTGTCGTTCATCGGCTCCGACCATCACGGCACGGGCGAGGTGGCGATCGACTCCGCGACCGGTGGGATCAGCCGTCGGCGCTTCGACCCGTTCGGTGCCGAGCGTGGTGAGAAGACCGGGGTCTGGCCCGGGGAGAAGGGCTATGTCGGCGGCACCATCGACGCCCAGTCCGGTCTGACCCACCTGGGGGCACGCGAGTACGACGCGGCGATCGGCAAGTTCATCTCGGTCGACCCGATCATCGACTACACCCAGCCGCAGCAGATCAACGGCTACGCCTACGCCAACAACTCCCCGGTCACGCACGCCGACCCCAGCGGCATGATCATCCCGGAGTGCCGGGAGGGACTGATCGAATGCCGGGGCGGCATGCCGGTCATTCACCAGACCCAGGAGGAGAAGGCGCAGTCGGACTACGACAACGCCTCCCGGAACGTCTCCTCGGCCGAGGGGCAGCAGTCCGCGGCCAAACAGCGGATCAAGTCCGCGGGCAAGGCCCTGGTCAAGATCGCCCGGGACATCCTCGGCGTGGACGCGGCCCTGGACTGCATATCCACCGGTGACGTCGGTGCCTGTGGCGAGACCCTGCTCAACATCGCCGGCAGCTTCGCGGGCGGCCTCGCGGGCAAGATCCTCGCCAAGTACGGCGCCCCGTGGAACTGGGCCAAGGGCATCAAGCTCGCCAAGCGGGTCACCGGTCTGGTCGGCGACCTGATCGGCGGGGCCAAGGATCTGTGGAAGGCCAACAAGGCCGTCGGCAAGGCGAGGGCCGGGCTGGCCAAGGCCGCGGACAAGCTGAAGGACGCCAGGAAGAAGGCGGCGGAAGCCCTCAAGAAACGGAAGAAGACCGAGGAAGCCGGCGGCTCGTGCCCGATCAAGGCCAAGCACAGCTTCCTGCCGGGCACGAAGGTGCTCCTCGCGGGCGGCAAGCTGAAGAAGATCGAACAGGTCGAACTCGGCGACAAGGTCACCGTCACCGATCCGAAGACCGGCGCTACGACGGTCCGTGAGGTCGTCGGCACGATCGTCACCGAGGACGACAAGCACTTCGTCGACCTGACGATCAAGGGCGCGTCCGGCAGGACCGAGTCCCTGGTCTCCACCACGACCCACCCCTTCTGGTCGGATTCCCAGCAGGCGTGGATCGAGGCCGGTTTCCTGAAGCCGGGGATGCGTCTGCACGCCGTCGACGGCACCCCGGTCGAGCTCACGGCCGTCCGCGCCTTCGACAAGCGACAGCGAACCCATGACCTCACCGTGGCCGACGTGCACACCTACTACGTCCAGACGGGGGCGACCTCGCTCCTGGTGCACAACAACAACGGCGGCTGCGGTGACGCCGTGGACGCGGTGCTCGAGGAGGCGGAGAACGTCGCGGATCTCACGAACTCGCAGCGGCCGAAGGTGATCGAATCACTGCAGATCGGTGATCAGAAGCCCATCGTGGCGGCCAGCGACGGGGGCGCGGGCACCCGTGCCGTTCACCCGCAGGTGCAGTCCGTCCTCGACACCATCCCCCAGAACGCCCGCGGGAACAACCACGGCGGATGCGGCCTGGTGGAATGCCTCACACAGGCCTTGAACGCCAACCAGGATCCCACCGGAGCCACCGCTGCCGCTGTTCTGGGTCGTGCCCGGACGAACTCGAGATTCAAGGACACCATCGGGCCGTGCCCCAGTTGCCAGGTGCTTGTCGAGCACTTCAACATCGACTTCCTGACATAAGGGGCGACCAATGGCGAGATTCACCACTGAAGTGGAGCGTGTACTGCGTCTTTCCGGCTGGTTTCCCGGCCGGCGGACGGACCTGCGGGCGTGGCAGGAGCAGCTTTCCGGCTTCACCTGGCACCCGGCCGCCGAGCGGTTCCTGACGGAGTTCGGCGGTGTCTCGGTGGACGTGAGCGGCCCCGGCGTCGACGTCGCACGGGAGCCGTTCGACATCGACCCGGGACTGGCCGTGGGGGAGGAGGAGGCGTTTCAGGAACTGTCGGAACGCTTCGGCCGCAGTTTCTTCCCCCTGGGGGAGATCGGGCAGGGAGAGTTCTTCCTGGCGCTCGACGAGGACGGCGTCCTCTACCTGCTCGCGGCCTGGGCCTTCCGCCTGGGCCCGGCGGACCAGGGGCTGGAGAACCTGGTCACCGGAGTGAAGGCGGCGAAACTGCCCCTTCCTGAGTGAGGACCGGGGCCCGGTTTGACCCCTCAAGCCGGGCCCCGTAACCTTGACCGTCGGCGTGTTCCCTAGGCGCGCCACATCCCCGTAAACCTCTTCCTCCCGGGCACCGGTCCGCCGGTGGCACAGGGAGAGGCCGTCCGTGACTGTTCCCGGGCGGCTGGACTGCGGGGGTGCCGTTTCCGAGCGAGAGAGTGAGATCCGCGTGTACGCCATCGTGCGCAGCGGTGGTCGCCAGCACAAGGTTGCTGTCGGCGACATCGTTGAGGTTGACAAGATTTCCACCGCCAAGGTTGGCGACACGGTCGAGCTCTCGACCCTGCTCGTTGTCGACGGCGACGCTGTGACCAGCGACCCGTGGGTGCTGGCCGGCATCAAGGTCCAGGCCGAGGTCGTGGACCACCACAAGGGCCAGAAGATCGACATTCTGCGCTACAAGAACAAGACGGGCTACCGTCGTCGTCAGGGCCACCGCCAGCAGTACACGGCGATCAAGGTCACCGCGATCCCCGCGGCTGCGAAGTAAGGACTGAGGAGACATGGCACACAAGAAGGGCGCATCGTCCACCCGGAACGGTCGCGACTCCAATGCCCAGCGGCTCGGCGTGAAGCGCTTCGGCGGTCAGGTCGTCAACGCGGGTGAGATCCTGGTCCGCCAGCGTGGCACCCACTTCCACCCGGGCGCCGGTGTCGGCCGCGGTGGCGACGACACGCTGTTCGCGCTTCAGGCCGGTGCGGTGGAGTTCGGCACCAGCCGTGGCCGCAAGGTCGTGAACATCGTTCCGGTCGCCTGAAGCGGCTGATCGGAAGCTTTTCGCGAGGCGGACCTCACTTCCCGGTCGGGAAGGCGGGTCCGCCTTTCGCGTGTTACGCAAGAAGCAAGAACGTACGTAACTGATGTCTGTTGGAGGCACCTCACCATGACCACCTTCGTGGACCGCGTCGAACTGCACGTCGCCGCGGGTAACGGAGGTCACGGCTGTGCCTCCGTCCACCGTGAGAAGTTCAAGCCGCTCGGCGGCCCCGACGGGGGCAACGGCGGGCGGGGTGGGGACGTGACCCTCACCGTCGACCAGTCGATCACCACGCTTCTCGACTACCACCACTCCCCGCACCGGAAGGCCACCAACGGCAAGCCCGGCGAGGGCGGCCACCGCTCCGGCAAGGACGGGCAGGATCTCGTCCTCCCCGTGCCGGACGGGACCGTGGTGCTGGACAAGGCGGGGAACGTGCTCGCCGACCTCGTCGGACACGGCACCTCCTTCGTCGCCGCCCAGGGCGGCCGCGGCGGGCTCGGCAACGCCGCCCTCGCCTCCGCCCGCCGCAAGGCGCCCGGGTTCGCGCTGCTCGGTGAGCCGGGGGACCTGCGGGATGTCGTGCTCGAGCTGAAGACCGTCGCCGACGTGGCCCTGGTGGGATACCCGAGCGCGGGCAAGTCCTCGCTCATCTCCGTGCTCTCCGCCGCCAAGCCGAAGATCGCCGACTATCCGTTCACCACCCTCGTGCCCAACCTGGGGGTCGTGACCGCCGGGTCGACCGTCTACACCATCGCCGACGTCCCCGGTCTCATCCCGGGCGCCAGCCAGGGCAAGGGCCTCGGCCTGGAGTTCCTGCGGCACGTGGAGCGGTGCAGTGTGCTGGTGCACGTCCTCGACACGGCCACCCTGGAGTCCGAGCGCGACCCCGTCTCCGACCTCGACATCATCGAGGAGGAGCTGCGGCAGTACGGCGGGCTCGGCGACCGTCCCCGCATCGTCGTCCTGAACAAGATCGACGTACCGGACGGCAAGGACCTGGCGGAGATGGTGCGGCCAGACCTGGAGGCGCGCGGGTACCGCGTCTTCGAGGTGTCCGCCGTGGCGCACATGGGGCTCAAGGAGCTGTCGTTCGCGCTGGCCGACCTCGTCGGGCGGGCGCGGGCCGCCAAGCCGAAGGAGGAGGCGACGCGGATCGTCATCCGGCCCAAGGCCGTGGACGACGCCGGCTTCACCGTCAGCCTGGAGGAGGACGGCCTCTACCGCGTCCGGGGCGAGAAGCCCGAACGCTGGGTGCGGCAGACCGACTTCAACAACGACGAGGCCGTGGGCTATCTCGCCGACCGCCTCAACCGCCTCGGTGTGGAGGAGGAGTTGATGAAGGCGGGCGCCCGGTCCGGCGACGGTGTCGCGATCGGCCCCGAGGACAACGCGGTCGTCTTCGACTGGGAGCCGTCCGTCATGGCCGGTGCGGAGATGCTGGGCCGGCGCGGTGAGGACCACCGCTTCGACGCCCCGCGGCCCGCGAGCCAGCGGCGCCGCGACCGTCAGGCCGAACGCGACGAGGCGAGCGAGGAGTTCGAGGGCTTCGAGCCGTTCTGAGAGCTCTTCTGAACCGGCGGTCACCCGACGGCCGACAATTGGTGATTGAGTCTCAGCGACACGCCGTGCATGCGGCGTGTCGCTGAGACTGAGCGCACACTTCGTCCCGCTCGCAGTCCTTCTGCTTGTCCTTCTGCTTGTCATGTATGCGCGGCTCGCCGTTCAGCCTGCTGACCGGCTGACCGTGCCACCTTTCCTTGCGTCAAGACGCCAGCGACGCAAGGGAGTTACCCCCCATGTCCCCCGACCGCCGTCGTCTCCTCACCGCCGGTGCCGCCGTGCTTGGCGCCGCCGCCTCCGCCCAGCTGTGGCTGCCCGCCACCGCGCTCGCCGCCGCGAACACCCTGCCCGAGAACGTGTTCAGCCTCGGCGTGGCCTCCGGCGATCCTCTGTCCGACGGGATCGTCCTGTGGACGCGCCTCGCCCCCGATCCGCTGAACGGCGGCGGGATGCCGGAGCAGAACGTCGCCGTGCAGTGGGAGATCTCGCCCGACTCCCGGTTCGCCTCCTCCGTGCGCCGGGGCACCGCCACCGCCCGGCCCGAGTACGGGCACAGCGTTCATGTGGACGTACGGGGGCTGAAGCCGGGCCGCGACTACTGGTACCGCTTCCGCGCCGGCGGCCGGATCTCCCCGGTCGGCCGCACCCGTACCGCGCCCCGGCCGTTCGCCTCGGGCGGCTCGCTGCGCCTCGCGCTCGCCTCCTGCCAGAACTGGCAGCACGGGTACTTCACCCCGTACGCCGACATGGCGGCCCAGGACCCGGACGTCGTCCTCTTCGTCGGCGACTACATCTACGAGTCGGGGCCCTCCGCCTCGGCCGTGCGCCGGCATGTGGGGAGCGGTGAGCCGTACACCCTCACCCAGTACCGCAACCGGTACGCCCAGTACCGCGGCGACCCCGATCTGCAGCGGATGCACGCCCGCGCCCCCTGGGTGGTCACCTTCGACGACCACGAGGTGGACAACGACTTCGCCGGGGGGATCCCGCAGGACCCCGACAAGCAGTCCCACGACGCCTTCGCGGCCCGGCTGACGGCCGCCTACCAGGCGTACTACGAGCACATGCCGGTACGCGCCACGGCGGTCCCGGACGGCCCGCACATCCGGATGTACCGCGCCTTCAGGTTCGGCCGCCTCGCCCGGCTGAACGTGCTGGACACCCGGCAGTTCCGCAGCGACCAGGCCGTCAGCCAGGAGGGCGCCCAGGACCCGGCGCTCACCATGCTGGGCGCCGAGCAGAGGCGGTGGCTGGTGAACGGGCTGAGGAACTCCGACACCCGCTGGAACCTCATCGCCTCCCAGATCATGATGGCCGAGACCGATCTGCTGCCCGGGTCCGGCAAGCTCTGGTACTACGACGCCTGGGACGGCTACCAGGCCGAACGCAACTCCCTGCTCGGGGAGTTGGCGTCCGTCCGCAATCCGGTGGTGCTCAGCGGCGACCGGCATCTCACCATGATCAGCGATCTCAAGCGGGACTTCGCGAAGCCTTCCTCGGCGGTCGTCGGCGCCGAGTTCGTCGGTACGTCGATCTCCAGCAACGGCGACCAGGACCAGGCCGCCTTCCACGCCCAGTGGGACCCGCTGAAGGCCGACAACCCGCACTGGAAGCTGATCGACGCCCACCGCGGCTACCACCTCTTCGACATCCGCGACGATGCCGTCGACGCGCGGGTGCGGGTGGTCGACACCGTGCTCAAGCCGAAGGCGACCGCTCGCACCCTGGCCAGGCTCAGAGTCACCGACGGCAGGCCGGGTGTCCGCAAGGTGTGAGGACGGTGTGACCGGAGCCTGGGGCTCATCCGTGTCCCAGGCCCCTCTCAGCGCGCTCTAAGGAACACCTCTTACCATCCCTTGACCATGGAGACCGACTGTACGAGAGACGACGCCCCGGTGAACGGGCGCACGGAGCTCGCGGCGATGCCCGCGCAGCCGAACCCGTTGCGCACGCAACCGGCCCCGCTGCCCGCCGGCACCCGCCTGCTGCACATCGGCCCGCACAAAACCGGGACCACCTCGATCCAGGGCGCCCTCTTCGGAGCCAAGGAGAAGCTGCCGGAGTACGGCGTCGAGTTCCCGTTCACGAGCAGGCACCCCATGCAGGGCGTGCTCGCGGTCTGCTCCCGGGGCGGGATGATCGGTGACACCACGCCCACCGAGCGGCACTGGGAGCAGCTCCTGGAGCAGGTCGAGGCCACCGGTAGGAAGACCTCCGTGATCAGCAGCGAGTTCTTCGCCGACGCCCCCGACGACGCCACCATCGAGCGGGTCGTCGAGCAGCTCGGCGGCGAAAGGGTGCACGTCCTCGTCACCCTGCGGCCGCTGGCGAAGATCATGCCCTCGCAGTGGCAGCAGTACGTGCAGAACGGGCTGCGCATGGGCTACGAGGACTGGCTGGAGCACATGCTCCGCAAGGCCCCGTACGAGAAGCCCAACCCGAGTTTCTGGCGGCGGCACCGGCACGACCGGCTGGTCGAGCGGTGGGTGCGGGTGGTCGGCGCCGACCGGGTCACCGTCGTCGTGGTGGACGACCGGGACCGCGAGGGGCTGATGCGCACCTTCGAGGCGCTGCTGGGTCTTCCGTCCCAGCTGCTCCAGCCGGTTCCGGACACCGCGAATCGCTCGCTCACCCTCGCCGAGACCGAAATGCTGCGGAATCTCAATAAGGAATTCCGGGGCAATGGGCTGCCCGACGAGCTTTATTCGAAACTTATCCGCAACGGCGCCGTCATGCATATGAAGAACGCGTGCAGCCCGACGTCACAGGACGTGAAGATCTCCACCCCCTCGTGGGCGGTGGAGGCCGCAGCGGGGATCGGCGCCGAGATGGCCGAACGCATCACCGGGATGGGCGTACGCGTCCTCGGTGATCCGAGACTGCTGTCCGCCGTGCCGAAACCGGCCACGGGCGAGGGCGCGGAGGAGCCCCGGATGGCCCCCGAGGCAGCCGCTCAGGCCCTGTACGGGGCGCTCGCCGCGGTGGCCGCCGCCGCGTCGGCCCGGCCCGCCGCGCGCGGGGTGCACCAGACCTCCTCCAAGGAACTGGTGAGAGTCCTCGGACATCGCTGTCTCAAGCGCCTGCGTCGTCGCTGAACATCGTTCACCGCTACTCTCAGGTATCACTCAGCCTCTGTGGAGTTACTCACAGGATTTCCAGGGAGCATCCTCATGGGTCCCGTACACGTCTTACCAATCACCAGCGGTTCAAGGTGAATGGCGGGTGGCGCGCACATATGCAGTGAGGGGCGCTCACCTTGCATCGCGGTAACCGCAAGTGGGACCATTTCCCCGTTCCCTGTCGCCCCAAGGTAGGTCTTCTGGTGTCCCAGCACATAGCCAAGCCCCGTACGACCGCAGTGATCCTGGCCGGAGGTACCGGCCAGCGCGTGGGTCTGTCGATCCCCAAGCAGCTGCTGAAGATCGCAGGCAAGGCCGTCATCGAGCACACCCTGACCACCTTCGAGAAGGCCGACTCCGTCGACGACGTCATCGTGCTGATGGCGCCGGGCTATGTGCCCGACATCGAGAAGATCGTCGCCAAGGCCGGGTTCAAGAAGGTCTCCAGGATCATCGAGGGCGGTTCCACCAGGAACGAGACCACCGAACGGGCCATCGCCGCCCTGGGCGAGGGCCTGGCCGAGGGCGAGGACCGCAACGTCCTCTTCCACGACGCCGTACGCCCGCTGCTCTCGCAACGCGTCATCGACGACTGCGTGGCCGCGCTGGAGCGCTACCAGGCCGTCGACGTCGCCATCCCGTCCGCCGACACCATCATCGTCACCCGGACGCACGGCGAGGACGGCGAGTTCATCACCGAGATCCCGGACCGCTCCCGGCTGCGCCGCGGCCAGACCCCGCAGGCCTTCAAGCTGTCCACCATCCGCCGCGCCTACGAGGTGGCGGCCGGCGACCCCAACTTCCAGGCCACGGACGACTGCACGGTCGTCCTGCGCTACCTGCCGGACGTGCCGATCCACGTCGTGGCGGGCGACGAGTACAACATGAAGGTCACTCAGCCGGTCGACGTCTTCATCGCCGACAAGCTGTTCCAGCTGGCCTCCACCGCCACCCCCGAGCCGTACGGCGAGGAGGTCTACCGCGAGCTGCTGACCGGCAGGACCGTCGTCGTCTTCGGCGGCTCCTACGGCATCGGCAAGGACATCGCCGAACTCGCCGAGTCCTACGGCGCCACGGTGTACGCCCTCGGCCGCTCCACCACCGGCACACACGTCGAGAACCCGGAGGAGGTCGACGACGCGCTGTCGAAGGCCTACAGCGAGACCGGGCGCATCGACCACGTCGTCAACACCGCCGGGGTGCTGCGCATCGGCAAGCTGGCCGAGACCGACAACGCGACCATCGAGGAAGCGCTGAAGGTGAACTACCTGGCGCCCGTGCAGATCGCCCGCTCGGCCTACAAGTACCTCGCCGAGACCAAGGGGCAGTTGCTGCTGTACACCTCCAGCAGCTACACCCGCGGCCGCGCCGAGTACAGCCTCTACTCCTCGACCAAGGCCGCCATGGTGAACCTCACCCAGGCCCTGTCCGACGAGTGGGCCGCCGACGGCATCCGGGTGAACTGCGTGAACCCGGAGCGCACGGCGACCCCCATGCGTACCAAGGCCTTCGGGCAGGAGCCCGCGGGCAGCCTGCTCTCCTCCGAGGCCGTCGCCCGCACCTCCCTCGACGTCCTTCTCTCCGAGCTCACCGGGCACGTCATCGACGTCCGCCAGCAGGACCCCACGGCCGCCGCGGGCAAGGCCTCCGGCTTCGAGCAGGCCCTGGCCTCGGTGCTCGACCGACAGGACGGCGTGGCATAATCAACCGCAAATAGCCATCGAATTTCAGGCCTCTGTGGCTCCCTGTTTACGGAGAATTCACAGAGGCCTGAAGCGTAAGAATCCCGAAACCTTCACAAAGGATTTTCCGGACTTTTAGGCTTCTATGACCGGCACCCCTCCCAGAGCAGGTTTCTCCGTGATATCCACTGCCATTCGCGTGGCCCGGGTGGGCAGCGCGGCCGAACTGGCCGCGGCGGTCCTCATGATGCTGGGCTACCCCTGCCTCATGCTGGCCGCGCTCGTCCCGAGCACCCCAGCCTTCGCCGCCGCGGCCGCCGTGACGTACCTGGCGGACCTCTATCTCCACCGCAAGGGCACCTACCTCATCACCCTGCTGAACAAGGTGAGGGCGGGTCTGTCCACCCGGTTCCTGGTCCGCGAGCTGCTGCTCATCCTGCTGCTGGCCCGGCTCGGCCTGTCGGAGGAGCCGGTCTTCTACGCGGCGATCGCCTGCTTCACGGTCTTCTTCGGTCTCCAGGCCCCGCACGGCGCCCTGGTCACCCTGATCGGCAGGCGCCGCCAGATGCCGGTCGTGACCCGCAACGTCGACCTGGCCTCCCGGCTGACCATCCCGGACGCCCCGCCACGCCGCCTGCTCACCCGGGCCGCGCAGAAGATGCTCCACCTGGACCTCGCGGCGATCACCGGCCTGCTCGTCTACGCCCTCACCGACACCGACCTCGCGGGTTACGCGGGCGTCGGCGTGACCCTGGCCCTCGGCGCGCTGTACGTCGCCCTGCTGGTGCCGCACCTGCGGGCCCGCCGGCTGCCGCCGAGGCCTGACAAGGTGCTGGCCACGGTGAGCGCCTGGCTGCGCGAGTACCGCCCGGAGACCGTGCTGTACTTCTCCGGCTCCAAGGAATCCGCCTACCAGGTCAACATGTGGCTGGAGACCATGGAGCAGCTGGACACCCGGCCGCTGATCATCCTGCGTGAGCGTTCCGTCCTGGAGAAGATGGCGCCCACCACGGTCCCCGTCGTCTGCGTGCCCGGGGGGGTGCACCTGATGAACATGGACCTCTCCATGGTGCGGGTCACGCTGTACGCCGCGAACGTCGGCAAGAACATCCACATGCTGCGCGTGCCCACCATGAAGCACGTCTTCATCGGCCACGGCGACAGCGACAAGCTCGCCAGCGTCAACCCGTTCAGCAAGGTGTACGACGAGGTGTGGACCGCCGGCCGGGCCGGCCGCGACCGCTACGCCATCGCCGACGTCGGCATCCGCGACGAGGACATCGTCGAGGTCGGCCGCCCGCAGCTCGCGCCCATCAGGACCTGGGAGGGAGCGCCGAAGGACCGCATGCCCACGGTCCTGTACGCGCCCACCTGGGAGGGCTGGGACGACAACCCGGGCAACACCTCGATCCTGCTGGCCGGCGAGAACATCGTGAAGAAGCTGGTCGCCGCCGAGCCCCCGGTCCGCGTCCTGTACAAGCCGCACCCGTTCACCGGCACCCGCAGCTCGGCGGCCGGTGCCGCGCACCGTCGGATCACCGGCCTCATCAAGAAGGCCGCAGAGCAGCGCGCCGCCGACTCCCGCTTCAAGGGCGACGCCGCGGCACAGGCCACGGCGAAGACCGAGCTGACCCGTCTCAAGGCCCGCCTGGACGACCTCTCGCTCTCCTTCGACGAGAAGGCCGACGAAGCCGTGACCAGTCGCGACGGCATCGTCGACATGCGCAAGCACGAGGAGGCGGCCCGGCTGCGCGCCGAGTGGAACGACGCCTACTGGCGGACCTTCCCCGACTTCGAGCACCGGGTGATCACCGGCGCCGAACCGCGTCTGTACGACTGCTTCAACGCCTCCGAGGCGATGGTCTCCGACATCTCCAGCGTGGTCTCCGACTTCATCGCGAGCGGCAAGCCGTACGCGGTCACCGACTCCGCGGAGCTGGGTGCGGAGGAGTTCCGGCGGCAGAACACCGCGGTGCGCGCGGCCGTGATCCTCACCAACTCCGCCGACGAGCTGGACCAGTTGCTCGACGCGGTGCGCGACCCGGCCGCCGACGCGCTGGCCGAGGACCGCAAGGAGCTCAAGGAGTATCTGCTCGGCCCCGACGAGCCGACCTCGCTCGTCCAGTTCAACACCGCCGTCGCCAACCTCGCCCTCAAGGCCGAGGCGCGCAACGTCGGCCAGGAGTCCCGGGCCGCCGCCGTGGACGACGCGACCGGCGCGACCGGCGCGACCGGCACGGCGGCCGGTGACGGTGCGGAACTGACCAACGGTGTCACGGCCGGCTGACAGCCGTACTGCGAAGGGCCCGGTTCACGGAGAACGCCTCCGGGAACCGGGCCCTTCGGCATTCTGTGATGTGGAACACCTTCCGGCGCCGGGACAACCCGTTGACCGCTGAAACCGTCTACCGGGTAGCTGGAATATTGAATAGGGGGAACCGTTGCGTGATGAGAGGGAAAAGTGACTCTTGCGCAGCCTGACGTCACGGTGGTCATCGGGGCGTACGAAGCGATGCCGTATCTCGTCGAGTGCCTGGCCTCGGTCGAGGCGCAGACGCTGGACCCGGCGCGGATCGAGGTCATCGCCGTCGACGACGGCTCCAACGACGGCACCGGTGACTACCTGGAGGAGTTCGCCGCCCGCGTCCCCATGCCGGTCACGGTGATCCGCCAGGAGAACTCCGGCGGCCCCAGCGGCCCGCGCAACGTCGGCCTGGCCAAGGCCACCGGGCGGTACGTGTTCTTCCTCGACGCCGACGACCGGCTCGGCCCGGAGGCGCTGGAGCGCATGGTCGCCATGGCCGACCGCAATGACACCGATGTCTGCCTCGGCAAGGTCGAGGGCGTCAACCGCAACGCTCCCAAGTCGATGTGGGGCAAGAACCGCGAGCGCACGGACGTCTTCTCCTCCAACATCAAGTTCACGCTCAGCGCCCAGAAGCTGTTCCGCCGCGCGTTCCTGGAGCGCCACCACCTGCGCTTCGACGAGTCCCTGTGGACCGGTGAGGACGCGCTGTTCACCATGGAGGCCTATCTGCGGGCCGACGGCGTCTCCATAGTCGCCGACTACACCTGCTACTACCTGGTGGGCCGCGACGACGGCAAGCACGTGACCAAGACCGGCAGTTACAAGCTGCGCTTCGACTCCGCGCGCGCCCTGATGGACCTGCTGGAGCGGATGCTCCCGCCCGGCTCCAAGCGGGACGCGCTCATGGTCCGCCCCTTCCTCGTCACGCTGCTGCCCCAGTTCGGCCCGGTCTTCCTGCGGCAGGACGAGAACATCCGGCGCACCAAGTTCGAGCTGGCCAAGCCGCTGATGGACGCGCACTGGAACGAGGGCGTCGCCCAGCGTCTGAAGGTCCACGAGCGGCTGCGGCTGCAGCTGGTGGCCATGGAGCGCCCGGACCTCCTGGTGGAGGTCCTGGAGTTCATCAAGGCCAGGAGCGAGCCCGAGGCCGTCCTCAGGAAGGGCGGCACCCAGCTCTACCTGGCCTACCCCGGCTACCGCTCCCGCAAGGCCGGTGTCCCCGACCGCGTCTACCTCGCCGAACCGCGCGAGGCCAAGGCGTACCCGGGCTGGCGCCAGGCCCCGGCCGAGACGTTCCTGCGCGGCGCGACCCGCAAGGTGCGGCGCAAACTGCGACGACTGAAGAAGCGGATGACCGGGCCGAAGGGCCGGGTGGCGGCCTGAGTGTCGCCGCCGAGGGACCGGCGCCCGCTGTGCTGTTTCGGCGGGCTACTTCGCCGGCTTCAGCGCCCTGCCCATCACGCGTCGCGCCCGGCGGTAGAGCGAGGGCGCCGGGACGGCCGCTGTCGAGGACGCGGCAGCGGCCTTGGCGGCCGCCTTCGCCCCCGCCCGGGACTTCGCCAGCTCCCGCTTCAACTGCGTGTTGTGCGTGTCCAGTTCGGTGATGCGCTGCTGCAGCCAGCCGAACCGGCTCGTCAGCGAGGCGACGTCCGCGTCGATCCAGGGGCGCACGCCCGCCGGGAAGCGCAACGCGCGCAGCTGCTGGTCGAAGGCCTTGCCGCCGTCGCCGTGCGTGAAGGTGTTCTGCAGGCCGTTCTTGTCCAGGAACGCCGTGAACCGGTCGAACCGCTCCCGGTGGTTGCCGGTCAGCGCGCTGAAATCGGCCTCCTCGTACAGCTCGGCCGGGTCGAGGTCCTCGGGCACTTCGCTCAGCAGCCGGTGCGGGATCTCGAAGTAGCGGCACAGCTCCAGCGTGCGCGAGTCGAAGGCCAGCACGGTGGCCGGCGTCCCCGCCAGCAGGGCCGCGATGTTGCCGTGGATGCGCGAGCCGAACGAGTAGTCGAACTCCCTGAGGTCGTCGATCCAGGTGACCGGGTCGATGTACACCCGGACCTTGTCCTCCCGGTACATCGGGTGGTCGGGGTGCGTCGGCATCTCGCGGATCCGGCCGACCGGTGTGTCGATGTCACGCCAGTGCAGCTGGCGGGCGTCGGTGAGGTTCTGCCCGATGTAGCGCAGGTTGGGGTAGCGCTCGTGGGTATGTCTGAGGATCTTGCTCAGGCCCCCGCGCACCGCGGTGTGCGAGCCGTTGGTCGAGATCCTCGACTCGGGCGTGATGGCCGCCACCCGCTTGGTCACCTCGAGCCGGTCGCCGTGCATGAACAGCGACGGGCAGCCGATGATCTCGACGTCCTTGAAACCCATGTCGGTGAGGTACTTCGCGGTGAACTCGCCGCGCACGCCGATCGAGGCGCTGTGCTCCAGCACCGCGGAGACGAACCCCCGCACGGTGGGCTCCATGGCCTTCAGCCGCGCCGCGTCGTTGTCCAGGCCGGCCTGCGCGCCGACACCGACCACCACGACGGGGATCTTCAGCTTCGATATCAGCTGCGTCAGCCGCTGGAGCGGGGCCTCGAACGTCGGCCGGAAGGCGTTGGCCAGCGGTACGACGAACGCGTCGTACTCCTCGTTGATCCGCGCGGCGGCGTTGACCTGGGTCGCGATCCCGTTGGACACCACCTCGGCACTGCCGGGCACGGTGAGGATCTTGTGCGTGGCGTCGCTGAAGATCAGGTTGCCCGAGTTGGTGGCGAAAACGTCGCGGTGGAGGGCTTCCTCGACGGGGACCACGTCGAAGGGGCTCTTCCCCGACCTGAGGAGTATGCGCTTCACAGGGCGAACTCTAGGTGACCCAAACTTCAAAATGAATTTGTGTTCCCTTCAGATTCCATGTGGAACCAGTACAACCGTTTTGCCGTACGCGACGCGTGAGCGAACGGTTACGCGGGCGGACCGTCCGGGGAGTGGAACTCGCGCGCGGCCCCGGGGCGCGTTCGCGTAGATTGCGAGGGGGAGCAGGACAACGCGCGAGGGGACGAAGAACAAGGTGGCAGGGGCAAGGCAGGCCGTGGGCGAGGCCCGCAGGATCGTCGTCAAGGTGGGCTCCTCGTCGCTGACCACGGCCGCCGGCGGACTCGACGCCGACCGGGTCGATGCCCTCGTCGACGTCCTCGCCAAGAGCCGCAGCGGCGGCGAACGTGAGATTGTTCTCGTCTCCTCCGGAGCCATCGCCGCCGGCCTCGCCCCGCTGGGCCTGCGCCGCCGGCCCAAGGACCTGGCCCGCCAGCAGGCCGCCGCCAGCGTCGGCCAGGGCCTCCTCGTCGCCCGCTACACCGCTTCCTTCGCCCGCTACTCCGTCCGGGTCGGACAGGTGCTGCTGACCAGCGACGACATGAGCCGCCGCGCCCACCACCGCAACGCCTCGCGCACCCTCGACAAACTGCTCGCGATGGGCGCGTTCCCGATCGTCAACGAGAACGACACCGTCGCCACCGACGAGATCCGCTTCGGCGACAACGACCGCCTCGCCGCGCTCGTCGCCCACCTCGTCCACGCCGACCTGCTGGTGCTCCTGTCCGACGTCGACGGCGTCTACGACGGCGACCCCAGCAGGCCGGGAACCTCGCGGATCGCCGAGGTGCGCGGCCCCGAGGACCTCGCGCACGTCGAGATCGGCAGCGCCGGCAGGGCGGGCGTCGGCACCGGCGGCATGGTCACCAAGGTCGAGGCCGCCCGGATCGCGACCGGCGCCGGCATCCCCGTGGTCCTCACCAGCGCCGTGCACGCCGCCGACGCCCTCACCGGCGGCGACACCGGCACCTACTTCCACCCCACCGGCAAGCGCTCCGCCGAACGCCTGCTGTGGCTGCAGCACGCCTCCACCCCGCAGGGCTCGCTCACCCTGGACGACGGGGCGGTGCGCGCGGTCGTCGAACGGCGCACGTCCCTCCTCCCGGCCGGCATCGCGGGCGTCGAGGGCGAGTTCAGCGCGGGCGACCCCGTGGAGTTGCGCGACACCGCCGGACACGCGGTCGCCCGCGGCCTCGTCAACTTCGACGCCCGGGAGATCCCCCGGCTGATCGGGCGGTCCACGCGTGAGCTGGCGCGCGAGCTGGGCGCGGAGTACGAGCGGGAGGTCGTCCACCGCGACGACCTGGTGATCCTCCATCCCTGAGAGCCCGAGGCCGTCGAACGGCTGTCTCCCGACGGCCCCGAATGGTCCGTACCGGTGGGGGACGTTCCGTGAAACCGCCCCAAGGAGCCGTGCGGCCTGCTCAACTTTGACTCGGGAGACCAGCCGTACGAGCGCTGCGTGAAGGAGGCCGTCGTGAGACGAGTGCGCCCTGGGGTGGCAGCGGCCCGTAGGAGTGCCGGCCCGACGGGCGAGGAACGCGCGCTGACCAGTGTGGCCGCGGGGGAGCGCTACGAGGGACCGGCCGATCTGCCCCGCCTCTGGCACGTCACTCTCAGCGTCTCCGGCGAGGAGGCCCCGCTGGGGGAGGTCCGGCGCGCCCTCGAACAGCTCGCCCACGACCATCCCTTCCTCCTGACCAGTCGCTACGCCAACGACCACGCGGAGATCCGCTACTGGGAGGAGGCCCGCGACCTCCACGACGCCGCCGCCGTCGCGCTGCGTCTGTGGGGCGAGCACCGGCGCACCTCCCGGCTGCCGCCCTGGGAGATCGTCGGCCTCGAAGTGATCGACCGGGAGACCTACCACCAGCGCATCGCCGAGGGCTACGGCCCACGACCGGCCAGCCCGGTCGGCGTCCACCCCTTCTGACCCCTGGGCCTTCCGACTTCTGACCCCTGTGCCTTCCGACCCCTGGGCGCGCGTCTCGGTGCTTGGGACGGCCCGTGGACGACCATGGCCCCTTCCGCCCGGCGCACTACCCTTCCCCTATGACCACGCTCTCGCCGTACGACGCCATGTCCCCGGTCACCCAGGCCGCCTACCGCGCCAAGGCCGCCGCCGCCGACCTCGCGCCCCTGCCCCGGGCTGCCAAGGACGACGCGCTGCTCGCCATCGCGGACGCGCTGGAGGTCCGTACGAGTGAGATCGTCGAGGCCAACGCCAAGGACATCGCCAAGGCCCGCGAGGCCGGCACCGCCGAGTCCGTCATCGACCGGCTGACCCTCACCCCGGAGCGGGTGCGGGCCATCGCCTCCGACGTGCGGGACGTCGTCGCCCTGCCCGACCCGGTCGGCGAGGTCGTCCGCGGCTCCACCCTTCCCAACGGCATCGACCTGCGCCAGGTCCGCGTCCCGCTCGGCGTCGTCGGCATCATCTACGAGGCCCGCCCCAACGTGACGGTGGACGCCGCAGCCCTCTGCCTGAAGTCCGGCAACGCGGTCCTGCTGCGCGGCTCCGCCTCCGCCTACGAGTCGAACACCGCCCTCGTCCGGGTGCTGCGGGACGCCGTCGGCGGCGCCGGGCTGCCCGCCGACGCGGTCCAGCTGGTGCCGGGCGAGGGCCGGGAGTCCGTGCACGAGCTGATGCGCGCCCGCGGCCTGGTCGACGTCCTCATCCCGCGCGGCGGCGCCTCCCTGATCCAGACCGTGGTCATGGAGTCCAAGGTCCCCGTCATCGAGACCGGCACCGGCAACTGCCACGTCTACGTCGACGCCCGGGCCGACCTCGACATGGCCATCGACATCCTGATCAACTCCAAGGCCCAGCGGGTCAGCGTCTGCAACGCCGCCGAGACCCTCCTCGTCCACCAGGACATCGCCCCCGAGTTCCTGCCCCGCGCCCTGGACGCCCTCGCCGAGGCCGGGGTCACCGTCCACGCCGACGAACGGGTCATGGCGTACGCCAAGGACTCCAAGGCGACCGTCGTGGAGGCCACGACGGAGGACTGGGAGACCGAGTACCTCTCCTACGACATCGCCGCCGCCGTCGTCGACTCCCTCGACAAGGCCGTCGAACACATCCGGCTGTGGACCTCCGGCCACACCGAGGCGATCGTCACCACCTCGCAGCAGGCGGCCCGCCGGTTCACCCAGCTGGTCGACTCCACCACGGTCGCCGTGAACGCCTCCACCCGGTTCACCGACGGAGGCCAGTTCGGCTTCGGCGCGGAGATCGGCATCTCCACCCAGAAGCTGCACGCCCGGGGCCCGATGGGCCTGCCGGAGCTGACCAGCACCAAGTACATCGTCACGGGCGACGGGCACGTACGGCGCTGACGGGAGACCGGGGGAGACCGGGACAGACGCCTCCCGGGGGCCGTGAGAGGCGTCTCATCCGGCGGACGGATTTCCCTACCGCCTGCCCAAAACGAACCCCCAGGTCTACTCTGGATCCGTGCCGGAGGACGTGGGGGGCACGCCGTTCCCTGACGGCTGGGAGCCCGACGACGACCACGACCGCGGGGTGTCGGACGAAGAGTTCGCCTCCGTGGTCTTCGACGAGGCCTTCGTACGGGCGGCCGTGGTGCACGAGCCGTCCGCCGTGGAGCGCCTCCTTGCCGCCGCCGAGGCGAGAGCCGAGGCCTCGGAGGCCGAGGCCCGCCGCGCCCGCGCCCGCGGCGACCGCTACGACGACGCGTACGGTCCCGACGGCCCCGGCGATTTCGGCCATGATCCCGACTTCGACGATCCGGACGACGACGACCCGGACGGCCGTCACGGCCCCTTCGGGCCGTACGGCAGACAGGTCCGCTGGCACCGCCCCGTCGCCTGGGTGCTCGCCGTCGTCATGGGCGTCGGCATGGTCGTGCTGGCCTTCGCCGCGGTCTACCGGGGCTCCTCCGCCGGCAGCCGGGACCAGGTGCCGCCGCCCGCCTCGACCGGGCTCGAGCAGGGCAGCGCGGCCACGCCTTCCGCCTCCACCGACCACTCCCGGCCACCGGTCTCGGCGGTGCCCCGCACCCCCTGACAGGCGGGTCCGTCCGGCGCGTCGAACCTGGTGAGAACCTGTCAGAACTTGTCGCACAGCGGGGCGTTTACCCGGGCCCCGCGCGACCTACCCTGAAGATATGGGCGGGCCTGGCGACCCACCGGAGGGGACACCCGAGGGCGCTCCCGGAGGTGGAGAGGACGAGTACCGATCCGTCGTCTTCGACGAATCGTTCGTCCGCGCTGCCCGGCTGCAGGAGTACTCGGCCCTGGAGCGCATGGCCGACCACACGCCCGCCGTACGCCGCCGCCCGCCCCTGCACCGGGGCCTGTCCCGGCAGGCCCTGATCCTGGTCCTGCTGATCGCCGTCGCCTTCGGCACCGCGATCTACATGGGCGTACGCAACCCGTACCAGAGTTCCGCCACGCGCCGGGCCGTGGAACCCCTGCGGATGACCGTCGTCCCGCTGGCCCCGCAGGGCGCGGTGCCCGGTACGGCCGATGTCGCGTCGCTGTTCGCCCACAGCCCCGCCGCGGAGTTCCGCGTCGGCGCCGAGGGGATCCCGCTGCCGGCCGCCCGGCGCACCGGGCATTTTTCCGACAGCCAGGTCGTCACCGCCCTGACCACGGCCAAGGAGTACCTGGTGCGGTCCTCCCTCTACCCGGAGGTGCTCACCGGGCAGGAGGTGCAGCCGGTGCGCGGGCTGATCGATCCCGAGCAGCTCGACCAGTTCGACCAGAGCTTCAGCCGTCCGGCGGCCGACGGGCGGCACGCGCCGACCGGCTGGCTGGTGCGCTTCGACCCCGCCCGGACCGAGCTGGCCGACCGCAGGATCCGCGTCCAGGGGACGATGACGGCCGCCGAGACCGACTCCGCGACGCTGGAGGTCACCGCGGTGCACACGTTCGTGTACGCGGTGCGGGCGGCCGGGGCCGACGCGAAGGCGGCGGTGTCGCTGTTCACCGTCCGCCGTGAGCTGCTGTTCCGGTTCGACCGGGAGGATCTGCGGACCCGGCAGACGCAGGTGGTCTCGGCGGTGGTGGAGGCGGGGCCGTTGTCCTGTGCGGAGGACTCTGTGAGTCGGCTGCGACCGCTTTTGGCCGGCCAGACGCCCCAGGGGGGCGGTCCGGCCGGTACCGATCCTTATGCGAGCGGGAGTGCGGTGGGGTTGTGCGGGGTGCTGGCCTCAGGTGCGGAGCCGAAGTTCTGAGGGTGGTTCTTCGGCTGCCGGCCGGTGGGGGCTGGTCGCTCCCCCACTCTCGGCTTCGCTCGAGCGGGGGGACCCCCATCGCGGCGGAGCCGCACATCGACACCGCCCCGCGCCCCTGAGGGTGATGGCGCTGGCCGGAGTCGATCAGTTGCTGGCCGCCGGGGGCTCGTCCTCGTTCCTCTCCGGCGTGCTCGTGAAGCCGTCGAAGCCGCGTCGCACCCGGCCGCCCAGGCCGCCCGCGCCGCCCGCGATGTCGGTGACCAGCTTCATCAGCGGGTCCTTGGAGGTCTTGATGTTGGTCGCGTAGTGGGAGGCGGACTCGCGGAAGGAGTCGGAGACCGAGGTGTCCTTGTCCTCGTCGCGGCGCGGGTAGTGGCCGTCCATGATCCGCTGGTGGTCGCGGGACTCTGCCCACTTCTTCAGCTCCGCCGCGCGGACCGTGGCGAAGGGGTGGGTGCGGGGCAGCACGTTCAGGATCTTCAGGACGGAGTCGCGCAGGTCGCCGCCCTCCTCGTACTCCTCGGCCTGCTTCAGGAACGCGTCCACGTTCATCTCGTGCAGATGGTTGCCGCCCGCCAGTTTCATCAGGCCGCGCATCGAGGCCTTCAGGTCCTGGCCGACGAGGAGACCGGCACGGTCGGCGGACAGCTCCGACTTGCGGAACCACTCACGCAGCGCCGTCACGATCGCCATGATCGCGATACTGCCCAGGGGGATCCAGGCGACCCGGACCGCCAGGTTCGTCAGGAACAGCAGGATCGTGCGGTACAGCGCGTGCCCGGACAGGGCGTGGCCGACCTCATGGCCGATGACGGCCCGCATCTCCTCCTCGTCTAGGAGTTCGACGAGACCGGTGGTGACCACGATGATCGGCTCGTCCAGACCGATGCACATCGCGTTCGGCTGCGGGTCCTGGTTGACGTACATCGGCGGGACCTTCTCCAGGTCCAGGATGTAACAGGCGTCCCGCAGCATGTCGTTGAGGTGCGTGAACTGCTGGTCGGAGACCCGCACCGAGTCGGACAGGAACAGCAGCCTCAGGCTCCGCTCGGGCAGCAGCCCGCTGAGCGCCTTGAACACCGTGTCGAAACCGCTCAGCTTGCGCAGCGCCACCAGGGCGGAGCGGTCGGCCGGGTGCTCGTACGCGCGCGAGGAGATCCCGGGGAACCGCTTGCGCTGCCTGCTCGGCACGTTCTCGGAGCCGTTGTTCTGGCGGCCGTCGTCGGACATGTACTCCCCCATGTGCGTCTGTGTGGCCCTCGGTTGTGCGGTCCGCCCTGTGCGGACCCTTGTGCGGCCCTTTGCGCCCCCCGAAGCAGAGCCCAGCCTAGGCGGAGTCACCGTGGACGGGCACCACACCGACTGCGGGGCTACAAGCGGAAGGACGACTGAGTCCGCGCGAAGGTTCCCAATGGCGGAGTCGGCGTGATCGCCGCCGGGCGCCCCGCTTACCATGGGCCGACATCTTCATCCCGCCCTCCCCCACTCTCGACTTCGCTCGAGCGGGGGGACCCCCATCGGATAGGTCCTGCCGACGATGAGCCTTCACAGCGCCGCTGCCCAACTGGTCACCCTCGCCGCCGAGGGCGAGGAACAAGGTGGCAACCACGAGAGCCTGAACCCCCTGGTCACCGGCGGTGGCGCGTTCATCGTCCTGCTGCTCCTGCTCTGGGTCACCACGCGCTTCAACCGCGACCGCTGAGACACTCCGTGTCCCTGCCGGGTTTCATACCGGTGTTCATACCGGGGTACTTCGGGCATCGGCCGGCCGGTGCCCTCAGGACGGGCCGGTAGGGTCTGCACGCATGGGAGAGCAGGACATGCCTACCGGCCCGTCGAACCCGGGCAAGCGCCGCCTGGGCGTCATGGGCGGAACGTTCGATCCGATCCACCACGGACACCTCGTGGCGGCCAGCGAGGTCGCCGCGCAGTTCCACCTGGACGAGGTCGTGTTCGTCCCGACCGGTGAGCCCTGGCAGAAGAGCCACCGCAGGGTCTCCCCGGCCGAGGACCGCTACCTGATGACGGTCATCGCGACCGCGGAGAACCCGCAGTTCTCGGTCAGCCGTATCGACATCGACCGCGGCGGCCCCACCTACACCGTGGACACCCTGCGCGACCTGCGGGCCCTCAACCCCGACACCGACCTCTTCTTCATCACCGGTGCCGACGCCCTGGGCCAGATCCTGACCTGGCGCGACAGCGAGGAGCTGTTCTCCCTGGCGCACTTCATCGGCGTGACCCGGCCCGGCCACCACCTCACGGACCCGGGTCTCCCGGAGGGCGGCGTCTCCCTCGTGGAGGTTCCCGCGCTGGCCATCTCCTCGACGGACTGCCGTGCGAGAGTCGCCAAGGGCGACCCGATCTGGTACATGGTGCCGGACGGAGTCGTGCGTTACATCGACAAGCGCGAGCTGTACCGCGGCGAGTGAGCCGAGAGGGGTACCGGTGAACGACCGATACGACGCGGGGTACGGGACCGACCCGTACGAGCTCGTCGGCTACGACGAGTACGGGCAGCCGGTCTACCGGCAGGTCACGCCCACCCAGCCGCCCCAGCAGCAGGGCTACGACCCCTACGGGCAGCAGGGTCGGCAGGGGCACCAGCACCAGCAGGGCTACGGGTACGACCCGTACGCCCAGGGCCGGCAGGAGCCCCCCTACGACCCGTACGCCACCGGGGCCCAGCAGACCGGCCCCGGTTACGACCCCTACGGCACCGGCAGCCACCCCGTCCAGGGCGGCCCCGCGACCACCGCCCCGTACGACCCCTACGGGCAGACCGTCACCGGTGGTCAGCAGCACCGGGCCCAGCAGCCCCGTACCGCCCAGCAGCCCCGTACTACCGAGCAGACCGCGTACATCCCGCAGCAGGCCGGTCCGGCCGCGGGCGAGACGGAGCCGCAGGCCCGGGACGAGGCCCCCGAGCGGGACGGACGGGAGTACCACACCGGGCAGTTCGCGTTCGTGGAGGAGCCCGACGGCGACTCCGAGGACGTCATCGACTGGCTGAACTTCACCGAGAACCGCACCGAGCGCCGCGAGGAGGCCAAGCGCCGTGCCCGCGGCCGGCTCGTCGCGCTCGCCGTGGTCCTCTCCCTCGTCGCGGTCGGCGGCGTGGGCTACCTCTGGTACGCCGGGAAGCTGCCCGGACTGTCGTCGTCGTCCTCCGGCTCCAAGGCCGGCGGCACCACCGCGAGCGCCGCCCAGAAGCGCGACGTGATCGTCGTACACCTCCACAACACCTCCGGAGGCGGCACCAGCACGGCACTGCTCGTCGACAACACCACCACCGAGCGGGGCACCGCCGTCCTGCTGCCCAACTCCCTCGTCCTCACCGACACGGACGGCACCACCACGACCCTCGCCAAGTCCGTCGACGACGACGGCTCCGACGGCACCAGGGACGCCCTGGACACCGTCCTCGGCACCGACATCGAGGGCACCTGGCGCCTGGACACCCCCTATCTGCAGAACCTCGTCGACCTCGTCGGCAACATCGAGGTCGACACCGACACCGACGTCCCCGACCCGGCCGCCAAGAAGAAGGGCCAGGCCCCCCTCGTCAACAAGGGCAAGGACCAGACCCTCAGCGGCAAGATGGCCGTCGCCTACGCCACCTACCGTGCCTCCGGCGAGGCCCAGAACGCCCAACTGGAGCGGTTCGGCCAGGTCATGCAGGGCGTGCTGCGCAAGGTCTCCTCCGACGCGACGGCGGCGACCACCACCGTGCAGACGCTCGCCCAGATCCTCGACCCCTCCCTCACCGACAAGGATCTCGGCACCTTCCTCGCCAAGCTCTCCGACCTCGCCAAGGGCGGCGACTACAAGACCGCCCTGCTGCCGGTCCAGGCCGACGGCACGCTCAGCGCGGAGGACAGCGCGAGCGTCGTCAAGGACGTCCTCGGCGGCACCGCGAAGAGCCCCGACAAGGACGCCGCCGTCAGCGTCTCCGTCCAGAACGCCAGCGGCACCAAGTCCGACACCGAGGACGCGCGCGTGGTGCTCCTCAACGGCGGCTTCACCTTCCTGGACGGAGGTACGGCCCCGGCGGCCCGGTCCGGCTCCCAGGTGCTCTACGCGGACGCCGCGGGCAAGGAGAACGCCACCGAGGTCGCCAAGACCCTGGGCCTGCCCACCAGCAGCGTGAAGAAGGGCAAGGTCTCCGGGAACGCGGACGTGGCGGTCGTCCTCGGCCAGGACTACGAGCCCTCGTCGTCGTAGCCCTCCGCGCCGGCCGCAGCACCCCGCGCGACCTGGCGATCGGTTTATCGCGTGGGGTGCCGTCGGTGGTCCGTGAGACCCTTGAGGACAAACGACCGCCGACGGAAAGCCACGCAGTGACCGCCACCGACCGCTCCATCGAGCTCATCACCACCGCCGCCCAGGCGGCCGCCGACAAGCTCGCGCACGACATCATCGCCTACGACGTCAGCGACGTGCTGTCGATCACGGACGCCTTCCTGCTGGCCTCCGCGCCCAACGACCGCCAGGTCAAGTCGATCGTCGACGAGATCGAGGAGCGGCTCCTGAAGGACCTCGGCGCCAAGCCGGTGCGCCGCGAGGGCGACCGCGAGGCCCGCTGGGTCCTGCTCGACTACGTCGACATCGTCGTCCACGTCCAGCACAGCGAGGAGCGCGTCTTCTACGCCCTGGAGCGGCTGTGGAAGGACTGCCCCGAGCTGGAGCTGCCCGAGGACGCGAAGGCCACCAAGGGCAAGGCCGCGGAGTACGCCAAGCTGCGCGCCGAGGAGGACGAGACCGCCGGGTTCGGGGAACTGCGGTGAGCGCCCCCGGGCAGCCCGCCGACCGCCGCCCCGGCCGGGGCCGGCGCGTCATCCTGTGGCGGCACGGCCAGACCGCGTGGAACGTGGAGCGCCGCTTCCAGGGCACCACGGACGTCGAGCTGACCGGGACCGGCGTGGCCCAGGCCCGCCGCGCCGCTCGCCTCCTCGCCTCCCTCAAGCCGGACGCCATCGTCGCCTCCGACCTCTCCCGCGCCGCGGACACCGCCGCCGAGCTGGCCGCGCTCACCGGCCTGGAGGTCACCCACGACGAGGCCCTGCGCGAGACGTACGCGGGCGTGTGGCAGGGGCTGACGCACGAGGAGATCGTCGCCCGGTACGGCGAGGAGTACGCGGCGTGGAAGCGCGGCGAGCCGGTCCGCAGGGGCGGCGGCGAGCTGGAGACCGAGGTCGCCGACCGGGCCGCGCCCGTGGTGCTGCGGCACGCCGAGAAGCTCCCGGAGGACGGCACGCTCGTCGTCGTCAGCCACGGCGGCACGATCCGCACCACCATCGGTCGCCTCCTCGGCCTGGAGGCGCACCACTGGGAGAGCCTCGGCGGCCTCTCCAACTGCTGCTGGTCCGTCCTCGGCGAGGGCGCCCGCGGCTGGCGCCTGCTCGAGCACAACGCCGGCACACTGCCGGAACCGGTGCTCGGCGACGACGACTGAGCGGCCGCGGCGGGCCCGGGACCCGGATTTCACTTTCCGGCAGGTCGCAGGCTAAAGTTCTTCTTGTTCGGCCCGTGGGAGCGGGAAGAACAGATGGGGCTATAGCTCAGTTGGTAGAGCGCCTGCATGGCATGCAGGAGGTCAGGAGTTCAATTCTCCTTAGCTCCACAGCGACAGGACCCCGTCCGATCGACCCGATCGGATGGGGTCCTTCTCGTTCCCGTCGTCCGGTCGCAGGCGCACTTGAGTCGGAACGGCCTCACCAGGCGTATACCTCTGCGGAGGCGCTGCCGTGTCCGGACTGGTACTGAGGCGTCGCTGACCGTATTGGCCCGGCCGTGGCAGAATCAAACGGCCGGAAGGGGGCGCGGCCCGACGGGAGGGAGTAGCGATGCCTGCGAGCATCCTCGGAGAGGTCGGCCACCTCTCCGAAGCGGCGTTGAAACGAAAGAGGGCCACCCGGCTCAGCTGCCCTTCCTGCGGTTCCGCGTTCGTGGCCCAAGTCCTCGGCGACAACGGCGGGATCTCCTACGTGTGCACGGCCTGCGGCCACAGCTGGAGCTGATTCATGGGTGCACACAGGCGGAAGTGCGACTGGTGCGGCAGCGGCACCCCGATCGTCCGTGACATGGAGCCGGTCAACCCCGACTACCAGTACTGGTGCGAGGAATGCGCACGGGCGCTGATCATAAAAGGCGACCCCATCGAGACGTACCGCGAGCTGGAGGGCGAGCCGATCTACGGCCGGCTCCTGGAGGAACACTGCACGCTCAAGCGGTTCTATTCGTTCGTGACTGCTTGACATTCCAGTCAAAATGGACAGAACGGAAACGATTTGGTGGTCCGCCCCCCGGACCGTGTAATGTTGGCGTCGCCGCCAGGGAAACCGGACGGCGAGGTCAAAGTGCGGCTCCGCCGCGTGGCCGCAAGGGGCTATAGCTCAGTTGGTAGAGCGCCTGCATGGCATGCAGGAGGTCAGGAGTTCAATTCTCCTTAGCTCCACAGCAGAAGATCCCGCCCGATCGAATCCGATCCGGCGGGATCTTCTTTTACATTCCGGCGCATGACGGCCGAAGGGGCCGCCCGAAGAATCGGGCGGCCCCTTCCGTCTGCGTGGGCTCAGCGGCCGAGCGCGCGCCTGCCGCGGCCCTGGGAGAGCACCGGAAGGTTCTTGGAGGGCGCGGAGCCGCGGGTGTCCTCCTCCAGGCGCAGGGCGAGGGCCGGGCAGCGGCGTACCGCGCGCAGCGCCTTCGCCTCCGCGTAGCGCGGCACCTTCGCCTGGGCCACGGTCGGGAAGCCGTCGGCGCCCAGCTGGAAGACCTCCGGAAGGATGTCCGCGCACAGGCCGTGGCCCCGGCACAGGGTCCAGTCGACGAAGATCTTCTGGCGGCTGTCGCCGGTGTCCTGGGACGCTCCGCCGCTCGTGATGGCCGCCGGGGCCATGCCCTCCTCGAAGAGCGGGAGAACGCCCTCCACCGGCCGTCCGCAGCCGTTGCCGAGCACATGGGCCGCGAGGTCGTCGGTGAACGCCTTGATGGTCGACTCGAGGAACATCGCGGAGCCGTCGGGGTGCGAGCACGCACCGCGCCGCTTGACGTTCTTGGCGACCTGCTTGAGGGCCTCCAGCGCGGCCGGGCCGCCGCCGTTGATGATGTCCTCCATGCCGCGTGCGGCGGCCGGCAGACCGAGGTAGCAGGGACCGCACTGGCCCGCGCTCTCGTCCGCCAGCCACTGCGCCACGCGCAGCGACTCGCCCAGCGGGCAGGTCTCCTGGCTGATCGGCAGGATCGCGCCGGCGCCCAGGGCACCGCCCACCGCGTCCAGGGAGTTGCGGGAGACGACCGCCTCGTTGACCGTCGCCGCGTCGATCCACTTGCCGTGGTAGCCGCCGGTCAGCACACCCTGCGGCACCGGCGGGGCGCCGGCCAGCTGGAGGACGTACCGCAGCGGGACACCCGTGGGGACCTCGATCACCATGGGGCGGGCGACCGCGCCGGAGACCGTCAGCATGACGGTGCCCGGCTCGTCGTAGAGGCCGGTGTTGCCGTAGCGCTCGGGGCCGATGCGGGCGGCGATGGCGAGCTGGGCGAACGTCTCGGCGTTGGACAGCAGGGTCGGCGCGCCGCCGACGCCGCTCTGGGAGGCACTGGTCTTGCGGCCGGGCGGGATCGCCGGGCCGCCGTCGATGGAGCGGATCAGCGACGCGGCGGCGCCGGTGACCATACGGATCGGGTTGCGCTGGACGAACGCCTTCAGCGCCGAGCGCCGGCCGGTGCCCAGGCCCCGCTCGGCGAGGGCGGCCTCCATGGAGCGCTCGGTCGACTCCCGGGTGACCCCCACCACGAGCGTGCGGGCACCCAGCGCCTCCGCGACCAGCAGCGCGCCGTCCAGGATGAGATGCGGGGCACGGTTGATCAGCACCGTGTCCTTGCGGCAGGCCGGTTCGTCCTCACTGCCGTTGACGACGACGACCGGCCGGACACCGCGCTTGATCGCCGAGTCCGCGACCGAGCGCAGCTTCTTGTGGAACGGGAAGCCCGCGCCACCGCGTCCCTTGAGGTTGATGCGCTCGGAGAGCTGCGCCAGCTTCTCCCCGCCCATCGGTTCGAGCGGCCCGTGCACCTTGAGGTGCATGGGCAGGTCAAGTCTCTCGACAAGGTCGAAGCCCGACGTGAGCTGCGGAAGGCCGACCACGCGGACTTCTGGGACGTCGGGCAGGGCCTCGTTCACCTATAGCCTCCGGAAGGCGTGTTCCAAGGTTCGCCCGAACCCGGATTGTCCGAGGACGCTCCGGGCGATGGTGCACTGGCGGGACCGCTGTTGTACGTGTCGTTCGAGTTGTACGTGCCGAACTGGGCGTTCGTCTCACCGGTGTCGTACACATCACGTCCGCCGTACCCCGCGGTGCCCGCGTTGCCGTAGACCGGGATGTTGAAGCCGGTGTCCTGCATCGGGTCGTACGCCGACGGGGGCGCCTCGCCCACCGGCGGCGGGGACGGGATCGGCCAGCTGCCGGAGGTGCTGCCGCCGGTGTCCGTGCGCGGCATCGCCGCGGTGGCCTGCATGTCGGACATGTTCATGCGCGCGGTCTGGTCGGCGGCGCCCGCGTACGGCTGCTGCCCGCCGGGCGTGTTGGCGGCACGGTAGGCGGCGGCGTAGCCGCTCCCGGTGTCGGCGCCGGCCGGCATGCCGAACAGGGACGAGGTCTGCGGGTTCCCCCGGGCGGCGTCCCTGCCCTCATCCCGGGACGGCCGGGAGGAACGGGCGGGGCGCTCGTAGTCGCCCTCGGCCATCCGCGCGCGGGAGGCCTCCAGGCCTTCCATGGCGTAGCGCTCCTGGGTGCCCAGCATCGAGGTGATCCTGTCGGCGACCTTGCGCTTGAACTGGCGCGGGGCGGCCCGCAGCACGAGGGC
The DNA here is from genome assembly GCF_048159505.1 of Streptomyces sp. T028. Taxonomy (NCBI): domain Bacteria; kingdom Bacillati; phylum Actinomycetota; class Actinomycetes; order Kitasatosporales; family Streptomycetaceae; genus Streptomyces; species Streptomyces sp. T028. Next base: position 122,944 of record NZ_JBLRVZ010000014.1, read on the forward strand.
GGCCATGACGCCGAGCAGGCACAGTTCGTACGCGTAGAAGAAGAACGGCTTGGCCAGGCGTCCCGCGTAGAGGCCGTGGATCAGGGCGAAGCACAGCGCCGGGTAGGCCAGCATGTGCATCGCGCGCCAGCGGGCGGCGACCTCGGCCGGTGCGGCGAACTGGTTGCGCAGCGCGCCGGTGATGCCCACGAAGATCATGAGCAGCCCGGCCGCGGAGCCGAGGCCGATCAGACCGCCGATGCCGGTGACGCCGAGCGAGAACGGGATGATCGCGGCGATCAGGACGGTGTGCTCGAGCGCGATCTTGACGGTGATGTGCACGAAGAGGAACGCGATCGACGCGACGGCGGTCACCCGGTGGACGCCCTGCGCGATGATGCGCTGGCGGGTGTTGAGGAGCAGCCGGTCCTGGGCGACCAGGCCCCAGATGACCGAGCAGGTGAGGCACACGAGCGACAGCACACCCGCGCCGAAGTTGAGGAAGGCCTGGACCTGGTCCCCGCCGGCGAGCACGACTATGGGTATGAGGACCAGGACGACAGCCGAGGCCACCCCGTAGGCCGACCGGCCGGGTTTGGGGAGCGAGCTGTTGTTGAGAAGAGGGTTCATGGGGGCAACTCCGAGCAGTTTCGGGAAAGCGGTCCCGCTGCCGAACTCTAAGCGGCTCCATACCGATGGGTACGCGGTTTGAGTTATTGCGTTGTTATCAAGTGATCGTCTGGGCGGGGCGATGTCCCTTTAGTGGCTGTTACGCGAAGTAATCCTTGACCTTTGTTCAACTTCGGCCGGGTGTGCCCGGTGTCCGTAGGTCATACGTAAGTCCGTCGCAGCTTGCTCAACCCCTGCGGTACCCTAGCGCCATGCGTGCCGTACGCCTTCTGCTTAGCGAGCCGCGCTGATCAGTCCCGAACGCCGGTGGACCGGACGGTTCGGCATCGGCGCGGCGTCCCCTCCTGTGCGAGGGGATTTTTCGTTTCCGGGAAGCCCGGGATTCCCGGGAGGCCCGGGAAGTCGCAGCAGTCGGCAGAGACGATCGATGGAGCATTGAGGATCATGAGCGAGACGAACCCCGCTGCCGCCACTGGCATGTCGGCGGATGCCGCGCCACACCGCTACACGGCGGCCATGGCCGCCGAGATCGAGGCACGCTGGCAGGACTTCTGGGACGCCGACGGCACCTACGCCGCTCCCAACCCCGAGGGCGACCTGGCGGGCGACCCCGCAGTCGTCGCCCGTCCCAAGAAGTTCATCATGGACATGTTCCCGTACCCCTCCGGTGCGGGCCTGCACGTCGGCCACCCCCTGGGCTACATCGCGACCGACGTCTTCGCGCGCTTCCAGCGCATGACCGGCCACAACGTCCTGCACACCCTGGGCTTCGACGCCTTCGGCCTGCCCGCCGAGCAGCACGCCGTACAGACCGGCGAGCACCCCCGGGTCACCACCGAAGCCGCCATCAACAACATGAAGTCCCAGCTGCGCCGGCTGGGCCTGGGCCACGACAAGCGCCGGTCGTTCGCCACGATCGACCCGGACTACTACAAGTGGACCCAGTGGATCTTCCTGCAGATCTTCAACTCCTGGTACGACGACGAGGCCGCCAAGGCCCGCCCGATCGCCGAGCTGGTCGCCCAGTTCGAGTCCGGTGAGCGCGCGGTGCCCGGCGGGGGCTCCTGGGACGTCCTGAGCGCCACCGAGCGCGCCGACGTCCTGAGCGGCTTCCGGCTGGCCTACGCCTCCGACTCGCCGGTCAACTGGTGCCCCGGCCTGGGCACCGTCCTGGCCAACGAGGAGGTCACCGCCGACGGCCGCTCCGAGCGCGGCAACTTCCCCGTCTTCAAGGCCAAGCTGCGCCAGTGGAACATGCGCATCACCGCCTACGCCGACCGGCTGCTGGACGACCTGGACGCGCTGGACTGGCCCGAGGCCATCAAGCTGCAGCAGCGCAACTGGATCGGCCGCTCCGAGGGCGCCCGCGTCGACTTCCCCATCGACGGCGAGCACATCACGGTCTTCACCACCCGCCCCGACACCCTGTTCGGCGCGAGCTACATGGTCCTGGCGCCCGAACACCCGCTGGTCGACAAGTTCGTACCGGCCGCCTGGCCCGAGGGCACCCACGACGTGTGGACCGGCGGGTACGCGACCCCGGGCGAGGCGGTCGCCGCCTACCGCGCGCAGGCCGCCTCCAAGTCCGACGTCGAGCGGCAGGCCGAGGCCAAGGACAAGACCGGCGTCTTCATCGGCGCGTACGCCACCAACCCGGTCAACGGCGAGCAGGTCCCCGTCTTCATCGCCGACTACGTCCTGATGGGCTACGGCACCGGCGCGATCATGGCCGTCCCGGCCGGCGACCAGCGCGACTTCGAGTTCGCGCGCGCCTTCGAGCTGCCGATCGTCTGCATCGTCGAGCCGACCGACGGCCGCGGCACCGACACCGCCACCTGGGAGAGTGCCTTCGGGTCGTACGACGCGAAGATCATCAACTCGTCGAACGACGACATCTCCCTGGACGGTCTGCCCGTCGCCGAGGCCAAGGCCCGCATCACCGAGTGGCTGGCCCGCAAGGGCATCGGCGAGGGCACCGTCAACTTCCGCCTGCGCGACTGGCTGTTCAGCCGCCAGCGCTACTGGGGCGAGCCCTTCCCGATCGTCTACGACGAGGACGGCGTCGCCCACTCCCTGCCCGAGTCGATGCTGCCGCTGGAGCTGCCGGAGGTCGAGGACTACTCGCCGCGCACCTTCGCCCCCGACGACGCGGACACCTCCCCGGAGACCCCGCTGTCCCGCAACGAGGACTGGGTCAACGTCACCCTGGACCTGGGCGACGGCCGTGGACCGCGCGCGTACCGCCGCGAGACCAACACCATGCCCAACTGGGCCGGTTCCTGCTGGTACGAACTGCGCTACCTGGACCCGCACAACAGCGAGCAACTGGTCGACCCCGAGATCGAGCGCTACTGGATGGGCCCGCGCGAGGGCCGCCCGCACGGCGGCGTCGACCTGTACGTCGGCGGCGCCGAGCACGCCGTGCTGCACCTGCTGTACGCCCGCTTCTGGTCCAAGGTCCTGTACGACCTGGGGCACGTCTCGTCCGCCGAGCCGTTCCACAAGCTGTTCAACCAGGGCATGATCCAGGCCTATGTCTACCGCGACAGCCGGGGCTTCCCGGTGCCGGCCGCCGAGATCGAGGAGCGCGACGGCGGCTTCTACTTCGAGGGCGAGCCCGTCAAGCGCGAGCTGGGCAAGATGGGCAAGTCCCTGAAGAACTCGGTCACCCCGGAGGCGATCTGCGCCGAGTACGGCGCCGACACCCTGCGGCTGTACGAGATGGCGATGGGCCCGCTGGACGTCTCCCGCCCGTGGGACACCCGCGCGGTCGTCGGCCAGTACCGGCTGCTGCAGCGCCTGTGGCGCAACATCGTCGACGAGGCCACCGGCGAGGTCACCGTCGTCGACACCGAGGCCGACGAGCCCACCCTGCGCGCGCTGCACAAGGCGATCGACGGGGTGCGCCAGGACCTGGAGGGCCTGCGCTTCAACACCGCCATCGCCAAGATCACCGAGCTGAACAACCACCTGACCAAGGCGGGAGGGGCGCTGCCGCGCACGGTCGCCGAGGGCCTGGTGCTGCTGGTCGCCCCGCTGGCCCCGCACATCGCCGAGGAGCTGTGGCGCAAGCTGGGCCACACCGACTCCGTCGTCCACCAGGACCTGCCGGTCGCCGACCCGGCGTACGTCGTGGACGAGAGCGTCACCTGCGTCGTCCAGATCAAGGGCAAGGTCAAGGCGCGCCTGGAGGTGTCCCCGGCCATCTCCGACGAAGAGCTGGAGAAGGTGGCCCTGGCCGACGAGAACGTCGTCAAGGCGCTGGACGGGGCGGGGATCCGCAAGGTGATCGTGCGGGCGCCGAAGCTGGTGAACATCGTTCCGGCGTGAGTCGCGGAGTACGGCGTGATCGCCGGTTGACTGCTGGGTGATCGCCGTCCCCTAGGGGTCGGGTGCGGGCAGGTTCGGGGTTCTTCTGGAACTCCGGGCCTGCCCGTCTCGTTTACCGTTTGATGGGGGAAGCGGATCGATGAGCGATCCGGACCGCCGTAGGAGGAGCTCGTGGAAGCAGTGATCGCAGTCATCGCCCTGCTCTTCGTGCTGCTCACGGTGCTCGGCGTCTACGCGACGGTGAAGGCGGTCGGCGCCGCCAAGCGCGGAGTGGACCGGACCATCGACCAGGCCCGCCGCACGGTCGAGGACCACACCCTGCGGGCCAAGTCCTTCGCCCAGCCCGGACCGGCCGGCGAGATCGCCCAGCTCCGGCTCAAGCTGCGCACCTCGATGCGGGCCACGCAGGACGCGCTGCAGGCGGGCGTGACGGAGGACGAGTCGCTCAGAGAGTCCCTCGGCCTGTTCCAGCGCCTCAGCGCACACGGCCGTGAACTGGACGGCGAGCTCAAGCGTCTGGAGTCCGAGCCGGACCGGGCGAAGCTCGTCGAGCGGCTGCCGTCGCTGCGCGAGCGCACCGAGCGCATCACGGGCTCGGCGGACTCCCTGCGCTGGGCGGCCCGGGACCGCGCCCGCCGCTTCGCCGAGGACGACCTGGACAACCTCAGCGCCCAGATCGACGTCGAGACCGGCGCCCTGCGCCACTGGACGACCTCGGACTCCGAACAGGAGCCGAGGCCGAGGACGACCGCGCCCCGCGAGGCACAGGACCCGAAGACCGCCGGGCAGGGCCCCGCGCAGGAGCAGACCCGCCCCGCGATCGACCCGACCGGACCGCGCCCCACCTACCCCTGGCAGAAGAGGCCTCGCCCCGAAGCGTCCGGCATGTGACCGGTATGTGATCCGTACCGGATTCGGTCAAGGCCTGTCCAGGCGAGAGGGGCCGGGCTGCCGTCCGCGCGCTACGCCAGGTAACCTCCAGCTCATGTCCCGCCATGTCGCGATCGTCACGGATTCAACGGCCTACCTGCCGCAGGGGACGATGGAGCGCCACGGCATCACCGCGGTGCCCCTGACCGTCGTCCTCGGCGACGAGGCCCTGGAAGAGGGCACCGAGATCTCGACCCGCTCCCTGGCCCAGGCGCTGCAGAAGCGACGCCCCGTCACCACCTCGCGCCCCAGCCCCCAACTCTTCGCCGAGACCTACCGCAGGGCCGCCGAGGCCGGCGCCACCGGAATCGTCTCCCTGCACCTGTCCGCCGAGCTGTCCGGCACCTACGACGCGGCGGTCGTCGCGGCGCGGGAGGCACCCGTGCCGGTGCGCGTGGTGGACACCGGCATGGTGGCGATGGCGCTCGGCTTCTGCGCGCTCGCCGCGGCCGAGGCCGCCGGGTCGGGCGGCACGGTGGACGAGGCGGTCGCCGCCGCGGAGAAACGAGCCGACGGCACTTCCGCCTACTTCTACGTCGACACCCTCGACTATCTGCGCCGCGGCGGCCGGATCGGCGCCGCCCAAGCCCTGTTGGGCTCCGCGCTCGCGGTGAAGCCGCTGCTCAAGCTGGACGCGGGCCGCATCGACCTTCTGGAGAAGGTGCGTACGGCGTCCAAGGCCATCGCCCGCCTGGAGGAGCTGGTGGCCGACCGTGCCGGCAGCGCGCCGGTCGACATCGCCGTACACCATCTCGCCGCCCCTGAACGGGCGTCCGCGCTCGCGGACCGGCTGCGCGGGCGGGTTCCCGGGCTGGCTGACCTTCATGTGAGCGAGGTCGGCGCGGTGATCGGGGCGCATACGGGGCCAGGGTTGCTGGGGGTTGTGGTTTCGCCTCGGTGAGGGGCGGGGCCCGGTGAGGGGGCTGCCTCAGTCGGTCTGTCTCCGTCGGTCTGTCTCCGTCGGTCTGTCTCTGTCGGTTCTCACTCGTGCGAGTGGTGGAGTTATCCACAACTGTGGGGTAATCCCCGGAAATTGAGCAAGATCATCGCGATCTGGCGAAGTGTCCGATCCTCGGGGCATGGCACTTCGATCACGCTCACGTTCACGTACCCAGCACGCGACCAGCGGCCCCGGGCGGGCCCCTGGCTCGGACGGCCGTACGCGGCATGCCCCGGCGGAGGAACTGCGCCGACGGACGGAGGTGTTGTTCCCGACGCGGGCCGGGCACGGGGCGCGGAGCGAGGACGGCGGTGTCGGTGAGGCCCGGGAGGGGCCGCCCGACGAGCCGGAGCCGTCGGTGCTCGACGCGGTCCGTGCGGCCGGCCGGCGGGAGCGGTTCGGGCCGGCTCTGTGGGAGCGGATGCCGGTGTGGGTGCAGACGCGCTGCGGGATGGAACGCGGGAGCGTGCTCGCGCTGACGGTGGTGCTGGTCATCGCCGTCGGCTTCGCCGTCCAGCACTTCTGGACCGGCCGGGCCGAGCCCGTACGGCCCCCGGAGGTGGTGCGGGCGGCGGCTCCTTTCGAGAAGGCGGGAGCGGCGGCCGAACCCTCGGCGTCGGCGAGTACGCGCGGCGCCGAGATCGTGGTGGACGTCAGCGGCAAGGTCCGCAAGCCGGGTATCCACCGTCTTCCGCCCGGTTCACGCGTCGTCGACGCGCTGAGCGCGGCCGGCGGGGTACGGCCGGGGACGAACACCGACGGTCTCAACCGCGCACGGTTCCTGGTGGACGGCGAACAGGTCGTCGTAGGCGGCCCCGCATCCCCGACGGGCACGGGAGCGGGGGGCCCGGCCGGACCGGCCGGACCCGGAGCGGCGGCAGGGCCTTCGGCTCCTGTCTCCCTCAACACGGCCACCGTCGATCAACTCGACACCCTCCCGGGCGTCGGCCCCGTGCTCGCGCAGCACATCGTGGACTACCGCACCCGGCACGGCGGCTTCCGCTCGGTGAACGAACTGCGCGAGGTCAACGGCATCGGCGAGCGCCGCTACGCCGACCTGCGGAACCTCGTACGGCCATGAGGGCGGCCGGGGAGGAGACACAGGCCTCTTCTCGCTCCCAGGACGAGCGCACCGGTGCCGACCTCGCCGCACGCCCCCGCCGCCCCGTGCACGCGGCCTCCGGCAAGCGGCTGGGGGACGCGCATCCGCGGCAGGAAGGGCCGTTGGATCTGCGGCTGGTGCCGCCCGCGCTCGGTGCCTGGGCCACGGCGGCCCTCGCACTGGACGCCGCGCCGGGGGTCGTGCTGGGGCTGACGCTGGGCTGTCTCGTCGCGGCGGTCGCGCTGCTGGTGCTGCGGCGCGGGCGGCCGGTGCGGGGCCCGGGCGGCTGGACGCGGGTCACCGTCGCGGCCTCGCTGCTCTGCGTCGCCGCGGCGGCGGCCTCGGCCGGGCTGCACGGGGCCGATCTACGCCGGGGGCCGGTGCCGGAGCTGGCGGGGACGTACACGACGGTGACCGCGGAGGTCGAGCTGACCTCCGATCCACGGCTCACCCGGCCCCGGGTCAGCGGGGACCATGTGATCCCGGATTCCGTTCTGATCGACGCGGAGGTGCGCAGGGTCGAGGGTCCGGAAGGGGACGTGGTCGCGACACGGGCGCCGGTGCTGATGCTCGTGGATGCCCGGGCGGACAGGCGCGTGCAGGCCGGGGCGTCACCGTGGCTGGGGCTGCTGCCGTCCACGCGGGTGCGGGTGACCGGACGGCTGGCTCCCCCGCTCGCGGGAGGGGACCGGTTCGCGGCGGTGCTGCGGGTGCGCGGCCATGCCGTGCCGGAGGTCGTGCGGGAGCCGACGGCGGTCCAGCGGACGGCCGGCCGGCTCCGGGCGGGACTGCGGGAGGCCACCGACGGGCTGTCGGCGGACGCCCGGGCGCTGCTGCCGGGGCTGGTCGTCGGCGATACCGCGCGGATCACACCCGAACTGGACGAGGCCTTCAAGGAGACCGACCTCGCCCACACGCTCGCCGTCTCCGGCAGCAACCTCACGATCGTCCTCGCCCTGCTCCTCGGACCGCCCGGACTGGCCCAGCACGTGGAACGCCGGGGCCTGGCGCCCCGCCTCGGCCTCCCCCTGCGGGCGACCGCGCTGCTCGGCGGAGCGCTCACCCTCGTCTTCGTCGTGGTGTGCCGGCCCGACCCGAGTGTGCTGCGGGCCGCGGCCTGCGGGGCCGTGGTGCTGCTCGCCCTCGCGACCGGCCGCCGCAGATCCCTCGTCCCGGCGCTGGCGACGGCGGTGCTGCTGCTGGTGCTGTACGACCCGTGGCTGGCCCGGAGTTACGGGTTCCTGCTGTCGGTGCTCGCCACGGGCGCCCTGCTGACGCTGGCGCCGCGCTGGAGTACCGCGTTGCGCGGGCGCGGGGTGCCGCCGAGGTTGGCGGAGGCGCTGGCGGCCGCGGGGGCGGCGCAGGCCGTGTGCGCGCCGGTCGTGGCGGTGCTGTCGGCGCGGGTGAGCCTGGTGGCGGTGCCGTGCAACCTCCTCGTGGAGTTCGCGGTGGCACCCGCGACCGTCCTGGGCTTCGCCGCTCTGGCGACGGCACCCGTGGCGATGCCGGTGGCCAAGGCGCTGGCCTGGTGCGCGAGTTGGCCGACCGGCTGGATCGCGCGGATCGCACGGACCGGGGCGGCGCTGCCCGGCGGAGGTGTGGACTGGCCCGGCAGTTGGGCCGGGGCGCTGCTGCTCGCCCTCGTCACGGCGGCGGTGGTGCTGCTCGGACGACGGCTGCTGAGCCGGCCGTGGCTGTGCGTGCTCTGCGGGGTGGTGTTCCTGCTGGCGGTGGTGCGGCCGCCGCCGCTCACCCGGGTGCTCACGGGCTGGCCGCCGCCGGGCTGGCGGCTGGCGATGTGCGACGTGGGCCAGGGCGACGCGACGGTCCTCGCGGCAGGCGAGGACACGGGAGTGGTGGTGGACGCCGGGCCGGACCCGGAGCCGGTCGACCGGTGTCTGCGCACGCTCGGCGTCACACGGGTGCCGCTCGTGGTGCTCACCCACTTCCACGCCGATCACGTGGCCGGACTGCCGGGCGTGCTGCGGGGCCGGGAGGTGGGCGCGATCGAGACGACGGGGTTCCAGGAGCCCCCGGACCAGGTGGAGTTCGTACGGAATCAGGCGCGGGCACGGCAGGTGCCGGTGCTGCGGGCCGCGGCGGGGGAGCGGCGTCGGCTCGGGGCGCTCGACTGGGAGGTGCTGTGGCCGACCCCGGATCCGGCGCCGCGGCCGGACGGCCCGAACGACGCGAGCGTGACCCTGCTCGTACGGTCGGGCGGGCTGCGGATGCTGCTGCTCGGGGATCTCGAGCCCCCGGCCCAGCGGGCGCTGTTGCGGTCACCGGCGGCCGGAGCGGTGCGCCGGGTGGATGTGCTCAAGGTGGCCCATCACGGCTCGGCGTACCAGGATCCGGACCTGATACGCGCGGTGGCGCCCCGGCTGGCGTTGATCTCCGCGGGGGCGGAGAACCCGTACGGGCACCCTGCCCCCAGTACGGTCGCGGCACTGAGGGCGGGTGGCGCGGTGGTGCTGCGGACGGACCGGGACGGGGCGCTGGCGGTCGCCGGTACGGGCGGGGCGTTGCGGGTCGCGCGAGACTGAGGGCATGGATTCCCACCGCTCCGAAGACTCCGCGCACCTGGGCGCCCGTCTGGTCGACGGCTATCTGCGCCGCCTCGGGACCGGTCGCCCACCCCGCCCCACGGCGGCCGCGCTGAGCGAACTCCACCTGAGGCAGCTGCTGACCGTGCCCTTCGAGAACCTGTCGGTCCAGCTCGGTGAGCGGATCGTGCTGGAGGAGAGGCGGCTGGTCGAGAAGGTCGTCGAGAAGCGGAGAGGAGGGTTCTGTTACGAGCTGAACGGAGCGTTCGGGACGCTGCTGGCGGCGCTCGGGTTCGAGGTGACGTTCCTGGCGGCGCGGGTGTTCGGGGCGGAGGGGCGGCTGGGGATCCCGTACGACCACATGGCGCTGAAGGTGGGGACGGCGGACGGCAGGACATGGCTGGCCGACGTCGGCTTCGGAGCACACAGCCACCATCCGCTCCGCTGGGAGGACCGGGGTGAGCAGAAGGACCCCGGTGGGATGTTCCGGATCGTCGAGGCCGCCGACGTGGACGCGGGCGATCTGGACGTCGTCAAGAACGGCTCGCCGGAGTACCGGCTGGAGGTCAGGCCGAGGGCGCTCGGGGACTTCGTGACCGGGGCCTGGTGGCACAGCACCTCACCGGAGTCGCACTTCACTCGCTCGCTGGTGTGCTCGCGGGTGACGGAGGACGGCGGGAGGATCACGCTCAGCGGGCGGCGGTTGAAGGAGACGACCCCTGAAGGAGGCGACATGGAACGGGAGTTGGTGACGGACGAGGAGGTGCTCGGGGTGTACCGGGAGCGGTTCGGGATCGAGCTGGAGCAGGTGCCGGAGGTGAGGGCGGCAGGAGCGGACCGGCTGGGGTGATCGGGCGCGGACCAGCGGAGTAATTGGATCGTCTTGCCTCGAAAGCCGCATCGGTGATCGAATGCGTCTTCGGCAACAGGTGGAGTCAACTCGCGCAGGGGTGGCGTGGATGTTCGGCCGCTGGCTGGGAAACCGTACGAACCGGGTGCAACGGACGAGTCCCCTCGCGGCGGTCCAGACCCCGGAGAACGCCGGGGTATTGAGCTGCCGGGTGCTGGATCCGGTCAACGAGCCGGTGCGGCATGCCGAGTTCGCGGTGACCGACGCGATGGGGCGCAAGGTCGTCAGTGGTGAGACGGATCCGTTCGGGGCGTTCGTGACCACGGTGCCGGCCGGTGAGTACCGGCTGGCGGTGTCCGCGGAGGGGTTCACCCCGTTCCGGGCGAACGCGACGGTCGGGGAGAACGCGCTGGCCTCACTCGGCGACGTGACCCTCCAGTTGGCGCGGCCGCCGGAGCTGCCGGCGCCGGGGGACTGGGAGATCGAGCCGACGCATTCCTCGATCGGGTTCACCGCGCGGCACATCGGGCTCGCGCGGATCCACGGGCGGTTCAACTCCTTCGCGGGGGTGGTGCGGATCGCGGAGCGGATGGAGCAGTCGGCGATGCACGTCGTCATCGACGCGGGCTCGATCGACACCAACGTCCGGATGCGCGACGAGCACCTGCGGTCGGCGGACTTCCTGGACGTCGAGCGGTTCCCGACGCTGGAGTTCTACAGCGACCGTTTCCTGCACAAGGGCGGGAGCCGGTGGGCCGTGACGGGGGCGTTGTCGCTGCACGGGGTGACGCGGACGGTGACCCTCGACACGGAGTACCTCGGGCTCGGCCACGGCATGGGCGGCGAGGTGCGGGCGGCCTGCCGGGCGCGGACCGAACTGCACCGGGACGACTTCACCGTGAGCTGGCAGTCGATGCTGGCGCGGGGGATCGCGGTGGTCGGGCCGAGTATCCGGGTCGAGCTGGATGTGCAGATCGTGCCGAAGGGCTGAGGTGCGGGGCGGCATGGAACCCCACGGCCACTCCTGCCCGGGCGCCGCCTGGGCCGATCCGAGCTCATCCCCGTGGCCGAGTTCCCGTACGGGCAGCGGCACCCGCTCGGCGGCACGGTCCGCTTCGCCTGCCCGCTCGGCTGTGAGTGGTACCACGACGAGAAGCCCGGACGCGACGGGGGCCACGGAGCGGTTTGTCGTGCCGCTTGACCCGAACCGGCTGAGTGAAGCGATCACCATGCAGGCGAACGCACGCGCCGAGACGTTCCGGGCGCGTGTCGAGAGGGCCATCACGGACCATTTTGCCGAGGCGCTCCTCGACAGCGGAAACTGCCCCAAGGCTAAATGTCAGTGCCCGGCGCCATGTTGGTCCCAGTCCTTATCCGTATTGGCTGCCGGCTGCGCTTTTCGGCTGGACCTTGTCGCCCCCGCTCGACGGTCCGAGCGGGGGCGGCTTCTGTTACGCGGCTCGGTCGACGTCGACTCGTACGCCGACGGCCCGCCCCGGGGGGAGAGAGAAGAGGGCGGCCGCAGTGATGTGGGGTCAGGCTGCGGGCTTGAGTTCGTTGAGCATCACGGCGTACAGCGGAGAGTCAGGGAACGGCTGCCGCTCACCAACCTTCCGGTACCCCCAGCTCTCGTACAGTGCCTGCAGGCGTGGTCGTTTGGTGTCGACGGTGAGCACGGCAAGAGCCTCTGGCCGGTCGGCGAGCAGCGCGGCATGCAGCTGCTCCCCGAGCCCCTGCTTGCGCCACTTCGGCCTGAGCATGAGTTCCGAGACGGAGAACGTGGACGTATCGGCCGGCTCCTCGTCCAGGTACTCACGCCACCACTCGCGACCGGGCTCGGCCGGCGCGCCGTAGGTGAACCCGACGGGTTCGCCGGCCTCGTAGGCGACGACGCACGCCCACCCTTCCCGGCCGCCCCAGTGGTCCACGAACCACGGGAACCGCTGCACGAACTCCTCATGGCGCCTGTCGGCGTAGGCGTCGGCGTGAACTTCGAGCAGGGTTTGCCGGACGTCGGGAAGGTCGGCATGGCCGTAGTGGCGTAGCTGAACTGCCGTGCTCAACGGGCGCTCCATTCGGATCGGTAGCGGTCGGCCCACTCCCGCGCCACCTGGGCAGACGGCGCATGGGTGAGAAGGTCACGGTAGAAATCGCCGAGCAGGATCCGGAGACGGCCGGGTAGTGGGCTGCCGGACATCAGGTTGAAGACGCCTTCGGTGGACGCGCAGGCCTGCTCGGCGTCGCCCTGGTGGAGCTGGGCGACGGCGAGGTGGACCGTGGCCATCGCCCGGTTGCGCCGGTACTCCTCGGGAAGGGCGGCAAGAGCCCGGTACGAAGCGGCCTCAGCATCGGCCGGTTGTCCGAGGTACTCGCGGACGATCGCGGCCAGGGCGTGGAGCTCTGCGGGCCCGTAGAACGCCACCCAGCCCGGCCGTGGCTGCTGATTCGCCTTGCCCAGGGCCTCCTCGGCGTATCCAAGAGAGCGGATGGCCGCTTGCCTGTCCCCGCGTTCGGCGTGACCAACGGCGGCTCGGGCGTGAGAGAGGGAGCCGAACAGCGGATCATGGCGGGTGATCGCGGTGGACTGTGCGGCCTGAGCGGCGGCGATGCCCTCGCCGATGTCGCCGCGCTGGTGGGCGAGGATGGCGGTGGAGTTCCACACCCGCATCTGGGCCACGGGATCCTGCGCCATCCCGGCGAATCTGAGCGCTTCGTTGAGGTGGGTCTGTGCGCGGTCGAGCTGGCGGGCGTCGATGCAGGACCAGGCGGCCATGGCGGTGTAGTCGGCGGCGACGCTGAACAGGCGCTGTCTGATGCGCTGTGTTGCGGCCTTTCCCTGAAGCGTGACGGCTTCAGCCGCGCCGGCGAGAGCGTCACGTTCGAGACCGGCGTGGCCGCCCCGTTTCTGGTCGAGGGCGGTTAGGCCGTCCATGCCCTTGCGGAGCCGGATCACGTCCGACGTACCGACGCTGGATGGTCGAGAGGAGACATGGGGTATGGCGACGGCGGCGGCGGTACCTCCGGCGCCGGTAAGGAAGCGGCGGCGGATCACGTCGGGGTCCTCCTGCGGCGGTGCGGGCGACCCTGGCGGGTAGAACCCGAGGGCCTCGATGGTGCACCGAAATACTGCCTCCAGGGCGTTGCGCTTGGCACGGTGAGGCCAGGTGGATTTTCCGGTCAGCCACGTCCGTACGGTGCGGTCCCCTACGCTGTCCCGCTCGCCTGCGGCCAGTAGCTCAGCATTGACGGTCTCGGCTAACTCGGCTTGCTGAAAGCCCCGTTCGGCCATGGCGATCTTGAGGCGGAAATTTCCGGTCACCTACTCACCGTAGCCCTGTGCTGATGACCGGTGGT
>NZ_JBLRVZ010000014.1:136608-150527 GCF_048159505.1 Streptomyces sp. T028
CCACCACCCCCGCTGTTTTTCCTGCCCTTTACAGGCTCCTGCCCGTTGAACTGAACACGCATCGCGCCGGGCTGCACCGCCGGCCAGTGTCGCGGGCCCCTCCCCCGCCCCCGTGGGGGATGGGCCTGCCTTGCCAGACAACCACGAGGGGCAGCGATGACCCACACCGCCCAGGAGCAGCACCACCGGGGCACCACCCAGACCAGCAGCGCGCCGCCGGTCACCCGCACACAGCCGATCCCCCAAGCCCGCGCCTACGCCTCCCGGCACGGCGACCCCGAGGAATGGAAGCCGGAGCACTTCCGCACCTACCTCGAACTCGGGGGTGCTTCGTGACGATGACCGCTCAACGCACGGCCGGGTCCGGACACCCCAGCTACGCCGAGAACCATCCCCGCGCGGAGGGAACAGCTGCCCAAGAGCGCCGTCTCGTACGCGCCGCTTTCGGCCTGTGGGACCTCGACCACCTCACCGAGCGCGGGGAACTGGTCATCTCGGATCTCGTCGCGAACGCCGTCCGGCACACCTCGTGCCCCCAGGTACGGCTGATCGTCTCGTGCCCTTCCCCGTACCTGGTCCGCCTGGCGGTGGTAGACCGGGCGCCCAGGAAGCTGCCCCAGCTGCTGCGGGCCTGCGCCGATGACACCTCCGGCCGTGGCCTGGTCCTGGTCGATGCGTGCTCCGACCGCTGGGGATACGACCTCATAGGCAACAAGCCGGGCACTCCGTGGGGCAAGGCCGTGTGGTCCGAACTGGGGGTCACCGAACAGTGATCCTCGACGACATCGACACCGCGTTGCACGAGCTGGAGACCAATCGTCGACGCGCCCGCCGGCTCCGATGGTGGCACCGGATCGGATGGCGACAGGCCACAGCACAGGTGCTGTTCATCCTCGCGACCGTCGCGTTCGTCGCCGCGCTGCTCTGCCACAGCCAAGGCGACCGATGATCTCCGGCGGTCAGGCGGTGCGCGTGAGGGTCCCGCCCGGCCGCCGGTCCAACTCCCCCCACCGATCAGGAAGGAAGGCCCTCCCGTGGATTCGCACTGGATCACTGGTGACTGCTGGCTCGGTCCGGTGCAGTGGGACGGCCAGCATGCCCCCTTCATGGCGTGTGTCGACTGCCTCGCCCGACTCAAGGCGCAGGCCCTCGCGCACTTCATGCAGCGTCAACCGGCCATCGCCTGATGGCCCCCAACCCCCTCGGCGCGCGGGCGCCGAGAAGGAGACCGCTCGTGGATAACGTCCCTGTCATGACGACTGAGAACAGCGACAAGACCCCTGCTTCCGAGCAGGAGTTGCGCGACACGATGGTGCAGCAGCTCATCGAGCTCGGCGCAGCCCGCAGCCCCCGCGTCGTGGCCGCGTTCCGCTCGGTCCCCCGGCACCTGGCCGCGCCCGACGAGGACATGGCGAAGGTCTACGAGCCCGAACAAGCTGCGATCACCAAGACCGACGCCAACGGCACGCACATCAGCTCGGTATCCGCCCCGCGCATCCAGGCCATGCAGATCGAACAGGCCGACGTCCAGCCGGGGATGAGCGTCCTGGAGATCGGCTCCGGTGGTGTGAACGCGGCCTACCTCGCTGAGCTGGTCGGGGAGCAGGGCCACGTCGTCACCATGGACATCGATGCCGACGTCACGAGTCGCGCGAAGGAGTTCCTGAAGGCGACCGCCTACCGGAACGTCACCGTGATCACCGCGGACGGCGAGAACGGCGTCCCGGCCCACGCCCCTTACGACCGGATCATCGTCACCGTGCAGGCCGCCGACATCCCGCCCGCGTGGATTCACCAACTCACCGAAGGCGGACGGCTCGTCGTACCGCTGCGGATGCGCGGAATGACCCGGACCATCGCCTTCGTCCGCGACGGCGAGCGGCTGGTCAGTGACGGGTTCGAGCTGTGCGGCTTCGTGCCGATGCAGGGCGCCGGCGAGAACCGCATGCGCCTGGCCCTCATTCACGACACCGAGGGCGAGGAGATCGCCCTGCGCCTGGACGGTCACCCCGAACCCGACACCGAGGCCCTGGGCGCCGCGCTGCAAGCGCCCCGGACCACGGCTTGGTCCGGCGTGACGCTCGCGGGCGACGAGTCCAACGAGCAACTGGACCTGTGGCTGACGACCGCCCTGGACAACCTCCCCCTGATGGCCGCGAAGCCCGAGGCCCGGCAGCGCGGCCTCGTCGCCTCCGCCTCCCCGCTCGGCGTGCCGACCCTCGTGGACGGCAGCAGCTTCGCCTATCGGACCGTCCGCCCCACCGACGACCCCGACCGGTTCGAGCTGGGCGCGATCGGCCACGGACCCGAGGGCCAAAAGGTCGCCGAGCTCCTGGTCGAGGAGATCCAGGCGTGGGACAGCGACCGCCGCGACCACAGGGCGCACATCGAGGTCTACCCGGCCGGAACGCCGGATGACCAGCTTCCCGCGGGCCGGATCATCGACCGGCCGCACACGCGGGTCACGATCTCCTGGCCGTGACGCAGCCAGCGTCGCGACCAGGCCGGCAATGCACATCCACCCACCTCTGGCGAGGAGAACGAGATGGCACAGAGCACAGGCACCACAACCCTGAAGGCAGCCACGGACTTCACGGCCGCAGGAGGATCGGACTTCGACCTCAACATCGAGACCGTCGAGTCCGCCCCGATCGTCGGCGCGCTGCTGAACGACACCGGCGACGGCTGCGGCGCCACCTGCCAGTCCGCCTGCTCCAACAGCACCTGCATCGGCGGCTGACGCACCACTGAGGGGCCGGGCCGAGCCTGATGTCGGCCCGGCCCCGCACCACCCCGACCACGAAGGAGGCATAGCCATGTATCACGCAGTTGACGCGAGCATGATCAGGGCATCCGTGTTCCCGCTGGCGGCACCGCTGCCTCCCTGGCCGTCTCTGGACGGTGCCGGCACTGATGTTGACCAGCGGCGGGAGTGGATCACCCAGGTCTGGGCCGACGACGCCAGGGCCGCAGCGATCGAGTTCGCCGCTCCGCTCCTCGCCGACTCCGTCCAAGAGGTGCTCAGCGGCGAACGCCGACGACCGCGGACCCTTCAGCGCACTGCCGCCTCCCTGGCCCGCTACTTACTACGGATGCAGTACCGTGCCACGCCGTTCGGCTTGTTTGCCGGACCCGCCCCTGCGCGCTTCGACGCCACTGCCCGGGTGCGCTGGGGGACTGACCACCGGGCCTTCGCGCAGCCCGACGCGGTGTGGCTGAACGACGTCGTCACGGCCATCGAGCGCGACCCGGAGATGCTGCGGAACGTGCTCGTCGTGGCCGATCACACCTGCACGGTGCGAGGCGCCCGGGTCAGCGTGCAACACCAGCCGGGCACGGACGGCCCCACCGAAACGACGCTACGGCGCACCCGGGCAGTCGAGACGGTACTGGCCATCGCCCGCACCCCCATCACGGTCGGGGACATTGCGGCCAAGCTGCACAGCGACTACCCCGACACCGCGCCCACCGTGATCGATGACACGCTGCGCAACCTCGTTGCCCACCGCGTGCTGCTGACCAGCCTCCCGGCCCCCATGACGTGCGACGACCCACTCGGACACCTGATTGCCCAGGTCGACACCACGGACGTCGCCTCCGCGACGGCTGAGGAGCTGCGGCAGATCCACAGCCTCCTCTCTCTCCACGACGACGCTCCACAGCAAGAGCAGCGGGCCCTACGCGTCAAGGCGACAGCCCGGATGAACGCCGTCACGGGTCTCACGGAGCGCGCCCTGATGGTCAATCTGCGCCCGGACTGCGACATCAGACTGCCGGAGGCTGTGACCCGGGAGGCCGCGCGTGCTTTGGACACCATGGCTCGCATCACGCCGTTCCCGAACGGCTCACCGGCCTGGCAGGACTACCGGGCTCGGTTCCTTGAGCGCTACAGCATGGGCGCCGTCGTCCCTCTGCGCGATCTCACGGACCCGGACACGGGGCTCGGCTTTCCCGTCAGCTACCGCGGCACCGTCCTCAAGCGCCCCGTGCTGGGCACCAGCCTCCGCGACGAACATCTACTCGCCCTCGCCCAGGGCGCCGTTCTCGACGGCCAGCGCGAAATCGTCCTCACCGACGACGACTTGGAAGCCCTGTCCCTCAGCGAGACCACACAGGTCCCTGCGCACGTCGAGTTGTGCTTCACCGTGTTGGCGCGCACCCTCAAGGACCTGAACGACGGCCGGTTCACCTTGACCACAGCCGGTCTGTCCCTGGCGGCCGGTACCACCACGGGCCGCTTTCTGGCCATGTTGGATCAGTCCGACCGGGACCGGATGAGCGCCGTGTACGCCGACCTGCCGACGCTCACCGCAGGCGCCGCTCGCGGTCAGGTCTCCAGCCCGCCGCTGCGGCTCCGGACCCGTAACGTCGGCCGGGCCCCTGCTGTCGTGGCGAACGTCCTGGCGGTGGGAGAGAACAACCCCGGAGCCACGCTCGACTTGGATGACCTCGGCGTTGTCGCCGACTCCCAGCGCCTCTACCTGGTGTCGCTGAGCTCAGGCCAGGTCATCGAGCCGTCGGTCATGAACGCGGTGGAGCTCAGCAGCGCCACTCACCCGCTGGTCCGCTTCGTGTGCGAGCTGCACCGCTCGCACACCGCCGTCCTGCTTCCCTTCGCCTGGGGCGCTGCGGAACGGCTGCCGTTCCTGCCCGAAGTACGCGTCGGCCGCACCATCCTGTCCGCCGCCTCCTGGCGGCTCCGCGCCCGCGACTTGGGCGACGGCAGCTGGCTGTTCCGGTTCACCGATTGGCGGGTCCGCTACGGCGTGCCCCGAACCGTGTACGTCGGCAGCGACGACCAGCGGCTCCGCCTGGACCTGGACATCCCCGCCCACCAGCAGCTCCTTCGGGCCGACTTGGACCGTCACGGAAGCGTCGTGCTGCACGAAGCGCCCCCCGAGAGCGAGTTCGGTTGGATAGGACGCGCCCACGAGATCACCATGCCGTTCGCCTCCGACCAGCCGGCCACCCCCGCTCCGAGCTTCCGCCCGACGGCCGTCGCGGACCGGAACTGCGGCCACCTCCCGGGAGGCTCCGAGCGGGTGTACCTGAAGCTGTACGGCAACGCCGACCGCGCACCGGAAGTCCTGACCACCCACCTCCCGCGGTTACTGATCGACTGGGGAGCCGACGGGCCGGACTGGTGGTTCGTCCGCTACGCCGACCCCGACAGCCACCTGAGGCTGCGTATGCGCCTGTCGTCCCCGGACGCCTTCGGTGACGCCGCCTCACGCGTCGCCGCCTGGGCAGCCGAGCTGCGCACCGAGGGCCTGATCCAGCGGGTTCAGTGGGACACCGACTCCCCGGAGACCGGGCGCTACGGCACAGGGCCCACGCTGGAGGCCGCTGAGCGGTTCTTCGCTGCCGACTCCGCCGCCGCGCTCGCGCAGTTGGTCGTCCCGCTCCCGGACAGCCAGCGCCCGGCCCTCACCGCGGCCGGCATCGTGGACATTGCCACCGGATTCCTTGGATCTCCGGCGGCAGGCTGGGCGTGGCTGACGGACAACTTCCTGAAGGATGAGGGCGACGCCGCCGCGCGCGATGTGCAGGCCATGGCCGTACGGCTTGCTGATGCGGATCCCGACCACCTGGCCCTCCGGGCGCTCCCGCGCGGTGATCACGTGGTCGTGGTGTGGGCGCTGCGGCGCAGCGCTCTGGCTGAGTACCGCCAGGCGCTGGGAGCGGCCGGCATTGATCCGGCTGAGGTGCTGCCGTCCCTGCTGCACATGCACCACAACCGCGCGGCCGGTATTGACCCCGACGCCGAAGCCGCCTGCCGTCGCCTCGCTCGTGCAGCCGCGCTGTCCTGGACCATCCGCACCGAAGGAGCCAAGCGGTGACCGCCGCCCCTCCCATCACAGACCCGATCGTCACCACCCGCCAGTCCCTCGCACACGGCGCTCTCGGGATCGCCCTGCGCCAAATCGAACGCGCCCACCGTGGCCTCACCTCATGGCAGGCCGTCCATCAGCAACTCGCCAGGGTCCACCCCTTGATCGACGGAGACGACGCCAGTCTGTTCCTCGGCGCCCCCGCGATGGCCTACGTCCTGCACCTGGCCGCCGCCGACAGCGACCGGTATGCCGGAGCCCGGCACACCCTGGACGGCATCGTGGCCGCGCACACTCGCCGCCGCCTAAACGCCGCCCACGGGCGAATCGACCAAGGCCGCTTCGCCAGCTTCGCCGAGTACGACCTGTTCCGTGGACTGACCGGTCTGGGCGCTCTCCTGCTGCGCTGCCAGCCGAACGGCGACGAGCTGAAGCGCCTGCTGGAGTATCTGGTCCGGCTCACCCAGCCGATCGCCGGGCCCAAAGGGTCGTTGCCGGGCTGGTGGGTCGATCATGCCCCTGCCACCGACAAGGCCGCCACCCCGGGCGGCCACGCCAACGCCGGTCTCGCGCACGGAATTACCGGCCCGCTCGCCCTGCTCGCCCTGGCCAAACGGCGCGGCATCATGGTCGTCGGCCACGACACCGCCATGACCCGGATCTGCCACTGGCTCGACCGGATACGGCAGAACGATCACCGGGGGACCCGCTGGCCGCGGTGGATCAGCGGGACCGGTCAGGCGCCCGCTCTTCCTTCCACGCCGTCCTGGTGCTACGGCACGCCCGGCCTGGCCCGCGCGCAGCAACTCGCCGCCATCGCCCTGGGCGACGAGGACCGTCGAAGTATGGCCGAGCGCGCATTGCTGTACTGCCTGAACGACCCCACCCAGCTCGACCAGCTCACGAACCGCGGTCTCTGCCACGGCGTTGGCGGGCTCCTACGCACCGTGCAGCGGGTTGCCGAGGACGCAGAGACCCCGCACCTGTTCACCGACCGGCTTCCCGCGCTCCGTCAGCGCTTCCTCGCCGTCGACCCACCCGACGAGCCCAGCTTCCTCGTAGGCGCAGCCGGGGCGTCCCTGGCCTTCCAGAGCGCCGAGCCAGGAGCCGAGCCAGTCACCGAGTGGGACGCCTGCCTGCTCCTGAGCTGAGGAAACGACATGGTGGATCCATACGACGCCAGCCCGGTGGAGGACGCCGTCCTGGCAGTTCTCGGCGGAGAGCCGATCAAGGACGCCGCCAGCCGTGCGCGGACGAGCCCCGCCCGGCTGGCCGATGCGGTCGAGCGGTACCGCGCCGCTGGCCGGGCCGCACTCGACACTGGCCCCGCGGCCTGGCATCAGACGTACATCGAGTTCTCCGACTACCCCACCGCCGAACCGGCCTTCCGTGCCTGTCTTCTGCCGATCCTCCGCAGCGCGCCCGTCGGGAAGTGGTGGTTCCTTCGCAAAGCCCCCTGCTGGCGCCTACGCGTCCGCCCCAGCCCGGACACGCCTGCCAAGGACGCCGTCGCGCGCGTCACCGAAGCCCTCGACAGCGCCGTGTCCTGGGGTGTGGTGAAGGACTGGCGGGCATCCGTGTACGAGCCGGAGACCCTCGCGTTCGGCGGCCCGGATGGCATGACGATCGCCCACTCGCTGTTCCACACCGACAGCGTCGGCGTTCTCGACTACCACCACCACGCCGCCCGCAAGACCGAAGGGCTTCTCGAAGCCAAGGCGACCTCACTGCTCGTCACCAGCTTGTTCCTGCGGGCCGCCGGACTGGAATGGGGTGAACAGGGAGACGTATGGGGGCAGATAGAGGCCCGGCGACCGTTACCCGACGACGTACCCGGAGACAAGGTCAGCGCCATGTCGGACAGGATGCGGCAGCTACTTCTCCTCGACGCAGGTCCTGCGCTCGCGGACGGGTCTCTCGCACCGTTGTGGAGCTGGGTGACCGGCATGGAGCACGGGGGCCGCGCCCTCGCGGGCGCGGCGCGGGACGGGAACCTCGGGCTTGGACTGCGCGGCATCCTGGCCCGGCACGTCCTCTTCCACTGGAACCGCATGGGCTTCAACGCCAGGCAACAGGCCATCTGGTCACGTGCCGCGCGGGAGGCGGCACTCGGCCGCTGACGACTTCGGAGTCGCCGCACGTGGCAGCGGGCCCGGCCTCTGAGGGGGAGGCCGGGCCCACCGATGGGGGATGGGCAGTGGTCTGTGGGGTGGCGGTCATTATGTGGAATCAGGTTTGTCAATGCTGAGTAGCTGTGGCGCGACGGCGTCCTTCATCGCGTCCTGCGAGGTGGCGTGGTGCACGACGCTCTGTGTCGCTGCGTTTCAGGGCAACACGCGACTGTGGTCAGGCGCGAGCGCCGCAGCTGCACGCGCCGGGATCCAGAGGTAGGTCTCGGCCCGCGGCCGGGCGGCGGCCAACTGCGCGTCCGTAGATGCGGTCAGCGCTGACTGGCTCAAGCAGTAGAGGGGCAGTGCGACATCACCTCACGAGATCAATCAGCAGCTGCGATGAACCGATGAGGCCAGGCACGCATGCATATCAATTCCGAGGTACACAGTTTCCTCACAGAGTCCTGCGGCCGTTTCTCGCGAGTGTGGGACGATTTTGGCCATTTGTGCAACGCGTCGCGACAGAGGGGGCGATCATTATGGCCACGCCCATGCAACGAGAAACCGTTGATTCGTTTACCTACGGCCACAGATACGGCAAAGAAAGCAAGTGAATCGTAAATTATTCTGGCGATTGGTGCCTTGGGTAAAGGCGAAGAAGATCTTTCGGGTTCGTCCCCCATCCTCTCCCTTGAGTGACGGGGTGGCGATTTTTCCTGCCCTATCGAAGTGACGGTTGACCTCCCGGGTATGTCAGGGAACCATCGTGTCGGCATGTCCATGATCAACGTTGCGGGTGTCTCGGTGCGTCGGGCCTAGGGGGCTGCGTTGTGAACGTGCGTAGGTTCGGGCTGCTCAGAGCAGGGGTCGTTCTGGCCGTGCTGGCGGGCATGACGACGGCTGTGCCGGTCGCGGCGGTTGCTGCGCCTCCCACTGGCAGCGGATCTTCCTCGTCGGTGAAGCCGGCTCCTGCGAGACCGCAGCATGCGATGACGCGTGCTCAACGCGGTGCGGAGGTCGCGCACGACCGGGCCACTGGTGCTTCCGCCGCAAAGGCGGTGTCCGCGCGGGGAGTCCTGCCCTCCAAGACCGCGTTGCGCAAGACGATTGAGAAGGCCCGCCAGGGTGAGGCATCGACGGCGACGTCGGCGGCAGTGGCTGCGGACACCAGCGCATGGGGTGTTCCGAACAACGTCGTGATGTCGGGGCCGGGCGGCGATCCGAGGTCCTGGTCGAACACGGAAGTCTCACCGAGTTCGTTCAACACGGGTGTGGTCATTCCCGGTGAGACGCTGACGTTCGGCGCGAACATCTGGAACTCGATCAGCAACTACGATTCGGCAAGCGGGACCTATCTGGACGTGACGGACCAGGTCCACGTCACCTGGCAAGTGTCCGGCTGCGGGTCGAACGTGACGATCGACGACGGCCAGGTCGTGACGGCGCACTCGTATATAGCCCGGCAATATTCCGGTTCCACGCCCCCGCGTGTGTACACGACGTACACGGTGCCCCAGGACTGCCCGACAGGCGCATCCCGCTACCTCAGCCTCAGTGTGGTCGGCACGGTGACGGACGCGGGCGGCACCTCCGGCAGTACCGCCGTCAACGCCCACACGCTCACCGCCGTCGAGGCGGCACAGACCTACGGTGGCCGGTGCGGCGGCACCGCCTCGGGATCGGCCCGGCCACAGGCTCTGGCCTGCGACCCGGTGAACACCGCGACGGGCGCGTTCACCGAGTCGTTCACCGACGCGACAGTGCCCGGCGCCGGCGTGCCCTTCGCCCTGTCACGCGGCTACTCCTCGAACGACACCACGTCAGGCGCTCTCGGCGCGGGGTGGACCCTGCCCTGGGAGGTCTCCCTGACTGTGGCCGCCAACGGCGACGTCACCGTCCGCGACGAGAACGGCGCCAGGTTCACCTACGCCAAGACATCCAGCGGCACCTTCACGACACCGATCCTGGCCCGCTCGACCCTGGCGGCGGTCTCCGGCGGCGGCTACACCCTGACCACCCTGGACGGCCAGGTGCTCACCTTCGCCGCCACGGGCCTGCTCACCAGCAGGAAGGACCGGTCGGGCCAGGGGCTGTCGTTCACCTACTCGGGCAGCCAGCCGGCAACCGTGACGGACGCCGCCGCGCGTGTGGTGACCCTGTCGTACAGCGGCGGCCTGCTCAGCCGAGTCACGCTGGCCGACGGCCGGCACGTCGACTACGGCTACACCGGCGGGAAGCTGACGACGGCCACCGGTCTCGACGGCGGCACCACGACCTACTCCTACGACGCCGCCGGCCACCTGACGAAGATCAACGACCCGCGCGGCCACGACGTCGTGAACAACGACTACGACTCCTCGGGCCGGGTCATCACACAGACCGACGCCGCGGGCGCGACCACGTCGTTCGCGTACCAGCCCGGAGAGACCGACATCACCGCCCCGGACGGCGGCATATGGAGCGACCTGTACGCCGGCGGCCTGCTGACGGCCCGTTACGACCCGTTCGGCAACCGGACCTACTTCGGTTACGACGGCTACGGCAACCGCGCCTCCGTCCTCGACCCGCTCGGCGTCCACACCACCTACACCTACGACGCCTCCGGCCACCTCACCGCCCAGGCCACGCCAAGCACAACGGAATCGTGGACCTACACTGCCGGAAACGTCGCCAGTCACACCGACGGGCGGTCGCAGAGAACAGCATACGGCTACGACACCGTCGGCCGGCTGACCTCGGTCACGGACCCGGCGAACGGCGTGACCAGCATGACCTACACGGCGGCCGGCCTCGTCTCCTCTCTGACCACACCACGCGGCAAGACCACGTCGTACGGCTATGACGCCGCCGGAAACCCGACCTCGGTCACCTCGCCGCTGAACGAGAGGACCAGCTCCACCTACGACGCCTCGGGCAGACGTCTGACCGGCACCGACCCGCTCGGAAACACCACCACCTACACCTACGACGACGCGGACAACGTCACCTCGGCCACGACACCGCGCGGCAAGAAGACCACGTACGGCTACGACGCCGCACACAACCTGACCTCGGTCACCGACCCTCTCGGCGCGGCCACGGCCTACGCCTACGACGCGGCTGACCGCCTGACCACCGTCACCGGCCCGGACGGCGAGACCACCACCCGCTCCTACAACACCGCCGGTCTGGTCGACTCCGTCACCGACCCGCTCGGTGCCACCACGAAATACGGCTACGACAAGGCCGGCCGGCTGATCGCCATGATCACGCCGCGCGGCAACGTCTCCGGCTCCTCCCCGGCCGGCTTCACGTGGAGCTACGGCTACGACAGTGCGGGCAACCAGCTCACAGTCACCGACCCGACCGGGGCCACCACCGCCACGGCCTACGACGCGGACCGCCGGCCGGTGAAGATTACCGACCCGCTCGGCAGGGCGACCTCATACACCTACGACGGCGACGACAACATCACGAAGATCGATCGCCCCGAAACCGACGACATCAGCTGGACCTATGACGCGACCAACCACGTCACCAAGATCACCGGCGGGCGTTACTACTCCACCAGCTACGGCTACGACACCGACCACAACCTGGTGTCCGTCACCTCACCGCTCGGCGGGAAGACCACCTACACGGTGGACGACGACGGCCGCAGGCTGACGGCCACCGACCCCCGCGGCAACGCCTCCGGCGCCACCGCGGCCGACTACACCTGGTCGTACGCCTACGACGCTGCCGGAAACCCCACCGGTGTCACCGATCCCACCGGCGCCACCACACACCGCACCTACGACGCCGACGGCAACGTCGCCTCCACAACCGACGCCCTCGGCAAGGCCACCACGTATGCCTACGACGCCGGCGACCGCCTCACCTCCCTCACGGCACCTGACGCCGGCGTGACCGCGTACACCTACGACTCCTTCGGCGACATCACCAGCCGCACCGACGCGAACAGTCACACCACGCACTACACGTACGACGCCGCCCACCGTCTGACCAAGACCACCGACCCCCTGGGCCGCTCGGTCTCCCACGCCTACGACGTGGACGGCAACCCGACCACGACGACCAACGCCCGCGGCCAGACGATCACCACCGCGTACGACGGCCGCGGCCTGCCGACCGGGACGACCTACAGCGACGGCACCACCGCCACCGCCTACACCTACAACGCGGCCGGCGAGGTCACCGGCATCACCGACGCCACCGGCAGCCGCACCGCCACCTACGACAACTCGGGCCGACTGCTCACCCTCTCCGTCCCCGGCAGCACCACACCCTTCACCTACACCTACGACGCCGACAGCAACGTGACCGCGCGAACCTACCCGGACGGCAGCAAGGCCACCTTCACCTACAACGGCGACGACGAGAGCACCGCCCAGACCGCGAACTCGGCCACCGTCAACTACGCATACGACGTCGCCGGAAACCTGATCACCAGCACGCTCCCCAACGGATACACGGAGTCGCGCACCTACGACGGCGCCGGCCGACTCGCCACCATCGCCTCGGCCAACTCAACCGCCACCCTGTCGAAACGGACCGCCACCCTGGACGCCAACGGCCGTCTCACCACGGTGACGCCCGTACGCAGCGGCACCACCGGCCCACCGACCAACTACGGCTACGACGACAACGGCCGCCTGCTGTCGGAGTGCACCGCCCCCACGGGCTCCACCGGCTGCCCCACCGGATCCTCGAAGACCACCTACACCTACGACAAGGCCGGCAACCGTCTCACCAAGGCGACCAGCACATCAGCCTCCACCACCAGCACGTCCTACACCTACGACGCGGCCGACGAACTGACCTCCAGCGTCACCGGATCGACCACCACGTCCTACAAGTACGACGCCGACGGCAACCAGACCTCCGCGGGCACGAACACCTTCGCCTACAACGCCGCCGGACAGCTCGCCACCGCCACCGTCGCCTCCCACACCTACGCCTACACCTACGACGCCACCGGCAACCGCACCACGACCAGGACCGACGGCACCCTCTCCCGCACCACCCACTGGGACATCAACAACCCCCTGCCCCAGATCTCCGACGAGACCAACAGCTCCGGCACCCTGATCGCCGACTACCGCTACGACCCCCTCGGTGAACCCCAGATCCTGCGCACCAGCGCCGGCAACTACTACGACCACCACGACCTGACCGGCTCCATCACCGACCTGACCAGCTCCGCCGGCGTCGATCAGTACACCTACGCCTACGACGCCTACGGCATGACCACGACCACTGCCCTGGTCACCGGCGCACCCGCGAACCCCTTCGCCTACACCGGCCAGTACCAGGACCCCACCGGCACCGCCCTCGGCTACCAGCTCCGGGCCCGCACCTACGACCCGAGCACCGGCCGCTTCACCAGCACCGACCCCGCCCCAAGCACCCTGGCCGAGCCCGCCACCTCGACGTATGCCTACGCTGACAACGAGCCGACCAACCTTACCGACCCCTCCGGCGCCTGCCCCCAATGCGTCAACGCGGCAGCCGGAGGCATTATCGGAGGCGTCTTCGGCGGCATAAGCTACACCCTCGGCCACCCCGACGACTTCAGCTGGAGCGGCCTCGGCCGCGCCGCCGGAGAGGGCGCGCTCTACGGCATCGGAGCCGGACTCCTCATGCCCGCCTCCGGCGCGAGCGCCGTCGAACTCCTCGGCCTCGAAGCGGACAGCACCGCCGCCACTGTGACTTCGGCCGCCGTCAACGCCGGTGTCGGTGCGGCCTACACCTGGGCCTTCAACACCGCCTTGTGCGAACCCACCACACCCGGCGATCTGCTGTTCGGCGCCCTCGGCGGCGCCCTTTCGGGCCTGTTCTCCGGTGGGGCACCCAGGTCGCTGTCGGCGGTGGAAGACTCCGCTTCGCAGCCCCCTCTCTGGCCTAACCTCGCGCTTTCATGAAGCGGGCTGTCCGGCAGGTGGTCAGGAAAGCAGAAAGTGCCCCTGACCAGCAAGAATGAGGATTGTCGAGGTCC
>NZ_JBLRVZ010000015.1:0-166279 GCF_048159505.1 Streptomyces sp. T028
CTGCGGATACCGTGGAAGGGGTGATCGACCTGGGGAGGCTGGATATGGACCCGTCCCGCCGCAGCGTCCTGGGTGCCGGCCTGTTCTCCGTGGCTGTCACCATTCCCGGCTGGCCTGATGTGGTCGGGCGTGCCGATGCCGTCCAGTCCGGCCGCACGACTCGCATCGGCATGAACGAAGTGGACATGGTCATCGCCGCGCGGGTCGACGGAGCCAGCCGCTGCCATGACTGCTTCGTCTAGAGGTCGTCTTGCACAGGGGTCCTGGGCGCAAAGTGGGCGACGGCCGTGACCAGCCGTTCTTTGTCGAGGCGCCACCCTGTCACGGCCCGGGAGGCCATTGCCGCATCGGCGGACACTGGAACGAGGTACTCCAGGACGGCGCGGGCCCTTGGGCCGTCACCAGGCAGGGGTGGGGCACCCTCTCGCCGGGTGACCCCGACATAGGGCAGTGAGGCACCACCTGAGACCTGGCGCCACAGCACGAAGCCTGTGATGTCATCCCAGGGCACGTGGGCGGTAGTGGCCTGGTATCGGGCTGGGCTCCCGCCGAGAAGCACACCTGTCTCGTCCACTCGGAACGCGACCTTGCGGCTCAGCGCCACGTACGCCATGAGCAGCCCACCTACGCCGAAGAGGGGCAGGCCCAGTACCCGCGCAAGCAGTGGCACGTCCGGGAGCAACAGGACCGCGGTGAAGACGGCGGAGAGCGCCACGACTCCTGCGGTCTTGAGGTCCCACCCGTAGCGCGCCTGATACACGGGCGAGGTATCGCGAGCCATGACTAGATCATGACAACGTCTGGCTTGCTGGGGAAGTCCCCGCGGACAAGGCTGTGAGGGGTAAGAGCCAGACGGCAGACCCTAGTAGCTAGTCGAGGATCGCCATCGCCTCGATCTCCACCAGGTGTTCGGGGACGTGCAGGGCGGCGACACCCAGCAGCGTGGCCGGCGGAGTCGCGGTGACGCCCAGGCGGGTGGCCGCGCGGGTGACGCCCGCCACGAACGCCGGCATCTTCTGCGGGGTCCAGTCGACGACGTACACGGTCAGCCTGGTGACGTCGTCGAAGCCGGCGCCCACCCCGGCGAGGGCGGTGCCGACATTGACGTAGCACTGCTCGACCTGCGCGGCGAGATCGCCCTCGTCGACGGTGACGCCCTCGGCGTCCCAGGCGACCTGCCCGGCGACGCAGACGAGCCGGGAGCCGGTCCCGACGGACACCTGGCTGTAGGCGTCGGTCTTCGGCAGTCCGGGCGGATTCACGAGCGTGACGGGCATGGGGCGCCTGCCTTCCGTAGGGGCGGTCTTGCTCTCTTGTGGTTACTGGGGAACCGTAGGAGAGTGGCCGCTGACATGGAAGAACGCACTTTTCGGTGACTGGGGAACCTGATGGTGACCAAGCAGTACACGGGCACGCCCGACGAACAGGCGGACCTGAGGAGGGCCGATTCGCTGGGCCGGGAGATCTTCTCGGACGTGGCCAACAAGTGGGCGCTGCTGATCATCGAGGCGCTCGGTGAACGCACCCTGCGATTCAGCGAGTTGCGGAACGAGGTCGAGGGCGTCAGTCACAAGATGCTCACGCAGAACCTGCGGATGCTGGAGCGCAACGGTCTGGTGGAGCGGACCGTGCACCCGACTGTGCCGCCGCGCGTCGAGTACACCCTGACCGAGGCGGGGCTGGGACTGCGGGCCACGGTCGACGGGATGTGCGAGTGGACGCACCGGTACTTCGCCCATATCGAGTATTCCCGCCGCCGCTTCGACGGCTGAGCACCCAGCCGCGGGTAACTCCGTCGCGTGCCCCGTACACCGACCGCTAGCGTGCGGGGCATGACGACGACCACCGGTGCCCATCCCCGTTTCGCCGGGGCCCTGCGCGAGCTCGGGCTCGACGACCTGAACGCCCGGGTCCGCCGCTTCCCGGAGGCGACGCGCACCGCCGCCGAGGCGGCCGCCGCGATCGGGTGCGAGCTGAGCCAGATCTGCAAGTCGCTGATCTTCGCGGCGGACGGGGAGCCGGTGCTGGTGCTGATGGACGGGGCGTCGCGAGTGGATGTGGACCGGGTGCGGGAGGCACTCGGCGCCGAGAAGGTGACGAGGGCCGACGCGGGTGTCGTCCGCGAGACGACCGGGTACGCCATCGGCGGCGTACCCCCCTTCGGCCACCGCACCCGCACCCGTGTCCTCGCCGACCGCAGCCTCCTCGCGCACGACGTCGTGTGGGCCGCCGCCGGCAATCCGCACGCCGTGTTCCCCATGGCCCCGCACGCCCTTGTCGAACACGCCGCCGCCACCGTCGTGGACGTCCGCGAGCGCACCGCGTGACGCCGCTGGTCACCGCCGCCGTGCTGCTGGCGGCGGTCACCCACGCCGGCTGGAACGCCATCGCCCACCGCATCACCGACAAGCTGGTCGGCTTCACCCTGATCGCGGGCGGCGGCATGATCATCGGCCTCGCCCTGGCGCCGTTCGTGGCCTTCCCGGCGCCCGGGGCATGGCCGTACCTGCTCTGTTCCGCCGTCATCCATATCGCCTACTACGCGCTGCTGATGCGGTCCTTCCGGCTGGGCGACTTCGGTCAGGCGTACCCCATCGCGCGCGGCTCCGCGCCGCTCGTCGTCACCGTGCTCGCGGCCGTCTTCGCGCACGAGGTGCCCGGCGGCTGGGCGGCCGCAGGCATCGCGCTGTCCTGCGCGGGGCTGACCGGCGTCGCCCTGTGGGGGCTGCGCGGACGGCGCCCGGACTGGGCGGCGATCGGCGCCGCGCTCGCGATCGGGCTGACCATCGCCGCGTACACCGTCGTCGACGGTCTCGGCGTGCGTGCCTCCGGCTCCTCCCTCGGGTACATCGCCTGGCTGATGGCCGTTCAGGGCGTGGTGATCCCGGCGTACGCCGTCACCCGCCTGCGCGCCCGGACCGTCGCCGTCCTCCGCCCCTTCGCCGCCCTCGGCCTCCTCGGCTCGGCCCTGTCCGTCGCCGCCTACGCCCTCGTCCTGTGGGCCCAGACCCGCGCCGAACTGGCCCCCGTCGCGGCCCTGCGCGAGTCGTCCATTCTCGTCGGCGCGGCCATCGGCGCCCTCTTCTTCAAGGAGAGGTTCGGCGCCCCGCGCATCGCCGCCGCGGGCCTGCTGGTCCTCGGTATCGGCCTGATGCTGCACGCCGGTTGACCGCCATGAGCATCTCGGAGGGCCTGGACCGCGACGATCCGGGCCGAGCCCGCGTGGGTGCGGGCGCACGCCCGGAGGAGCACTCTGGAAGCAGGAGTTCCGGAGGTGACCGACATGATGCACACCGCTGTGGGATGGCACGTCGAGCTGGAGTTCGAGGAGGACGACCAGCACACGAAGGCCGCCGCGCTGGTCCGCTTGCCCGACGGGTCCGAGGTACGGTCCCGTGGGCACGCGAGCCGCCACCAGATCGACAGCAACCAGCCCAGAGTCGGCGAGGAGATCGCGGGTGCCCGCGCCCTCAACGACCTCGCCGAGCAGTTGCTGTCCAAGGCCCATGGGGAGATCGACGAGGCGTCGGGGCGGACGTCCCACCCCATCAACATGTGAACAGGGTCAAGCCGCACCGATCGCCGTCCGTACCGCCCGCAGCAGGGCCTGGGCCCTCGGGTCGGCCGTCACGCTCGTGCGGAAGCCGTTGGTGACATAGCCGAAGGCGATGCCGGCCTCGGGGTCCGCGAGGCCGAGGGCGCCGCCGCGGCCCGGGTGGCCGAAGGAGGTGGGGGAGAGCAGCGGGGACGCGCCGCCGTGCAGCATGTGGCCGAGGCCGAACCGGGTGTTGACCACCAGCACCCGGTCCGGCCCCGCGGACTGCTCTGTGCGCGCCAGCTCGACCGTCTCCGGGGTGAACAGCCGTGTCCCGCCGTCGACTTCGCCGATGAGCGAGGCGTAGAAGCGGGCCAGGCCGTCGGCGGTGGCGATGCCGTTGGAGGCGGGCAGGGCGGCCGCGCGGTAGGCGGGGTCGTTCTCGTCGGGAGTTGGGGTGATCGCGGCGAAGGCGCGGCGGGTGAGGGAGGCGGGGTCGGCGTAGGCGTCGGCGACGGACTGCTTGGGCCGGGTCCGCAGACCCCCGGCGGGCACGGGCGCTTCGACCTGTCCGACGCGTCCCACGCGCGCGTGCAGCGCCTGCGGCAGCCCGAGCCACAGGTCGGCGCCGAGCGGCACGGCGATCTCGTCGGCGATCCACTCGCCGATGGTGCGCCCGGTGACCCGTCGCACGAGTTCCCCGGTCAGCCAGCTGTACGTCTGCGCGTGGTAGCCGTGGTCGGTGCCCGGCTCCCAGACGGGCGCCTGTGCCGCGACCGCCGCCGCGCCGAGATCGGGGTCGGCGGCCTCGGCGGGTGTCAGCGGCCGGTCGAGCACGGGCACGCCCGCGCGGTGCGCGAGCAGGTCCCGCACCAGCGTGCGCTCCTTGCCGGCCGCCTTGTACTCCGGCCAGTACGCCTCGACGGGCGCGTCCAGGTCCAGCTGTCCGCGCTGGTGCAGCAGCAGGAGTACGGCGGCGGCGACGCCCTTGGTCGCGGAGCGCACGATCTGCGCGGTGCCCTGCTCCCAGGGAGCCGTGCCGTCCACGTCCCGGGTGCCGGCCCACAGGTCGACGACCTTGCGTCCGTCCCGGTAGACGACCACCGCCGCGCCCCGGTCCCCGAGCATCTCGAAGTTCCGTTGGAACGCCTCCCGGACCGGCTCGAATCCCTCGGCCACCGCACCGTTCGCGTCCACGCCCGCACGTCCTTCTCGACTCGCTCGACTCGCCTTCGACCTTGCAGTCAACATGATGGGCGTGCCTGCGATTCCTGCGTCTCGCTAGCCGAGAATGATCGTGACGTCGATGTTGCCGCGGGTGGCGTTCGAGTACGGGCACACCTGGTGGGCCGCGTCGACCAGCTTCTCGGCGAGACCCTGGTCGAGGACGGGGAGCGAGACGCTGAGGGCGACCGCGAGGCCGTAGCCCTTGGTCCTGTTCGGCCCGATGCCGACCTTCGCCGCGACCGTGGACCCGGTCAGGTCGTAGCCCGCGCGGTTGCCGACGAGGATCAGCGCGTTGTGGAAGCAGGAGCTGTAGCCGGCCGCGAAGAGCTGCTCCGGGTTGGTGCCGTTGCCGTCGCCGCCCAGCTCCGGCGGCATCGCCACCTTCAGCTCGATATTGCCGTCCTGGCTGGTCACATACCCGTCGCGGCCTCCGTGTGCGGTTGCCTCGGCGACGTACATGATCTTCATCGGGCGGGTGTCGACGGTGTTGGCGGTGTCGACGGCGGCACCTTCGGTCACAGCGGGACCTCCCCCAGAGACTTTCCCCAGTTACATCGTGCACAAGGTACCGGCCGGTAGGTAGGTGTGCGCCTACCAGGGGGTAGTAACCGCGGGTAACTTCAGCTCAGGGGCATCGCGAGTTCAGGGCTCATCGCGGGCTCAGGGCTATCGCGCGCGGCCCGCCGCGCCGTGCGCCCGCTCCGCGAGCCCCCACAGCTCCTCACGCAACCGCGCGACCTCCGTCGCCTCCAGCCCGGTCGCGGTCATCAGGGCGCCGGGGACGCGCGCCGCGCGCCCCTTCAGTTCCTCGCCGCGCCCGGTGCATGCGACGAGCACCGTACGCTCGTCGCGCTCCGAGCGCTCCCGGCGGACCAGCCCGGCCGCCTCCAGCCGTTTCAGCAGCGGTGACATCGTGCCGTAGTCGAGCCGCAGGGCCGCCGCGAGTTCCTTGACCGTGGTCTCGCCGCGCTCCCAGAGCGCCAGCAGCACGAGGTACTGCGGATAGGTGAGCCCCAGCTCGTCCAGGACCGGGCGGTAGGCGGAGGTCACCGCGCGCTGGGCCGCGTACAGCGCGAAGCACAACTGCTCGTCGAGGAGCGGCGTACGCTCGGCCGTCCGGTTCTCGTCGGTTACGTGCCCATGTGTCACGCGCCCATTGTGACGGAGCGCGGGTCGAACCCGAAGGGCAGCTCCAGGCGATGCGCGTTCATCAGGGCCTCGTCGGCGAGCAGCTCGCCCGTGGGACCGTCCGCGGCGATCACGCCCTCGCTGAGGATCAGCGCGCGCGGGCACAGCTCCAGGGCGTACGGCAGGTCGTGCGTGACCATCAGCACGGTCACGTCCAGTGAGCGCAGGATGTCGGCGAGTTCACGGCGTGAGGCGGGGTCGAGGTTGGAGGACGGTTCGTCCAGGACGAGGATCTCCGGCTCCATCGCCAGGACGGTCGCGACGGCGACCCGGCGGCGCTGGCCGAAGGACAGGTGGTGCGGCGGGCGGTCCTTGAACTCCGACATGCCGACCTGGGCGAGCGCGCGGTCGACGCGTTCCTCCAGCTCCGCGCCCTTCAGTCCGGCCGCGGCCGGACCGAACGCCACGTCCTCGCGGACCGTCGGCATGAACAGCTGGTCGTCCGGGTCCTGGAACACCAGCCCCACCTTGCGGCGGATCTCGGCCATGTGCCGCTTGCCGACGGGCAGTCCGGCGACCGTGACCGTGCCCGCCCCGCCGGTCAGGATGCCGTTGAGGTGCAGCACGAGGGTCGTCTTGCCGGCGCCGTTCGGCCCGAGCAGCGCGACCCGCTCCCCGCGCGCGACGGCGAAGTCCACGCCGAACAGCGCCTGATGGCCGTCGGGGTAGGCGAAGGCGAGGCCACGGACCTCGAGAGAAGCAGTCACAGCACCCATCCCAACACGCAGACGACCAGGGCGGCGAACGGCAGGGTGAAGGCGTACGACCACTGCGCCCGGGACGCGGTCACCTCGTCGATCACCGGCATCGAACCGGAGTACCCCCGGCTGACCATCGCCAGGTGCACCCGCTCGCCGCGTTCGTAGGAGCGGATGAAGAGCGCGCCCGCCGACTTGGCGAGCACGCCCCAGTGGCGGACGCCCCTCGCCTCGAACCCGCGTGACTCGCGCGCGATCCGCATCCGCCGCATCTCGTCGGTGATGACATCGCCGTAACGGATCATGAAGGACGCGATCTGCACCAGCAGCGGGGGCAGCTTCAGCCGTTGGAGGCCGAGGAGTAGCTCCCGCAGCTCCGTGGTGGCCGCGAGGAGTACGGAGGCGGCGACGCCCAGGGTGCCCTTCGCGAGGACGTTCCAGGCGCCCCAGAGGCCGTTCACGCTGAGGGACAGCCCGAGGACGTCCACCCGCTCGCCCTCCGCCACGAACGGCATCAGTACCGCGAACGCGACGAACGGCACCTCGATCAGCAGACGTTTGAGAAGGAAGCGAGCGGGCACGCGCGCGTGCCGTGCGACGAACGCGAGCAGAACGGCGTACAGGCCGAACGCCCACATCGCCTCCCGCGGCGTCGAGACCACGACGACGACGAACGCGAACGTGGCGGCGAGCTTGGTGTGCGGCGGCAGTGTGTGCACGGGCGAGTGCCCGTGGCGGTAGAGCCGGTGCGCGTGTCCCGCTCCCATGCCGTCAGACGTTCTCTACGGCGGTGGGGGAGGCGTCGGCCGTACGGCGCCGGCGCACCGCCCAGAACACCGCGCTGCCCGCGACGACGGTCACGCCCACACCGATCACGCCCGCGAGACCGCCGGACAGCCGGGCGTTCGCCACGTCCTTGACGCCGTAGTCGGCGAGCGGGGAGTCGGCGGAGGCGTGGTTCTCGGTCTTCTTGTCGATGCCCTGGTCGGCGGCGACCTTCTCCAGGCCGTCGGGGCTCGCGGAGGCGTAGAAGCTGGCGAACCCGGCGAGGACGAGGGAGGTGACCAGGCCGGTCACCCACAGCGTGCGGCGGGAGGCGCGCGCCGCGACGGGCGCCGTGTGCGCGGCGGGGGCGTCGACCAGTTCGCCGTTCACGCGCAGCTTGAGCATCTGCCGCAGGCCGCGCGCGCCGTACACGAGGTCCGGCCGTACGGCGATCACGGCGCCGACCGTCAGCGAGGTGATCGCGGCCTCGCCGATGCCGATCAGCACATGCACACCGACCATCGCGGTGGCGACCTTGCCGATCGCCACGTCGGTGGTGCCGCCGATCCGGTAGAGGAACGTGAAGGTCACGGCGGCGGCGGGGACGGACAGCAGGGCGGCGACGAAGGAGGCGACGGTGACCGAGCGGCGGGTGCGCGGCAGCACCTTCACCAGGCCGCGGAAGACGGCGTACGCCACGACCGTCGTCACGATCGCCATGTCGGTGATGTTCACGCCGAGCGCGGTCAGCCCGCCGTCGGCGAAGAGGATGCCCTGCATCAGCAGGACCACGGACACGCACAGCACCCCGGTGTAGGGGCCCACGAGTATCGCGGCCAGCGCGCCGCCCAGCAGATGGCCGCTGGTGCCCGCCGCGACGGGGAAGTTCAGCATCTGTACGGCGAAGATGAACGCGGCGACGAGGCCGGCCAGCGGCGCCGTCTTCTCGTCGAGCTCACGGCGCGCGCCGCGCAGGCTCACGGCGATGGCGCCCGCGGCGACGACGCCGGTCACGGCGGAGGTCGGGGCGTTGATGAATCCGTCGGGTACGTGCACCCGTCGATGATAGTGGCTTAATGCGAATCGTTCGCAAGAGCGAGGGGGTTGTGAGTTGGGGCGCCGCACGGGTCTGTACGCGGGTCTGTGTGTGGGTCTGTGTGTGGGTCCGTGTGTGGCACAGGTATCGCACATGTGAGATACCTCTGCTCGGAGGAGCGCATTCCGGAGAATATGCGACATTGGAGGGGGAGCTGACGCACAGCTTCCCCACAGGTCACGCAGCGTGAGAGGGCCGGCCGATGTCCGTAGTCGAGCAGTACGCGCGAGCCCACATCGTCACGGACGCCGACCTGGTCGAGGAGGAGCGCGAGGCCGTTCCCGTCGTCCTGCGCTACGACCCCGAGGACGATCCCCGGTCCGTGCGGGTGGGGCTGCCCGACCGGCACGAGTGGACGTTCCCGCGAACCCTGCTCGAACAGGGGTTGCGGGCGCCGGCCGGGAACGAGGAGGTGCGGGTGTGGCCGCTGGGGCGGGTACAGGCGGTGGTCGAGTTCCACTCCTCGCAGGGTGTTTCGGTCGTGCAGTTCGACTCGCAGGCGCTGCTGCGGTTTCTTCGCCGGACGTATATGGCGGGGGAGCCGGTGGTGCGGTGAGGAGCGCTGTTCAGCCGCCCAGCTTCAGAAGTGCCGCCACGATCGGCCCTGCCGTGTCTCCTCCGTGGCCGCCTGCCTGGACCACGCCCGCCGCCGCCAGGTCGCCCTTGTACGCCGTGAACCAGCCGTTCGGCTTGGACTGGCCGTCGACCTCCGCCGAGCCCGTCTTCGCGCCGTAGTCGGGGCCGAGGCCCGACATCGCCTCGGCGGCCGTGCCGTAGGCCGCGGTGTAGTTCATCAGCTCGCGCAGCTGGGACAGCGTGGACGAGGACATCGTGCGGGAGGCCGTGGCGAGGGTGCGGTGGTCGACCGACGGGGAGACCAGGTACGGCTGGTGGAAGGTGCCCGACTTCACCGTCGCCGAGACCGACGCCATGTTCAGCGGGTTCATCCGGACGCCGCCCTGACCGATCAGGGAGGCCGCCATCTGGGCCGCCGACTGCACCGGCACCGAGCCGTCGAACGACGGGACGCCGATGGCCCAGTTGTTCATCGACAGACCGAACACCTGCTGCGCCTGCTTGGTCAGACTGTCGTTGTCGAGCTCACCCGCCTGGCTGATGAAGGCCGTGTTGCAGGAGCGCGCGAAGCTCGCCTTGAAGGTGCCGCCCTTGATCTGGAAGTCGTCGTCGTTGTGGAACTTCCAGCCGCCGTAGGTGAACGTCTTCGGGCAGGGGTGCGCCTTGTCCGCCGACGCCAGCCCCTTCTCGATGAGCAGCGACGACGTGAGGACCTTCATGGTGGAGCCGGGCGCGAGGGAACCGTTGAACGCGGTGTTGAAGCCGTGGCCGGTGTTCGCCACCGCGAGGATCTCGCCGGTGGAGGGGCGCAGCACGACGACCGACGCGCGCGCGGTCTCCTCGACCTGCTGCTCGGCGGCGGCCTGCAGCGTCGGGCTCAGGGTCGTCTTCACCGTGCCCGGGGTGCCCTCGCTCAGCTCCAGGAGGGTCTTGTCGGAGGCCTTCTTCGCCTTCGACGCCTTGCCGCGCACCACGCGCAGCTCGACGCCCGCCGTACCGCCCGCCTTCTTGCCGTACTTCTCGCGCAGCCCGTCCAGGACCGTGCCGAGGGAGGGGTACTTGGCGGCGGTGAGCTCGCCGCCGTCCCGGTCGAGCGCCTTGACCGGCGGGTTGCCGGCCTCGCCGGTCACCAGGGTGTCCCCGTCGGACAGGTCGGGGTGCACGACGGAGGCGTGCCAGTCGACGGTCGCCCAGCCGTCCTTCGCCCGCCGTACGACGGTCAGCGCGCTCTCGTACGAGAGCGGCTTGCTGACCTTCTTGTAGGTCACCGTGCCCTTCACGGAGAAGGCGACCTTGTCGCCCGTGCGCTTGCCCGCGGTGAGGGTGACGTCCGAGATGTGGGCGTCCTTGGTGTAGCCGGTGAGCAGGGCGGTGGCGGCCGTGGAGTCGTCGGTGGCGGCCGCCGCCTTCGCGACGGAGCCCTGCTGCCAGGCCGTGAGGAACGTGCGGGCCGCGGTGGTGACCTCGGTCGCCGACAGGGGGCCGGTCTTGACGACCGGCTTCAGCCTGGCCGCCGTACCGGCCTCGGCCGACGCGCCGCCGTAGAGCGCGTACACGCCGATGCCGGCACCGCCGACGACGACGGCGATCATGCCGCCGACGACGGCGGGCCGTCGCTTGTTGCGCCGCTCGTCGACGCGCCTTCTCTTGCCCACTTCCTGTGATCCTCCGGATCCCCAGGGGGCTCCCCTTGCCCCATTGCCCTCGTTGCCCTCACTCACCCCAACGACGGCAACCACCCTAGAGTCCCGTGCTGTGGGGGTGACGTCATGTGTGACGTCAACCACCCACCTGTTACAGAGTTGAACCAGCGACTTCGGTGTGACGTCACCCGGCCCGCAGGACCTCGGCGACGAGCGGGCCGGACGCGTCCACGCCGTGGCCGCCGTCCTGGACCATGGCCGCGGCGGCCACGTCGCCCCGGTAGCCGGTGAACCAGCTGTTGGACTTGGCCTGTCCGTCGACCTCGGCGGAGCCGGTCTTCGCGCCGTAGTCGGGGCCGAGGCCGGACATCACATCCGCGGCGGTGCCGCTGGTCGCGGTGCGGTTCATCATGGCGCGCAGTTGTTCGACGGTGCTCGCCTTCAGCCCACGCGCGCGTGCCAGTTCACGGTCGTCGAGGCTCTGCGGCACGATCACCGGCTGCCGGAAGGTGCCCGTCATCGCGGTCGCCGTCACCGAGGCCATGTTCAGCGGGTTCATCTGGACCTGGCCCTGCCCGATCAGGTTGGCCGCGGTGTCCGGGCCGCCGGAGGCGGGGACGGAGCCGTCGAAGGACGGGATGCCGGTCTTCCAGTCGAGGCCGATCCCGAAGCGGTCCGTGGCCTCGTTGGTGAGGGAGTCGACCCGCACCTCGTCGGCGAACTTCACGAACGCCGTGTTGCAGGAACGGGCGAAGCTCTCGGAGAGGGTCGCGTTCTCGTTCGGGGTCATGTTCTTGATGTTGTGGAAGGTCTGGCTCTGCCACACGGCGTCGGCGGGACAGGGCGCGGGCCCGTTCGCCGTGGTGATCCCGTTGTCGATGAAAGTGGCGGCGCTGACGATCTTCCACGTGGAGCCGGGGGCCACCTCGCCGAGGAACGCGGCGTTCCAGCCGTCGGTGCGGTTGTTGGCGACCGCCAGCACTTCGCCGGTGCTCGGTTTGACGGCCACCACCGACGACTGGGGGTACTTGGCGACCGCCTTTTCGGCCGCCGCCTGCACGCGCGCGTTGAGCGTGGTGGGCAGTCGGCCCGCCTTGCCCTGCGACAGGGTCAGCAGCGAGGTGTCGGCGGTGCCCGGGGCGGCGTGGTGGATCGCCAGCTCGACGCCGGGCGTGCCGCCCGCCTTGTCGCCGTACTTGGAGCGCAGCTCGTCCAGGATCGGCCCGAGCGAGGGGTACTTCTCCTTGGTCAGCACCTTGCCACCGCGGTCGACGGCCTCGATCGGCGGGGCGGACGCGTCCCCGGTGAACAGTGTGTCGTCCATGTCCGTCAGCTCCGGGTGGACGACCGCCGGCTGCCAGTCCACCAGCGCCTTCCCGGTGGTGACGCCGCGCACCACGGTCAGCTCGCTCTTGTAGGCGAGCGGCTTGGACTTCCCCTCGTACGACACGGTGGCCTTCACGCTGAACGGGACGGTGTCCCCGACCGCCGCACCGGGTGTGATCGTCACATCACCGATGTGGGCGACCCCGCTGTACGAGGTCAGCAGCGGCTCGGCTTTCTCCGCGTTGTTGGTCAGCGCGGCCGCGGCCGCCGCCTCGCCCTTCTCCCAGGCGGCGAAGAACTTGGTGCTGGTGTCCTTCACCTCGTCGCTGCTCGGCGGCCCGGTCTTCACGGCCGCGGGCCCGCCGCCACCCGAACCGCCGCCCCCGTTCAGCGCGTTCACGATGTTGAAGGCCCCGTACCCGGCGCCGCCCACCATCACGACGAACACCGAGCCCACTATGGCCGCCTTCGCCCCCTTGCGCATGTGCGAACCCTCCCCGTCGACACCCTTGCGGGCGTTTTCTGAACACGTTCAGAAAGCTCTGCTCGGGCTCACAGTAAGCGGAAAGGGAGACGCGAGGGGCGACAGTTTTCGGAATTGTTAGCCGAGGGTGCTCAATCGCGTACGTGAACGTCGGCTACACCCATGTGTCGATCCACATCCGCGACCGCCACTGGTCGATCGGGATCGCGGTGCCCGTGAACAGGGGCCAGAAGTAGATGAAGTTCCAGGCGATCAGGAGGACCAGGACGCCCGCTCCCGTCGCGCCCGCCACGCGGCGGGTGTCCGTGGAGCCCGGGGGACCGATGATCGCGCCGAGCATCATGGCGACCGCCAGGCAGAGGAACGGGAGGAAGACGACGGCGTAGAAGAGGAAGATCGTGCGCTCCTGGTACATGAACCAGGGGAGGTAGCCGGCCGCGATGCCGCAGGCGATCGCGCCCGCGCGCCAGTCGCGGCGGAAGAGCCAGCGCCACAGGACGTAGAGGATCGCGAAGCAGGCCGCCCACCACAGCAGCGGGGTGCCGATCGCGAGGACCTCGCGGGCGCACTTCTCGCCCGCGTCGGCGGGGCAGCCGTCCGTGCCGGGGGAGGGGGACTCGTAGAAGAACGAGACCGGGCGGCCGAGGACCGGCCAGCTCCACGGGTTCGACTGGTAGTTGTGCGGCGAGGTGAGGTGGGTGTGGAACTCGTACACCTCGTGCTCGTAGTGCCACAGGCTCCGCAACCAGTCCGGGAACAGCCAGGTCCAGCTGCCGCCCTTGCCGTCGGTGGCCGCCCAGTTGCGGTAGTAGCCGCCCGAACCGTCGCTGGGCGAGAGGATCCAGCCCGTCCAGGACACCAGGTAGGTGACGAGGGCGACGGGGATCGTCGCGAGGAAGGCCAGGCCCGTGTCGTGCCTGAGGACGGCCCGGTAGGGGTGCTGGGCGCCGGCCACCCGGCGGGAGCCCACGTCCCAGAGCAGGGTCATCAGGATGAACGCCGCCATGATGTACAGCGTGTTCCACTTGGTGCCGAGTGCCAGGCCGAACATCAGGCCCGCCGCCCAGCGCCAGGGGCGCAGACCGAGGCGCGCGGTCTCGGCGATGTGCGCGTCCGGGCGGCAACGGCCGTCCAGGTCCGTGGGCAGGGCCGCGGCGAGCCGTTCACGGGTCCGGTCGCGGTCGATCACCAGACAGCCGAACGCCGCCAGCACGAAGAACATCAGCACCCCGTCGAGCAGCGAGGTGCGGCTCATCACGAAGGACAGCCCGTCCACCGCCATCAGCGCGCCCGCGAGGCAGCCGAGGAAGGTGGAGCGGAAGACACGGCGGCCGATCCGGCACAGCAGCAGCACGGCCAGCGTGCCCAGCAGGGCCGTCATGAAGCGCCAGCCGAACGGATCGAACCCGAAGATCAGTTCGCCGAGCCCGATGACGTACTTCCCGATCGGCGGATGCACGACGTACGCCGCGTCCGTGGGGACGGCGACATGGCCGCCCGAGGACTGGATGACGTCGTTGGCGTTCTTGTCCCAGTTGACCTCGAACCCGCGGTGGACGAGCGCCCACGCGTCCTTGGCGTAGTACGTCTCGTCGAATATCACCTTCTCCGGGGAGCCCAGGTTCCAGAACCGGATGACGCCCGCCATCAGCGTGACCAGCAGCGGACCGCCCCAGCCCGACCAGCGCGCGATCCGGTCCGCCCACACCGGCGGCAGCCCCAGCGTCTGCCACAGCCGGGGACTGGGCCGTGTGTACGGCGGCACCAGCCTGTCCCGGACATCGGGCGCGGGCTCGGCCGCGTACCCGAAACCGCGCAGCCGCTGCCGCCACGACGACGGCCGCCGGTCGTGCACGCCGTCGTGCGGGTCGTCGCGCACGGCATCGCGCACGTCATCGTGCACGCCGTCGTGCGGGTCGTCGTGCGCGGTCGGTGCGGGCCGGTGGTCAGTGGAGCCCGTGGAGTCCGTGGAGTCCATGGAGGACGCGGTACTGGTCACCGCGCCATCGTAGGGAACAGGTCT
Organism: Streptomyces sp. T028; assembly: GCF_048159505.1. Classification (NCBI taxonomy): domain Bacteria; kingdom Bacillati; phylum Actinomycetota; class Actinomycetes; order Kitasatosporales; family Streptomycetaceae; genus Streptomyces; species Streptomyces sp. T028. The sequence goes on from NZ_JBLRVZ010000015.1 coordinate 14,562, forward strand.
GTGTGAGTCCCGTGCATGGGCCCAGTCGGCCGGTCATGCCGGGCGTCCTCCCGGGCACACCGCGCCTGCGAGGATGGGGAACGTGACTGACACGCCCGCTCTCGCGCCCGGAACCCTCGTCCTCGCCGGCACTCCCATCGGCGACGTCTCCGACGCCCCGCCGCGGCTCGCCGAGGAGCTGGCCGGCGCCGATGTCGTCGCCGCCGAGGACACCCGCAGGCTGCGCCGGCTGACCCAGGCCCTGGGGGTCACGCCCAAGGGACGGATCGTGTCGTACTTCGAGGGCAACGAGTCGGCCCGTACGCCCGAGCTCGTCGAGGACCTGCTGGGCGGCGCGCGCGTGCTGCTCGTCACGGACGCCGGCATGCCGTCGGTCTCCGACCCGGGCTACCGGCTGGTCGCCGCGGCCGTCGAGCGCGACATCCGGGTCACCGCCGTACCCGGCCCGTCCGCCGTGCTCACCGCGCTCGCCCTGTCCGGGCTGCCCGTCGACCGGTTCTGCTTCGAGGGGTTCCTGCCGAGGAAGGCGGGGGAGCGGCTGTCGCGGCTGCGGGAGGTCGCCGAGGAGCGGCGCACCCTCGTCTACTTCGAGGCCCCGCACCGCCTCGACGACACCCTCGCCGCGATGGCCGAGGTGTTCGGCGCGGACCGGCGGGCCGCCGTCTGCCGGGAGCTGACCAAGACGTACGAGGAGGTCAGACGCGGTCCGCTGGGCGAACTGGCGCAGTGGGCGGCCGAGGGGGTGCGGGGTGAGATCACCGTCGTCGTCTCCGGCGCGCCCGAGCGCGGTCCCGAGGAGCTCGACGCGGCGGAGCTGGTGCGGCGGGTGCGGGTGCGCGAGGAGGCCGGCGAGCGCCGCAAGGAGGCCATCGCCGCGGTCGCGGCGGAGGTGGGACTGCCCAAGCGCGAGGTGTTCGACGCGGTGGTGGCGGCGAAGAACGCCGGGGGGCTGTGAGGCGAGGGGAGCAAACCCCCTCTGAGCAGGGCGCATGTCGGATGAGCGTGCGCCCCATGTGCGGGCAAAGGGCGCCGGGGCTTGTGGCAAGGGACGCCCAAATCGGCTTCAACACTGCACAGGTCGGGTGCCGTTCGGCCGGTGCGAGGCGTCCACTGGGTGACGGGACTCGAACCGTCCCTCCAGCGGACAACAGGAGCTGGCCATGAGTGAGATCACAGGGCACACCGGCCTTCGCAACGGGGCGACCGCCGTGGTCAACGAGTCGTATTCCTTCGCCTGCATGCGCTGCGGGCACGGCTGGGAGCAGTCGTACGCGATAGAGCACCACATCGACGCCGGCGGACACGAGTTCGTCCAGTACGTCGCCGAGGGGCGGGTCGTGCCGTCCCCGCTGAGCCGGCCCGCGTGCCAGAACTGCGACGGGCACGTGGTGCGCATCATGCGGGCCGGACAGGTGTCGTCGGTGCAGGGCGCGGCCCGCCGGGGGCGCCCGGTGCCGCAGGCGGGACCGGTGGAGGTGCCCGAGGTGCCGGCCCAGACCGGGGAACCGCACCACTGGCAGCTGTCCGATCTCCTGCACCCCTTCCGCAAGGCGAGCTGAGCGCGGAGCGGCCCCCGCGCGGGCCGGGGCGAGGCGTGCCCCTTTCGTGGGAACCGGGGCTCCGTAGGATCGGGGCATGCCTCCCTCCAGCGACAAGAACGCGGCGCCGCCGCTCCCGGAGCCCCTGCGGGTGCCGGTCGCCGACTCCCACACCCACCTCGACATGCAGTCCGGCACGGTGGCGGAGGGCCTCGCGAAGGCCGCGTCGGTCGGTGTCACGACGGTCGTCCAGGTCGGCTGCGACATCAAGGGTTCCCGCTGGGCGGCCGAGACGGCGGCGGCGTACGACAACGTCCACGCGGCCGTCGCCCTGCACCCGAACGAGGCGCCCCGCATCGTGCACGGCGACCCCGACGGCTGGTCCCGGCAGGGCGCGCGTGAGCCGGGGGGCGCGCCGGCGCTCGACGAGGCGCTCGCCGAGATCGACCGCCTGGCCGCTCTCGCGCACGTCAGGGCCGTCGGCGAGACGGGACTGGACTACTTCCGCACCGGCCCCGAGGGCAAGGACGCGCAGGAGCGTTCCTTCCGCGCCCACATCGAGATCGCCAAGCGGCACGGCAAGGCCCTCGTCATCCACGACCGCGACGCCCACGCCGACGTCCTGCGCGTGCTGAAGGAGGAGGGCGCCCCCGAGCGGACCGTCTTCCACTGCTACTCCGGCGACGCCGAGATGGCCGAGATCTGCGCCCGCGCCGGGTACTTCATGTCCTTCGCCGGTAACGTCACCTTCAAGAACGCCCAGCACCTGCGCGACGCCCTGGCCGTCGCCCCCCTGGAGCTGGTCCTGGTCGAGACCGACGCCCCCTTCCTCACCCCGGCCCCCTACCGAGGCCGGCCCAACGCGCCCTACCTGATCCCCGTCACGGTGCGCGCCATGGCCGCCGTACGGGACCTCGACGAGGACACCCTCGCGACGGCGCTCGCGGCCAACACCGCACGCGCGTTCGGCTACTGAGGCGCCCGCGGTGTCACCCGAACACAACTCTGAGTAGCTGCGCCGCTTTGGAGAGTGACTGCCTCTCCGCTAGGTTCTGGGGGCCCGATCTGGACCCCCAGGACCCCTGGAGCGTGTCGGCGTGAGGAACTCGCAGCAGTACTACGAGCCGTACGGCGGCGGCGACACGTACGTCGACCTGCACAACGCGGAGACCGTCGCCCACGGCGTGTACGGTCCGCCCGGGACCGGGGGCGCCCCGTACGGGCCGCCGTACGACGACACCTACCGGCCCGCCTACGAGGCGCCCCGGCCGACGGAGCCGTTCCTGCCGCAGCAGGGCGCACCGGTACCCGCGGGCGCGGGGGCCGGGGCCGGCGTGGGACGGCGGGCCGCGCACCGGCGCAGGGCGCGGGTGACCCAGCGCCCCGACTCCCCCGTGCGCCGACTGCTCCCGCAGGCCCTCGTCGTCGCCTTCCTCGCCGGCGGCACCACCGCCTTCGTCGCCGAGGACAAGGCCGTCGAGCTGACCGTCGACGGCAGGTCGCGCACCCTGCACACCTTCGCCGACGACGTGACCGAGCTGCTCGCGGACGAGGGCGTGCCGGTCGGCGCGCACGACGTGGTGGCGCCCGCCCCGGGCACGGACCTCGCCAGCGGCGACGAGATCGAGGTCCGCTACGGGCGGCCCGTACGGCTCACCCTGGACGGCCGCCGGCACCAGCTGTGGACGACGGCGCGCACGGTCGAGGCGGCGCTCGAACAGTTCGGGGTGCGCGCGGACGGCGCGTACCTCTCCCTCGCGCGCACCCGGCGCATCGGGCGGGAGGGGCTCGCGCTGGACGTGCGCACCGAGCGCTCCGTGACGGTCCTGGCGGACGGCCGGGCCCGCACCATCCGCACCAACGTGGCGACCGTGCGCGAGGCGGTCGAGGCGGCCGGGATCACCCTGCGCGGCGAGGACACCACGTCCGTCGCGCCCGGCAGCTTCCCGCGCGACGGGCAGACGGTGACCGTGCTGCGGATCACCGGCAGCAAGGAGGTGAGCGAGGAGCCGATCCCGTTCGAGGTGCGGCGCACCGACGACCCCACCCTCTTCCGGGGCACCGAGCTCGTCGAGCGGGCCGGGCAACCGGGGCTGCGGCGGATCACGTACTCCCTGCGCACCGTCAACGGCGTGCGCCAGAAGCCGCGGCGGCTCAGCACCGAGCTGGTGCGGGAGGCGCGCACGCAGGTGGTGAAGGTCGGGACGAAACCGCTGCCGACGTCCATGGGGGCCGCCGACGGGCTGAACTGGCGGGGGCTCGCGGCGTGTGAGTCCGGCGGTCGTCCCGACGCGGTCGACCCTTCGGGGACGTACGGGGGGCTGTACCAGTTCGACAACCGCACCTGGCACAGCCTGGGCGGCAAGGGCCGGCCCCAGGACGCCCCGGCGTCAGAACAGACGTACCGAGCGAAGAAACTCTACGTACGACGCGGAACGACCCCTTGGCCACACTGCGGCGCGAGGCTGCACTCGTGAGCCGCCGCAGGTAATTGCGGGCTGTCGTGCGACCGCGGCCCGGTGGGGGCTGGTCGCGCAGTTCCCCGCGCCCCTGGGGGGTTGCGGCTGCTGTTCTGTGCCCTCGTAGCTGCGGGCAGTCGTGCCTCCCCCAGTGCCTTAAGGGCCTGGGAGGTACCCCCAGGCGGCACGGGTGGGCGCAGCGGCACCCCGCAAGCGCGGGCAAGCGAGACCCACCCCCGGCTGGCACCCACCCCGGCCCACCGGGCAACCGCGCCCACGACACCCCCGTACCCTTGTCCCGTGAGCAGCCCCACCCCCGACGCCCTCCTCGGCCCCGCAGACATCCGCGAACTCGCGGCGGTCCTCGGCGTGCGCCCCACCAAGCAGCGCGGCCAGAACTTCGTGATCGACGCGAACACGGTCCGCCGTATCGTCCGTACCGCGCAGGTCCGCCCCGACGACGTGGTCGTCGAGGTCGGCCCGGGGCTCGGCTCCCTCACGCTCGCCCTGCTGGAGGTCGCCGACCGGGTCACGGCCGTCGAGATCGACGACGTCCTGGCCGGCGCCCTCCCCGCGACGATCACGGCGCGCATGCCGGAGCGCGCGGAGCGGTTCGCGCTGGTGCACTCCGACGCGATGCACGTCACCGAGCTCCCCGGCCCCGCGCCGACCGCGCTCGTCGCGAACCTCCCCTACAACGTGGCCGTGCCCGTCCTCCTGCACATGCTCGACACCTTCCCGGGCATCGAACGCACGCTCGTGATGGTCCAGTCGGAGGTCGCCGACCGCCTCGCCGCCGCGCCCGGCTCGAAGGTGTACGGCGTCCCGTCCGTGAAGGCCAACTGGTACGCCGAGGTCAAGCGGGCCGGCGCCATCGGCCGCAACGTCTTCTGGCCGGCGCCGAACGTCGACAGCGGGCTCGTCTCGCTCGTCCGCCGCACCGAGCCGATCAGGACGACGGCGTCGAAGGCCGAGGTGTTCGCCGTCGTCGACGCGGCCTTCGCCCAGCGGCGCAAGACGCTGCGGGCGGCCCTCGCCGGGTGGGCCGGCTCTGCCGCGGCCGCCGAGGTGGCGCTGGTCGCGGCCGGGGTGTCCCCGCAGGCGCGCGGCGAGTCGCTGACCGTCGAGGAGTTCGCCCGGATCGCCGAGAACAAGCCACGGAACCAGCCACAGAACCAGCCGCGAAACCAGCAGGAGAACGCAGCGTGAGCGTCACCGTCCGCGTGCCCGCCAAGGTCAACGTCCAGCTCGCGGTGGGTGCCGCGCGCGCGGACGGCTTCCACGACCTGGCGAACGTGTTCCTGGCCGTGGGCCTCTACGACGAGATCACGGTGACCCCGGCCGACGAACTCCGCGTCACCTGCGAGGGCCCCGACGCCGCCCAGGTCCCCCTGGACCGCAGCAACCTCGCCGCCCGCGCGGCGCTCGTCCTCGCCGAGCGGTACGACCGTGACGCCCGCGTCCACCTCCACATCGCCAAGGACATCCCGGTGGCCGGGGGCATGGCGGGCGGCAGCGCGGACGGCGCGGGCGCGCTGCTGGCCTGCGACACGCTGTGGGGCATCGGCGCGCCCCGCGGTGAACTCCTCGACATCTGCGCCGAGCTGGGCAGCGACGTCCCGTTCAGCCTGGTCGGCGGGGCGGCCCTCGGCACCGGGCGCGGCGAGAAGCTGACGCCGCTGGAGGTGGGTGGCACGTTCCACTGGGTGTTCGCGATGGCCGGGCGCGGGCTGTCGACGCCGGCCGTGTTCCGTGAGTTCGACCGCCTCGGCGAGGGGCTCGACATCCCCGAGCCGGTCGCCTCCGAGGCCCTCCTCGACGCCCTGGCCGCCGGTGACCCCGGTGCGCTCGCCGCCACCGTCTCCAACGACCTCCAGCCCGCCGCCCTCTCCCTCTTCCCGGAACTGGCCGACACGCTGGCGGCGGGGCGCGGGGCGGGCGCGCTGGCGGCGCTGGTCTCCGGGTCCGGCCCGACGACGGCCTTCCTGGTGCGTGATCGGGGGGCGGCGGAGACAGTGGCCGAGGCCCTGCGTGCCTCCGGCACCTGCCGCACGGTGCGTGTGGCGACGGCGCCGGCGGCGGGGGCGACGGTGCTCTGAGGGGTGGTTCCGGTCAGAGGCTGTCGATGGCAGTCAGGTCGATGACGATGTCGTAGGGCTTTTCGACCTTGACCTGGTCCCGATGCATCCCCGTATGAACGTACGCCTTGGTGAGCGGGTCGAGTTCGTACACATGGATGACAGGCCTGCCGCTGCTCCCGCTCTGCTCAACCCGCCAGAAGTTCGGGATTCCAGCGGCAGCGTACTTCTGCGGCTTGGTCGTGCGGTCCCGGGATTCCGAGTCCGGCGAGACGACCTCCACGGCGAGGAGCACGTCCTCGGCGTGGTAGCTCGTCTGGTCCGGCCCGGTGACCGCGTCGGCGCGGATCACGCTGACGTCTGGTTCGGGACCGTTGCGGGTGTCGAGGACGATGGTCATCTCGCGTTTGACCTTGAACTCGGCTGGCAGTCCACCGCGCAGACCAGTGACCAACAGGTCGATCGCATCGGCGTGGAAAGCTCGCTGCGGACTCACGAAAACCAGGCTCCCGTCGATCAGTTCGGTATGCGGCGGGAGATTGGGCAGCGTGAACAGGTCGTCCACGGTGTAGCCGCCCTGTGGCGGCACCGGCCACTGGACGCGGTGCTTTACGGACTCGGCGGTCATGGTTCCTCCCATGGACGGGATCCTGCTGCCTCTTTCCACGGTAGCGGCCCTTTCCCGATCACGTCATCACAAAGAGTGACAACCCCCTCGCGCCCCGCCCCTCACCCGGCAGGCCCTACGCTAGAAGGCTGACCGACCCCCATGCGCAGGAGAGAAATGGCCGTCAACCTGGTCAATGTCGAGAACGTCAGCAAGGTGTACGGCACCCGTACGCTCCTCGACGGCATCTCGCTCGGCGTGTCGGAAGGGGACCGCATCGGGGTCGTGGGCCGTAACGGCGACGGCAAGACCACCCTGATCCGGATGCTCGCCAAACTGGAGGAGGCCGACTCCGGGCGGGTCACCCACTCCGGCGGGCTGCGCCTGGGCGTCCTCACCCAGCACGACTCCCTCGACCCGGCCGCGACCGTGCGGCATGAGGTCATCCGGGACCTGGCCGACCACGAGTGGGCGGGCAACGCCAAGATCAGGGACGTGCTGACAGGGCTGTTCGGCGGCCTTGACCTGCCCGGCTTCCCGCAGGGGCTCGACACCGTCATCGGACCGCTCTCCGGCGGTGAGCGCCGCCGTATCGCGCTCGCCAAGCTGCTCATCGACGAGCAGGACATGATCGTCCTCGACGAGCCGACGAACCACCTCGACGTCGAGGGCATCGCCTGGCTCGCCCGCCACCTCCAGGCCCGCCGCTCCGCGCTCGTGTGCGTCACCCACGACCGCTGGTTCCTCGACCAGGTCTGCACGCGCATGTGGGACGTGCAGCGCGGCGACGTCCACGAGTACGAGGGCGGCTACTCCGACTACGTCTTCGCACGCGCCGAGCGCGAGCGGATCGCCGCGACCGAGGAGGTCAAGCGGCAGAACCTGGTCCGCAAGGAGCTGGCCTGGCTGCGGCGCGGCGCCCCCGCGCGCACCTCCAAGCCGCGCTTCCGCGTCGAGGCGGCCAACGAACTGATCAAGGACGTGCCGCCGCCCCGCGACAGCAGCGAGCTGATGAAGTTCGCGTCGTCACGGCTCGGCAAGACCGTCTTCGACCTCGAGGACGTCTCCGTGCAGGCCGGGCCCAAGGTGCTGCTCAAGCACGTCACCTGGCAGCTCGGCCCCGGCGACCGCATCGGCCTCGTCGGCGTCAACGGCGCCGGCAAGACCTCCCTGCTGCGCGCCATGGCGGAGGCCGCGCGCACCGAGGGCGAGACACAGCCCGCGGGTGGGCGGGTCGCCGTCGGCAAGACCGTCAAGCTCGCCTATCTCTCCCAGGAGGTCGGCGAACTCGACCCGAACCTGCGGGTCCTGGAAGCCGTCCAGCGGGTGCGCGAGCGCGTCGACCTCGGCAAGGGGCGCGAGATGACCGCGGGTCAGCTGTGCGAGACGTTCGGCTTCAACAAGGAGAAGCAGTGGACGCCGGTCGGCGACCTCTCGGGTGGTGAGCGGCGGCGGCTCCAGCTGCTGCGGCTGCTCATGGACGAGCCGAACGTCCTCTTCCTCGACGAGCCCACCAACGACCTCGACATCGAGACCCTCACCCAGCTGGAGGACGTCCTCGACGGCTGGCCCGGCTCGATGATCGTCATCTCCCACGACCGGTTCTTCGTCGAGCGCACCACGGACCGGGTGTTCGCCCTCCTCGGTGACGCGACCCTGCGGATGCTGCCGCGCGGCATCGACGAGTACCTGGAGCGCCGGGCGCGCATGGAGGAGGCCGCGGCCGCCTCCGCCCCGGCCGCCGCGCCGAAGCCGGCCACGACCGAGAAGAGCGCCGCCGACCAGCGCGCCGCCAAGAAGGAACTCCAGCGGATCGAACGGCAGTTGGACAAGATCTCCGAGCGGGAGTCCAAGCTGCACGCGCAGATCGCCGACAACGCCACCGACTTCGCGAAGGTCGCCGAACTCGACGCCGAGCTGCGGGGATTGGCGGGCGAGCGGGAGGATCTGGAGATGCGCTGGCTGGAACTGGCCGAGGACGCGTAGCGTTTGGCCACACGCGCGTGTGCCCCGTGAAGGGGGCGTGAAGGCGCATAACAACGGCATCACGGCCCGGTCCTCCCTTGGGAACAGGGGTGGATACGGGCCGTTTCGGCGTCTGTGCCGGGTGATACAAAGGGTTGGCCGAAAATCAGTGACAAGGGGGAAACGCTGATGGCGCAGCCGCCTGATCAGCCGCCGCAGCAGGGTGGTTTCGGAGCACCTCGGATGCCGCCCCAGCCGGCGGGCGCACCCGGGCCCGGGCCCGCGCCCGCGCCCGGTTACGGCCATCCGCAGCAGGCGGGGCCCTACGGCCCGTCGGCCGCACCGGGACCGTACGGACCGCCCCAGCCGCAGGGGCCGTACGGGCCACCCGCGCAGCCGGGGCCGTACGGACAGCCCGCCGGCCCCTACGCCCAGCAGCCCCAGCCCGGTTACGGCTACCCGCCCGGCCCGCCGCAGTTCCCCGGCGCCCCCGGCACCCCGCCCCCCGGCTCGCGCAACCCCTTCAAGGGGCGCCCGGCGATGGTCGTGGCCGCCGCGGTCGCCGCGCTGCTGGTGATCGGCGGGGTCGTGTTCGCGGTCGCCGGCGGCGGCGACGACGGCAGGAAGCCGGTCGCCGACGCGAGCGACGACAAGAAGGGCGCGAGCGACAGCCCGGTCAACCCCGGGGACGGCAGTGGGGACGGCGGCGAGGACCCACAGGACCTCAACGCGGGCCGCAAGGCCGGCGAGGCGAAGGTCCTCTGGTACAAGGAGGCACCGGACGCGCCCGCCGACGGCGCCGACGCACCCGGCATGTGGATCACGTCCAAGGTGGCGGCGAAGGCGGCGTACAAGGAGGTCGTCGCGTACACCGTGGGTGACGGCAAGCCGGCCTGGGACCCGATCACGTTCCCCCAGAAGATCTGCTCGGTCACCCAGGACACGACCGCCGACGACAAGATCGTCGTCGCGTACATGAGCGGGGTCAGCGACCGCGCCCAGTGCAACCAGCTCCAGCAGATCGACCTCGCCACCGGCGCCAAGGGCTGGACCGCGAAGGTCCCCGACGGCCGGCTCTTCGACAGCGTCGGCAGCGGCATCGGACTGTCCCTCGCCGGCGACACGCTGGTCGTGGGCCGCTCGCAGTCAGGGGTGGCGTACGACGTCCGCACCGGCAAGAAGCTGTACGACAAGCAGAAGTACGGCGATTCCTGCTTCCCGAAGGCGTTCGCGGGCGGGGCCCGGCTGGTCATGGTGTCGTCCTGCGCCGCGCTGAAGACCGACGAGCACGTCGAGCTCCAGGAGCTGGACCCGGCGACCGGCAAGGCCGGCTGGACCCGCAAGCTCGACAAGGGCTGGGACGTCGAGCGCGTGTACTCCCTCGACCCGCTGGTCGTCTACAGCGTCAACGACGACAAGAACAGCTGGAACATCTCCACGTTCAAGGCGGACGGCGGCTTCCGCTCGCAGGTCGGCGTCGACGAGGACTTCGACCCGCAGTGCGGCTGGGCCCTCTACGGCAGCGACCTCACCGGCTGCCTCGGTACGGCGGTCGACGCCAACACCCTCTACCTGCCCACGGATTCGACCTCCGGCGCCAACGAGATCGTCGCGATCGACCTCTCCACCGGCAAGGAGAAGTGGCGTGTGAAGTCGCCCACCGACGAGCCGATGTCGCCGATGACGACCGAGAGCGGCAAGCTCGTGGCGTACGTCGAGCCGTCCTCCGGCGCGGGCGGCCGCGTGGTGTCGATCCCGACGACCGGATCCGCGCACACCCCGACCACCCTGCTGCAACTGCCCGCGGGCACGGTCGACATCGAGGACGGCTTCTACAACGCCGACCGCGCCTGGGCCGACGACCGGTTCTACCTCTCCTCCACCCAGCTGACCGGCGAGGACGACGGGAAGGAGAAGCTGATGCTCGCCTACGGCAAGTGAGCGGACCCTCTTCGCGCCCTTCCCGTCCTGTCGTCCCCAGCGCTTCGCCGAGCGTTTTCGCCTCCGCCGAGGAAATCCACACATGACCCAGCCGCCGCCCCCACCGCCGAACCAGCCCCCGCCGGGAGCCTCCGGCACCCCCGAGGACCAACCGCCCCAGCAGCAGGGGGCGTTCGGACCGCCGCAGCCGCCGCAGGACGCCGTACCTCAGGACGCCGCGCCCCAGGGCGGGCCGGAGGCCTCGCGGCCCCGTCGGCCGGTGCCGCCCGCCCCGCCGGAGGGGCCGCAGCTCAGCCATGCGCCCGGCGGCCCCATGCCGCACCAGGCGGCCGTGGCGGACCAGCTGAGGAAGAACGCCCAGGCGGCCCAGGCGGCCCACGCTCCCCAGCCCCAGCCCCAACCGCAGCCGCAGCCGGGCTACGGTCCTCCGCAGGCACCCCCGCCCCCGCAGCAGCCCCACCAGCCCCAGCAGCCCCAGCCCGGTTACGGCTACCCGGCCGCCGCACCCCAGCCCCCGCAGCCCCAGCCGGGCTACGGCTACCCCGCGGGCGCCCCCCAGCAGCCCCCGTACGGCACCGCGGCCCCGTACGGGCAGCAGCCCGGCTACGGCTACCCGGGGCAGCCGATGACCGTGCCGATGCAGCCGCCGTCACCGTCGCCGTCCGCGCCGGCGAGCGCGCGGAGGATGAACGCCTCGATGGTGATCATCGTGGCGGCGGTCGCGGCGATCGCGCTGATCGTCGGCGGCGGTGTCTGGTACTCGAAGTCCTCCGGCGGCGGCAAGCAGGACGGCCCCACGGCCTCCGGCGGCACTGACGGCACCGGCGGCGGCGAGGACAAGGGCGGGGTCGCCAAGGGGAGTGAGAAGGTGCCCTCCGACCCCGGCGCCAAGGCCCTGTTCCAGCTGCCGATGCCCACCGTCGCCAAGGACGACAGCGTGGCCGTGGACGGCTCCTGGCTGACCGACAAGGCGTATGTGAAGAGCGGGGTCGCCGAGATCGTCGGCTACGACCGCGACAAGGGAACGAAGCTGTGGACGGTCAAACTGCCCGGCCCGGTGTGCGCGGCGAGCCGGCAGACCAACGACGACGGCCGCACCGCGGTCGTCTTCCAGCCGAAGATGCCCCCGAAGGACTCCACCGCCGGCTGCACCCAGGTCGCGGCGATCGACCTGAACGCGGGCCGGCAGCTGTGGACGAAGACGGTCAACTCCGGTGACGCCCTGATCGACTTCGACAACGTCACCGTCAGCGCGAACACGGTCGCCGTGGGCAGCACCGACGGCGGCGCCGCCTTCGACATCGCGAGCGGCAAGGTGCTGTGGTCGCCCAAGACCTCCGACACCTGCTACGACGCCGGCTACGGCGGCGGCGCCAAGCTGGTCGCGGTGCGCAAGTGCGGTACGTACGACGCGCCGCAGCTGCACATCCAGACCATCGACCCGGTCTCCGGGAAGGTCCTCTCCGAGTACAAGCTGGCCACCGACATCGAGTACGCCGGCGTGGTCTCGACCGATCCGCTGGTCGTGGCCGCCGACGTCGGCGACAGCGCCGGTGACGGCAGCGGCATCTCGGACTTCTTCTCCATCGACAACAAGACCGGTGAGCTGCGCACCCGTATCTCCGCGCCGGGCGACGAGTACGCCGCCGAGTGCGACACCATCGACACCCCCGAGGCCTGCGCGGGCCTCGCCGTCGGCAACGACCGGCTGTACATCGCCACCGAGGAACGCGACGCCGACGACGGCTCCAGCACCAACTCGATCGTCGCCTTCGACCTCGGCACCGGCAAGCAGACCGGCCAGCGCGCCGACTCGGGCACCGACTACACGCTCTTCCCGCTGCGGATGGACGGCGGCAACGTGATCGCGTACAAGGAGCCGCCGTACGACAAGGGCGGACAGGTCGTCAGCATCGACGGCGGCTCCTTCAAGGAGACCACGCTGCTGGAGAACACGGACTCGGAGGAGGCACGGGAGATGGAGAGCAACATGTCTCCGGCGTACTCGGAGCTCCTGTACTCCCAGGGCCGGCTGTACATGGCGGACACGTACGCCGACGAGTCGAGCGGCGGCGACAAGGAGTACCTGGTGATCGCCTTCGGCACCTCCGGCTGAGCCGAATCCGTTTCGCACAGACGCACGGCCCCGCCCCTGCTCAGGGGCGGGGCCGTGCACTTACCGCTCATCACCCTCGAATGCGAGGAATTTCGGCGATCCGGGGCACTTCTCACCAGTAGGGGGAGCGCAACGTCGAACAAGCGTGTAGCTTCCGGGGGCATGAAGGACGGGGTGCCGGGGGGCACCTTTTGTGTTCCGTGGGGGGACTGGGGGGTTGGCGATGGGAGTGCGGCTGATGGTGGTCGACGACCACCGACTGCTCGCCGAGGCGCTGGCCTCGGCGCTGAAGCTACGGGGGCACCGGGTGCTCGCCGCGGCGGCGCCCGCCGCCGGTGCGGCGGAGCTGGTGATCACCCGGGCGCCGGAGGTGTGTCTGCTGGGGACGGCGGCCCCGGCCGAGCCGGGCATCTTCGATCCGGTGGTCCGTATCAAGCGGGAGCGCCCGCAGGTGGCGGTCCTGGTGCTCGGGCCGGTGCCCAGCCCCCGGGGCATCGCCGCCGCCTTCGCCGCGGGCGCCTCCGGCTATGTGCGCCACGACGAGCGCATCGAGGGTGTCGAGCGGGCGATCATGAAGGCGAGGGCGGGTGAGGCGGCGGTCGCCCCTCAGCTCCTGCAGAGTGCCTTCGGTGAGCTCCTCAACCCCGCGGCCCAGCCGGACGACGAGGGCCAGCGGCTCCTGCAGATGCTCACCCCGCGCGAGGTCGAGGTCCTGGTCCGGGTCGCCGACGGCGAGGACACCCGCCTCATCGCCGCCGGCATGGGCATCGCCCCGTCCACGGCCCGCACCCATGTCCAGCGCGTCCTGATGAAACTGGGCGTCGGCTCCCGCCTGGAGGCGGCGGCCCTGGCCGCCCGCACGGGCCTGCTGGACCGCGCGGGCCCCGTCGGCTCCCACCGCGCGAGCACGGACCCGGACGCGTAACGGCCCCGGCTCGCCCGCTTTCCGGCGCCGCCCGCTTTCCGGCGCCGCCCGCTTTCCGGCGCCGCCCGCTTTCCGGCGCCGCCCGCCTTCCGGCGTCGGCGCCTGTCACCATCCAGTGCAGGAGGACGAGATCCTGTGCAGGAGGACGAGTCGACCGACGACCTCGTACGCGCGAGCCTGCCCCCGGGAGCCGTGATGACCCTGCCCGCCCCGCCGACCGGAGTGATCCCGCCCGTCTGCACCCCCCTGACACCGGACCGCGAGGTGGACGTCCCCTCGCTGCGTCGGCTCGTCGACCATCTCCTGGACGGCGGGGTGGACGGGCTGTTCGTGCTCGGCTCCACCTCGGAGGTCGCGTTCCTCACCGACCGGCAGCGCCGGCTGGTCACCGAGACAGTCGTCGAGCACGTCGCGGGCCGGCTGCCGGTCCTGGCCGGTGCCATCGACATGACCACGTCCCGGGTGCTGGACCATGTCGCGGCCGCCGCGGCGGCGGGCGCGGACGCCGTCGTCGTCACCGCGCCCTTCTACACCCGCACCCACCCCGCCGAGGTCGCCCGCCACTACCGGCTGACCGCCGAACGCGGCACCCTCCCGGTGATCGCCTACGACATCCCGGTCGCCGTGCACACCAAGCTGCCCGCCGGACTCGTCCTGGACCTCGCCGCCGAGGGCGTGCTCGCCGGGCTCAAGGACTCCAGCGGCGACCTGGCCGGCTTCCGCGAGGTCGCCACCGGCGCCCGCGACCTGCCGGGCTTCAGCGTCCTCACCGGCTCCGAACTGCTCGTCGACGCGGCCCTGGCGCTGGGCGCGGACGGCGCGGTGCCCGGCCTGGCCAACGTCGACCCGCACGGGTACGTCCGTCTCGTGCGCCTGTACCGGTCGGGCGACCTGGAGGCCGCGCGGGCCGAACAGGAGCGGCTGTGCGCCCTGTTCGGCATGGTGTCCGTCGGCGACCCGTCCCGCATGGGCGTCGGCTCGGCGGCCCTGGGCGCGTTCAAGACGGCCCTGTACCTGCGGGGCGTCATCGACTGTCCGGCGACCGCCGAACCGCAGATCCCACTGTCACCACAGGAGACCGAAGGAGTGGCCGAGTCCCTGGAGGAGGCGGGACTGCTCAAGCCGCCCCCTGCCGCCCTCTGACCGCACGTCAGCCGAAGGCGAGTTTGTTGGTGCCGCCGTCCACCGCGTCCGGCACCGTCGCCAACGCGGGTTCGATGGTCTCGGGCAAGGACTTCGCCTTCCCGACGGACCCGGTCACCGCCCAGGCGGACAAGCTGGCCTGACCGCGGTCGGGGTGTGTACAGCAGACCGCTGTGCGCACCCGGTGCGTATGCCTTCCAGGAGGCTCGCGAGGGATCTCGCAGCTCCTTCGTCAGGCGGTGGATGAAGTCCCGCGACGCCACGGGATCCAACGTCGCCTTCTCCACCTTACGGAAGAGCGTTCGAAGCTGAGTCAGTCGGGGCTCTGCGTCGATGAAAGCGGTGCCGGTGTGGGCGTCCCGCAGGCCTGTGTCCAGCCGGGGCACCGGTCCGCCTACGTACATCATCGAGGCCCCGGCCCCGGCAAAGCCGTCCTGGTCGGTGGGGACGACGCGCACACTGGCGTGCCCCTGCTCGATCTGATCGAGGATCTGCAGGAGTTGAGCATGGGAGACGTTGCGGTCGGCCACGCGGATGCGTAGAGCGAACTCGTGGATGATCGTCTCGTACGGGGTGGGTTTGTCGTTCTCGATGACGGCCCGCCGCCTCATCCGGTGGTCGACGCGCGGGGTCAACTCGGCCTCCGGGAGGCCGGGCATCATGTACGCGTACACCGCGCGGGCGTAGTCGGCGGTCTGCAGAAGTCCGGGAACGTGCGTGATCACGATCTCCCGGAGGAACGTCGCATGGTGCTCGACCTCGGCGGTGTCCAGGAACACCGGGGGGAGGATCGAGGAGGGCGCCTACCTGCTGGTCGTGGAGGCGCAGACCGACCCGGACGACCGTAAGCGCGGCAGCTGGCCCTACTACCTCAGTTTTCTCCACGAGAAGTACCGCTGTGAGCCGGTCCTGATCGGCGTCACGCAGAAGCGTGCCACGGCCCGCTGGGCGGCCCGGCCCATCCACCTCGGCGTACGCGGTATGGCGTCGCTGACGGTCCGGCCGTTCGTGCTCGGCCCGGAGAACGTCCCGCTCATCGCCACCGAGCGGGAGGCCCGGGAGGATCCGTCCCTTGCGGTGCTCTCGGCCATGACACACGGCCGTGGCCGGAAGGCTCCGGCGATACCGGAATCGCTGGAAGCCGCCCTGCGGACCCTGGACCGCGACACCGCCGTGGTGCTCGCACAGTTCGTCGACTCGTGCCTGGCAGACGCACAGGCCCGGCAGATGTGGAGGGTCCTGCGCTGGCGCGGCATCGACGTCCCCGACGAGGTACGCGACCGCGTCGAAGCCTGCACCGACCTCGACCGGCTCACCACCCGGTCGCAGCGTGCCGTCCACGCCACCACCGCCGACGACCTGTTCACCGGCGAGTAGCCCGCACCTACGGCGAAACAGCCGGACGGGGCTGGACCCGCGCCCACGGCTCCAGCCCCGCCCCGTCCGCCTCTCACTCGGGGGTCTTCTCCTCCGGTACCGGCAGTGTCGGCGTCGGATGCGCCACCGGGCGCAGCCACAGCCACACCAGGAAGAAGACGCCGAGGGCCAGCATTCCGAGGCCCGTCCAGAGGTTGATGTTGATGCCCTGGGCCTTGTCGATCTCGGCGTCGCTGTCGGTCAGTCCGGTGAGCGTGAGGATGACGCCGTACAGGACGAACAGGCCGCCGATGATGCGGCGCAGGTCGAAGATGCGGGCCGCGGTCGCCGACCTCTCCTCCAGCTCGGTGACCTCCCGCTGGACGTCGGCCTCGCTGTACCCCGCCCGCCGCAGCCGCTCGGCCGCCTTCGCGCGCTCGTCGGGTTCGAATTGCTCGGACATGGTGTTTCCATCCTCCCTGGGTCTGCGCGACGCGCGACCGGGATCAGAACGAGAACGGGATGTAGCAGGCCGCCGCGAGGATCACGGCCCCCCAGCCGAGCAGGGCCGGCTTGCGGTACCAGGCGTCGTCGCCCGCCGCCGGCGGCTCGGCCATGCCGGGGGAGCGGGTGCCGTAGACCAGGCCCTGGAGCTCCTCGTCGGGCTTGGGCGCGGTGAACAGTGAGACCGCCACCATCACCACCGCGCCCGCCACGAAGCCCGCGATCGCGGAGACGAAGTTGGCGCCCTGGTCGGTGGGGATGCCGATGACGTCCCGCTTGTAGAGGATGAAGTAGTTGATCATCGCCGCCGTGGTGCCGGCCAGCAGGCCCCAGAAGCCCGACCTCATCGACGCCCGCTTCCAGAACATGCCCACGATGAAGACCACGAACATCGGGACGTTGAAGAAGCTGAACAGCGTCTGCAGGTAGCTCATGATGTTCGAGAACGACGACGCCAGGAACGCCGTGCCGATCGAGGCCATGACGCCGATCGCCGTGATCAGCCGGCCGAAGCGGACGTAGTACGCGTCCTCGCGGCCCAGCACCACGTACTTCGCCCAGATGTCCGTGGTGAACACCGTGTTGAAGGACGAGATGTTCGCCGCCATGCCCGCCATGAAGGCCGCGAGGAGCCCGGTCACGGCGACGCCCAGGACGCCGTTGGGCAGCAGGCTCTCCATCAGGTACGGGATGGCGTCGTTGTACTGGTAGCCCGACTCGTCGGTGCCGAAGCCGGGGATCAGGGCCGCGGCGACCAGGCCCGGGATCATCACGAGGAAGACGATGAAGACCTTGGGGTACGCGGCGATCAGCGGGGTGCGCTGGGCGGCCGAGAGGTTCCGCGCCGACAGGGCGCGCTGCACCTCCGCGAAGTTCGTCGTCCAGTACCCGAAGGAGAGGACGAAGCCGAGGCCGAGCACGATCGTCAGCCAGTTCGCGCCCAGCGGGTTGTCGCTGCCGATGCCGGTGCCGCCCCAGGCGGTCACGAAGTCGTCCCCGTGGGTCGCGGTCAGCCTGTCCGTGAGGCCGTCCCAGCCGTCCACCCGCTTCAGCCCCAGCACCGACAGCGGGATCAGCGCCGCCAGGATCACGAAGAACTGCAGCACCTCGTTGTAGATCGCCGAGGAGAGGCCGCCCAGCGTGATGTACGCGAGGACGAAGAAGCCCGCGACCACGATCGCCACCCACTGCGGCCAGCCCAGCAGCGCCTCGACCACGATCGCCAGGGCGTACAGGTTGACGCCCGCGATCAGGATCGCCGCGAAGGCGAAGAGGATCGAGCTGAGCAGGTGGGCCCACTTGTCGAAGCGCAGCAGCAGGAACTCGGGCACGGAGCGGACCTTGCTGCCGTAGTAGAACGGCATCATCACCAGGCCCAGGAACACCATCGCCGGGATGGCGCCGATCCAGTACCAGTGCACGGTGTAGGCGCCGTACTGGGCGCTGTTCGCGGCCATGCCCAGGATCTCGGTGGCGGCCAGGTTGGCCGAGATGAAGGCGAGGCCGGTGATCCAGGCGGGCAGCGAGCGCCCGGAGAGGAAGAAGTCGAGGCTGGTCCTCACCGACTTGCGGGCGGCGAAACCGATGCCCAGGACGACGACGAAGTAGATGCCGAGGATCGTGTAGTCGAGCGCGTTCGTGGGGAGCCGCAGCTCGGCTGCCAGGTGCACGGAGTCTGTGGGGGTCTGCATCCGGAGCTCACCTTGTCTGGTGGTCTTTGTTTGGTTGTGGGGGGTTACTTCCCGCGCGTGTTTATGTTTCTATGTGTTCGGTTCTGTTTGAAGTCTGGGTCGGTGCTGACGTGGCACTCACCTGGCGCTTACTTGGCAATGGAGAGTCGCGGTGAAGAAGACCTCGACCCGGCTGGCGGACGGTCGTGAGCTGATCTACTACGACCTGCGGGACGACTCGGTGCGCGACGCGGTGGACCGACGCCCGCTGGACCGCACGGTCACCACTTCGGAGGTACGCCGGGACCCGCTGCTGGGCGACTCCGTCGCGATCGCCTCGCACCGGCAGGGGCGCACCTACCACCCGCCGGCCGACGAATGCCCCCTGTGCCCCTCCCAGGGCGAGCGGCTCAGCGAGATCCCGGACTCGTCGTACGACGCCGTCGTCTTCGAGAACCGCTTCCCCTCGCTGGCCGGCGACTCCGGGCGGTGCGAGGTCGTCTGCTTCACCTCCGACCACAACGCGTCCTTCGCCGACCTCACCGAGGAGCAGGCGCGCCTCGTCCTCGACGCGTGGACCGACCGGACCTCCGAGCTGTCGCATCTGCCCTCCGTCGACCAGGTGTTCTGCTTCGAGAACCGGGGCGCCGAGATCGGTGTGACACTGGGTCACCCGCACGGGCAGATCTACGCCTACCCGTTCACCACCCCCCGCACCGCCCTGATGCTGCGTTCGGTCGCCGCGCACAAGGAGGCCACCGGCGGGGAGAACCTCTTCGACGCCGTCCTGGAGCGTGAACTCGCCGGCGAGCGGGTCGTCCTGGAGGGTGAACACTGGGTCGCCTTCGTGCCGTACGCGGCGCACTGGCCGTACGAGGTGCACCTGTACCCCAAGCGGCGCGTGCCCGACCTGCTCGCTCTCGACGAGGAGGCCCGCACGGAGTTCCCCAAGGTCTACCTGGAACTCTTGAGGCGTTTCGACCGTATCTTCGGTGACGGTGAACCGCCCACGCCCTACATCGCCGCCTGGCATCAGGCGCCGTTCGGTGCGCTGGAGGAGTTCGACGGCGTCAACCGTGACGACTTCGCACTCCACCTCGAGCTTTTCACCATCCGCCGGACGTCCGGCAAGCTGAAGTTCCTCGCGGGCTCCGAATCCGGCATGAACGTCTTCATCAACGACGTGCCGCCGGAGCGCGCGGCCGAGCGACTGCGAGAGGTAGCGAGTTCATGAAGTACCTGGTGACCGGAGGGGCCGGCTACGTCGGCAGTGTCGTCGCCCAGCATCTGCTGGAGGCGGGGCACGAGGTCGTCGTCCTCGACAACCTCTCCACCGGCTTCCGCGAGGGCGTCCCCGCCGGCGCCGCCTTCGTCGAGGGCGACATCCGCGACGCCGCCAAGTGGCTCGACGCCTCCTTCGAAGCCGTCCTCCACTTCGCCGCCTCCTCGCAGGTCGGCGAGTCCGTCGTGAAGCCCGAGAAGTACTGGGACAACAACGTCGGCGGCACCATGGCCCTCCTCGCCGCCATGCGCGAGGCCGGCGTGCGCAAGCTCGTCTTCTCGTCCACGGCCGCCACCTACGGCGAGCCCGAGCAGGTCCCGATCGTCGAGACCGCGCCGACGAAGCCCACCAACCCCTACGGCGCCACCAAGCTCGCCGTCGACCACATGATCACCGGCGAGGCCGCGGCCCACGGCCTGGGCGCCGTCTCCCTGCGCTACTTCAACGTCGCGGGCGCCTACGGCAAGCAGGGCGAGCGCCACGACCCCGAGTCGCACCTCATCCCGCTCGTCCTCCAGGTCGCCCAGGGCCGCCGCGAGGCCATCTCCGTCTACGGCGACGACTACCCGACCCCCGACGGCACGTGCGTGCGCGACTACATCCACGTCGCCGACCTCGCCGAGGCCCACCTCCTCGCCGTCGCCGCCGCCAAGCCCGGCGAGCACCTCATCTGCAACCTGGGCAACGGCAACGGCTTCTCGGTCCGCGAGGTCATCGAGACCGTCCGCTCGGTCACCGGCCACCCGATCCCCGAGGTCGTGGCCCCCCGCCGCAGCGGCGACCCGGCCGTCCTGGTCGCCTCCGCGGCCACCGCCCGCGAACAGCTGGGCTGGAACCCGTCCCGCGCGGACCTCGCGGGCATCGTCGCGGACGCCTGGGAGTTCGCGCAGCACATCGCAAGGGAGCAGTAGTGGGGGCAGCAGTGGCGGCACAGGAAGTGCGCGAGGCGTTCGCCGGGCTGTACGGCGCCGAGCCCGACGGCGTCTGGGCCGCGCCCGGCCGCGTCAACCTCATCGGCGAGCACACCGACTACAACGACGGCTTCGTGATGCCCTTCGCGCTGCCGCACCAGGCGCTCGCCGCGGTCTCCCGGCGCACGGACGGCGTCCTGCGCCTGCACTCCTCCGACATAGCGGGCGGCGTCGCCGAACTCCGCCTCGACGACCTCACCCCGGAGTCCGACGAGACCTGGACGGCGTACCCCGCCGGTGTCGTCTGGGCCCTGCGCGAGGCCGGCCACCCGGTCACCGGCGCCGACATCCACCTGACGTCGACCGTTCCGACCGGCGCGGGCCTGTCCTCGTCGGCGGCGATCGAGGTCGTCGTGGCCCTCGCCCTCAACGACCTCTACGACCTCGGCCTGCAGCGCTGGCAGCTCGCCCGCCTCTGCCAGCGCGCCGAGAACGTCTACGTCGGCGCCCCCACCGGCATCATGGACCAGACGGCCTCGGCCTGCTGCGAGGAGGGCCACGCCCTCTTCCTCGACACCCGCGACCTCTCCCAGAAGCAGATCCCCCTCGACCTCGCCGCCTTGGGGCTGCGCCTGCTGGTCGTCGACACCCAGGTCAAGCACTCCCACAGCACCGGCGAGTACGGCAAGCGCCGCGCCGGCTGCGAGAAGGGCGCCGCCCTGCTCGGCGTCGACGCCCTGCGGGACGTCCCGTACGCCGACCTGGACGCGGCCCTCGCCCGCCTCGGCGACGACGAGGAGGTCCGCCGCCTCGTCCGCCACGTCGTCACCGAGGACGCGCGCGTCGAACGCATGGTCGCGCTGCTGGAGGCCGGCGACACCCGCGCCATCGGGCCGGTCCTCACCGAGGGCCACGCCTCCCTGCGCGACGACTTCCGCGTCTCCTGCCCCGAACTGGACCTGGTCGTCGACACCGCCGTCACCCACGGCGCCCTCGGCGCCCGGATGACCGGCGGCGGCTTCGGCGGCTCGGCGATCGTCCTCACCGACACCGCCGGGGTCGACACCCTCACCAAGGCGATCGAAGAGGCGTTCGCGGCAGCCGGACACAAGGCCCCGCGCGTCTTCGAGGCGGTCCCGTCGGCGGGGGCACGCCGTCTGATCTGAGCGGTGGTCAGAAGTGGGGTGAGGCGGGAGTCCTCCTGCCTCACCCCAGCCGTTTCGTCAGCGTGTACTCCGTGATTCCCGGCGGATAGTCCTCGATCACGCACACCACGTCGTAGCCCAGGTGCTTGTAGAAGTCCGGCGCCTGGAAGTCCCAGGTCTCCAGGCGCACACGCCGGCAGCCGCGCTCCTCGGCGGCGACGCGTTCCGCCTCGGCGAGGAGACGGGTGCCGAGGCCGCCGCCGCGGTGACGTTCGTCGACCCAGAGGTGGGCGACGTGCAGCCACGTCGTCCAGGTGTGGCCGACCAGCCCGCCCACCAGCTCACCGCCCACGTCCGAGACCCACACATGCAGCGGGGTCTCGCGCTCGGCCGGGGTGCCGCGCAGCGCCCGCAGGACGGGCGAGGCCGCCGTGTTGGTGTCGCGGAGCCGGGAGCGAAGAAGATCGCGCCTCGTACTGTCGACTTCTGTCTCAAGACGAAACATGCGGCACACCATAAACGCCCTGGCCAACCAGTTCTGCGTTTTTCCTTCCGCCGCCCGCCCACAGCCCTACCCTGATGAACAGCACCGGTGGGGGCCGGTGCCGATCAGGGGGCGAGACAGTCGGGTACGACGCCCGGAGTCGGGGTAGCAGTCCCTGCACGGCGGCGGCCGTGCGGTGGCCCGTATCCCCTCCGGGTGTTGTACCCGCGCCGGTCGTAGTTTCTCCGTCTTTCGAGGACCTTGGGGTATCCCCGGCTCCGGCAAGGAGCCTGGGGAAGGGGGTTTCGTGGTTCGCATCCGAGTCCTGGTCGTCGACGACCACCGCATCTTCGCCGAGTCGCTCGCCGCGGCGCTCGCCGCCGAGCCCGACGTCGACGTCTCCGCGGCCGGCAGCGGCCCCGCGGCACTGCGCAGCCTGGAGCGCGCGGCCGCCGAGGGACGCCGCTACGACGTGCTGCTCGTCGACGCCGATCTGGGCGCCGCAATGAGCAACGGCCTGGGCGCCGGCCCGGTGGCCGGGCCGGGAGGTGGTACGGGCGGTGCGCTGCCGGGCATACGGCACGCCGTACCCGTGCACGAGGTGGGCGAGGACGGACTCGTCGACGGGATCTCCCTCGTCGCCGGTGTGCGCGCCGCACAGCCCCATGTCCGGGTCGTCGTCCTCGCCGAGAAGGACGACCCGCGCCGCGCCGCCCTCGCCCTGCAGGCCGGGGCCTCGGGCTGGGTGGCCAAGGACTGCTCCCTGTCGCGGCTGCTCACCGTCATCCGAGGGGTGCTGCGCGAGGAGACCCACCTGCCGCCCGCCCTGCTCACCGGCGTCCTGCGCGAGCTCACCGCGGCCCGCAAGCACCGCACCGAGAGCGAACGGCTCGTCGAGTCCCTCACCCCGAGGGAACGCGAAGTGCTCCGGTGCATGGTGGCGGGCCTGGGGCGCAAAGCCGTCGCCGAGCGCCTCTTCCTCTCCCCGCACACCGTCCGCACCCATATGCAGAACGTCCTCGGCAAACTGGGCGTCCACTCCACCCTCGCCGCCGTCGCCCTGGCCCGCAGAGCGGGGGTCGGGCCGGTGGACCTGGGACCTGCCGGGCAGATCAGGGCGGAGGAAACCAACAGCGCCTGATCGGCCGACATGCGCGTGCCAGACCCCGCGTCTTCGCCCTGGTCTGCCCGGCAGGTCCTCAGCCGGGGATGTTGTCGAACGGGGCGGTCAGCTGGCGTAGCAGGGCGGCCAGTTCGCTGCGCTGGGCGTGCGAGAGCTCGGCCAGGATCGCCCGCTCCTGGTCGAGCAGCCCGGCCAGCGCCTGGTCGGCGCGGTCCTTGCCGTCGTCCGTGAGCCGGACGAGCACACCGCGCCGGTCGCTCGGGTCCGGCAGCCGTCCCACCAGGCCCTTCTTCGTGAGCCGGTCGATACGGTTCGTCATCGTGCCCGACGTGACCAGTGTCTGCGTCAGCAGCTGCCCGGGGGAGAGCTGGTACGGCGCCCCCGCGCGCCGCAGCGCGGTCAGCACGTCGAACTCCCAGGGCTCCAGCTGATGCTCGGAGAACGCCAGCCGGCGCGCCCGGTCCAGATGCCGGGCCAGTCTGCTCACCCGGCTGAGTACTTCCAGCGGCTCCACGTCGAGGTCCGGGCGCTCCCGGCGCCACGCTGCGACCAGCCGATCGACCTCGTCCTCCATGACGATCAGTGTAGTGGTTGTGTCGACATGAAGTCTCTTGAAATCAAGCCTCTTGACGTCGAGAGAAAATTGGAGGGAAGGTGAGAGGTATGACGACCAACCCCTCCTGGGACCCCGCCCAGTACCTCCGCCACGCCGGCCACCGCGCCCGCCCCTTCCACGACCTCCTCGCCCGCGTCCCCGACCTGCCCGGCGACCCGCCCCGCATCGCCGACCTCGGCTGCGGCCCCGGCAACCTCACCACCGTCCTCGCCGACCGCTGGCCCACCGCCCGCATCACCGGATACGACAACTCCGCACAGATGCTCACCGACGCCGCCGCGCACGCCAGCGCACACCTCGACTTCGCCCACGCCGACCTCACCACCTGGACCCCCGACGAGACCTACGACCTGCTGATCTCCAACGCCGCCCTGCACTGGGTCCCCGGCCACCTCGACGCCCTCCCCGCCTGGCTCGACGGCCTCGCCCCCGGCGGCACCCTCGCCTTCCAGGTCCCCCACAACATCGACGCCCCCCTGCACGCCCTCATGCGCGAACTCGGCGACACACCCCGCTGGAAGAACCGGCTCGCCCACGTCCTGCGCCCCGAGGACTCCGTCCACACCCCCGGCGTCTACCTCGACCGCCTCGCCCGCCTCGGCTGCGCCACCGACGTCTGGACGACGACGTACCACCACATCCTCCAGGGCGAGGACCCCGTCCTCGACTGGGTCAAGGGCACCGGCCTGCGCCCCGCCCTCGACGCCCTCGCCGACGACCCCGAGGCCCAGGACACCTTCCTCACCGAATACCGCGACCTGCTCCGCACGGCCTACCCGAGGACCGGGTACGGCACGGTCCTGCCCTTCCGGCGCCTGTTCGCCGTGGCCACGAAGGGGGCCTGAGACCGTCTCCGCCCCGTCTCCCCCCGCTCCGCCCCCTTCGGCCCGGGCGGTCCACTCAGCTCTTCCGGCGTCCTATCAGGTGCGGCTTCTGCTCCAGCCCGTCCAGCCCGTGCCACGCCAGGTTCACCAGATGCGCCGCGACCTCCGCCTTCTTCGGCCGGCGCACGTCCAGCCACCACTGCCCCGTCAGCGCCACCATCCCCACCAGCGCCTGCGCGTACAACGGCGCCAGCTTCGGATCGAAGCCACGCAACTTGAACTCACGACCCAGGATGTCCTCCACCTGGGTGGCGATGTCCGAGATGAGAGACGCGAAGGACCCCGTCGACTGCGGAATCGGGGAGTCCCGGACCAGGATCCGGAACCCGTCCGTGTACTCCTCGATGTAGTCGAGCAGCGCGAACGCCGCCTGCTCGCACAGCTCACGAGGATGCCCGGCGGTCAGCGAACTCGTCACCATGTCCAGCAGCCGCCGCATCTCCCGGTCCACGACGACCGCGTACAACCCCTCCTTGCCACCGAAGTGCTCGTACACCACCGGCTTGGACACCCCGGCCTTCGCCGCGATCTCCTCCACCGACGTGGCCTCGAAACCCTTCGCCGCAAACAGCGTGCGACCGATCTCCAACAACTGCTGCCGGCGCTCGGCGCCCGTCATACGGGTACGCCGGGCACGCCGCGGCTTCGCTTCGCCGCCGGAACCGCCGGGACTGGGGGTACTGCTGGAGTCGGTCGCCACGCCGTCAATCATGCCGCCTTCGCGGCCGCCTTCCGGCGCCGGGAGCCGTCCTCATCCGTGTTGCGACGCGAATCGATACGCGAGCGTGACGGCCAGCGCACGTCGTACGCCCACCCGAACACCTCGAACCAGCGGATCAGCCGCGCCGAGGAGTCGATCTGCCCCCGCTCCACGCCGTGCCGCGCCGACGTCGGATCCGCGTGGTGCAGGTTGTGCCAGGACTCGCCGCACGACAGCACCGCCAGCCACCACACGTTGCCCGACCGGTCCCGCGACTTGAACGGCCGCTTGCCCACCGCATGACAGATCGAGTTGATCGACCACGTGACGTGGTGCAGCAGCGCCACCCGAACCAGCGACCCCCAGAAGAACGCCGTGAACGCACCCCACCAGGACATCGTCACCAGCCCGCCCACCAGCGGCGGAATCGCCAGCGACACCACCGTCCACAGGACGAACTGCCGCGAGATCGTCCGGATCGCCCGGTCCTTGATCAGATCCGGCGCGTACTTGTCCTGCGGCGTCTGCTCCTCGTCGAACATCCAGCCGATGTGCGCCCACCACAGGCCCTTCATCAGCGCCGGAACGGTCTCCCCGAACCGCCACGGTGAATGCGGATCCCCCTCCGCGTCCGAGAACTTGTGGTGCTTGCGGTGATCCGCCACCCAGCGCACCAGCGGCCCCTCCACCGCCAGCGACCCCAT
This sequence comes from Streptomyces sp. T028, assembly GCF_048159505.1. Taxonomy (NCBI): domain Bacteria; kingdom Bacillati; phylum Actinomycetota; class Actinomycetes; order Kitasatosporales; family Streptomycetaceae; genus Streptomyces; species Streptomyces sp. T028. The sequence continues at coordinate 40,713 of NZ_JBLRVZ010000015.1, forward strand.
GACCGCCAACGCGATCCTCAGCGGCCGCTTCGCCTTGAACGAACCATGCGTGAAGTACCGGTGGAAACCGATCGTGATGCCGTGGCACCCGAGGAAGTACATGAAGACCAGCAGGCCCAGGTCCAGCCAGCTGACCCCCCACCCCCACGCCAGCGGCACCGCCGCCAGCAGCGCGAGGAACGGGACGATGATGAAGAGGAGAAGGGTGATCTGCTCCAGCGAGCGTTTCTGCTCGCCACCGAGCGTCGCGGAGGGAAATGGAGCGCCGTCGTTCGCCTTCGGGGCGTCGTCGATCACATCGGAGCTCGTGGTCATGGGGCGTCCCCTGTGGGGTTCGAGGGTTTTGTGGCAGGTCGCCGGGTCACGGCCACCACGGGCAGCATGCCGCGTACAGATGCCGCGTACAGCTTCCTACGGTTCCGTAACCTACGGCATCGTAAGTATGTCAGTGCCCTGCTCGGCGGCAAGAGCCCGACAGTCTGCGCGTCCCGCCCGCCACCTATCCTTGGAGGCGGTCGGACAGCGCGGTCCGCTCTGTTTTCTTCCCGGATGTCCGGCCCGTATGCGGCACCCGCCGCCCGGACGGCCCCGGACACCGCCCCAGACGAGCCTCAGACGAGCTTCACCACTGCAAGGAGCCGCACCTGTGAGCAGTGCCGACGACCAGACCACGACGACGAGTGCAGAGCTGCGCGCCGACATCCGCCGACTGGGTGACCTCCTCGGCGAGACCCTCGTCCGGCAGGAGGGCCCCGAGCTGCTCGACCTCGTCGAGAAGGTCCGCCGCCTCACCCGCGAGGACGGCGAGGCCGCCGCCGAACTGCTGCGCGGCACCGAACTGGAGACCGCCGCCAAGCTCGTCCGCGCCTTCTCCACCTACTTCCACCTCGCCAACGTCACCGAGCAGGTCCACCGCGGCCGGGAACTGCGCGCCAAGCGCGCCGCCGAAGGCGGCCTCCTCGCCCGCACCGCCGACCGCCTCAAGGACGCCGACCCCGAACACGTCCGCGAGACCGTCCGCCACCTCAACGTCCGCCCGGTGTTCACCGCACACCCCACCGAGGCCGCGCGCCGGTCGGTACTCAACAAGCTCCGGCGCATCGCCGCGCTTCTGGAGACCCCCGTCATCGAGGCCGACCGCCGGCGCCACGACACACGCCTCGCCGAGAACATCGACCTCGTCTGGCAGACCGACGAGCTCCGCGTCGTACGCCCCGAACCCGCCGACGAGGCCCGCAACGCCATCTACTACCTCGACGAACTCCACGCCGGCGCCGTCGGCGACGTCCTGGAGGACCTCACCTCCGAGCTCGAGCGGGTCGGCGTCCACCTCCCCGAGGACACCCGCCCCCTCACCTTCGGCACCTGGATCGGCGGCGACCGCGACGGCAACCCCAACGTCACCCCCCAGGTCACCTGGGACGTCCTCATCCTCCAGCACGAACACGGCATCAACGACGCCCTGGAGATGATCGACGAACTGCGCGGCTTCCTGTCGAACTCCATCCGCTACACCGGCGCGACGGAAGAACTCCTGGACTCCCTCCGGGCCGACCTCGAACGCCTGCCCGAGATCAGCCCCCGCTACAAGCGCCTCAACGCCGAAGAGCCCTACCGCCTCAAGGCCACCTGCATCCGCCAGAAGCTGGAGAACACCAAGCAACGCCTCGCCAAGGGCACCCCCCACGAACCCGGCCGCGACTACCTCGGCACCAGCGAACTCCTCAACGACCTCACCCTCCTCCAGACCTCCCTGCGCGAACACCGCGGCGGCCTCTTCGCCGACGGCCGCATGAACCGCACCCTGCGCACCCTCGCCGCCTTCGGCCTCCAACTCGCCACCATGGACGTCCGCGAACACGCCGACGCCCACCACCACGCCCTCGGCCAGCTCTTCGACCGCCTCGGCGAGGAATCCTGGCGATACGTGGACATGCCCCGCGAGTACCGCACGAAGCTGCTCGCCAAGGAACTGCGGTCGCGCAGGCCGCTCGCCCCCACCCCGGCACCCGTCGACGCGGCCGGCGAGAAGACCCTCGGCGTGTTCGAGACGATCAAGCGGGCCCTCGCCGTCTTCGGACCCGAGGTCATCGAGTCCTACATCATCTCCATGTGCCAGGGCGCCGACGACGTCTTCGCCGCCACCGTACTCGCCCGCGAGGCCGGCCTGATCGACCTGCACGCCGGCTGGGCCCGCATCGGCATCGTCCCCCTCCTGGAAACCACCGACGAACTCAAGGCCGCCGACACCATCCTCGAGGAGATGCTCGCCGACCCCTCCTACCGACGCCTCGTCGCCCTGCGCGGAGACGTCCAGGAGGTCATGCTCGGCTACTCCGACTCCTCCAAGTTCGGCGGCATCACCACCTCACAGTGGGAGATCCACCGCGCCCAGCGCCGCCTGCGCGACGTCGCCCACCGCTACGGCGTACGCCTGCGCCTCTTCCACGGCCGCGGCGGCACCGTCGGCCGCGGCGGCGGCCCCTCCCACGACGCGATCCTCGCCCAGCCCTGGGGCACCCTCGAAGGCGAGATCAAGGTCACCGAACAGGGCGAGGTCATCTCCGACAAGTACCTCATCCCCTCCCTGGCCAGGGAGAACCTGGAACTCACCGTCGCCGCCACCCTCCAGGCCTCCGCCCTGCACACCGCCCCCCGCCAGTCCGTCGAGGCCCTCGCCCGCTGGGACGCCGCCATGGACCTCGTCTCGGACGCCGCCCACTCCGCCTACCGCGAACTCGTCGAGGACCCCGACCTGCCGACGTACTTCCTCGCCTCCACGCCGGTCGACCAGCTCGCCGACCTGCACCTGGGCTCCCGGCCCTCCCGCCGCCCCGGCTCGGGCGTCTCGCTCGACGGACTGCGCGCCATCCCGTGGGTCTTCGGCTGGACCCAGTCCCGCCAGATCGTCCCCGGCTGGTACGGCGTCGGCTCCGGCCTCAAGGCCCTGCGCGAGGCGGGCCTCACTGCGACATTGGGAGGAGAGGGCGTGCTCGACGAGATGCACGAACAGTGGCACTTCTTCCGCAACTTCGTCTCCAACGTCGAGATGACCCTCGCCAAGACCGACCTGCGGATCGCCCAGCACTACGTCGACACCCTCGTCCCCGACGACCTCAAGCACGTCTTCGACCGCATCAAGGCCGAACACGCCCTCACCGTCGCCGAAGTCCTCAAGATCACCGGCGAACGCGAACTCCTCGACGCCACACCCGTGCTGAAGCAGACCTTCACCATCCGCGACGCCTACCTCGACCCCATCTCCTACCTCCAGGTCACCCTGCTCAAGCGACAGCGCGACGCCGCCGCGGCCGGCGCCGAACCCGACCCGCTGCTCTCCCGAGCCCTGCTCCTCACCGTCAACGGCGTGGCAGCGGGCCTGCGCAACACCGGCTGAACAACCCCGGCACGACACAAAGGTGCCCCCGAGGCCGTACGACCTCGGGGGCACCCTCGTCCAGTCCGTCAGCCCTGGTGCGCGCCCTTGCGGCGGCGGATCACCAGATAGCCGCCCGCGCCCACCAGCGCCGCCGCGACAACCGACAGCGCGACCACCGGGGCGTTGCTGCCGGTCTCCGCCAGATCACCGCTGCCGCCCTGCTCGGAGGGGGCGCTGGTCGGCGCGGCGGTTGAGGAGGACTCGGAAGGCGTCGGGGACGTGCTCTCGGACGCCGAAGCGCTGGGCGAGCTCGAGGTGTCACCCGACGGCGAGCCCGACGCACTGCCCGAGGGCGAACTCGACGTGCTGCCCGACGGCGAGCCCGACGGGCTGCCCGACGGCTCGTTCGTGTCGGTCACCGGGCACGTGTGCGACAAGTTGAACAGATCCTGCGGCACACTGCCCTCGATCTCCGCCACGGCCGCCGTCAGCTTCGCACCCGGCGCGGACGCCACATAGGCGTGCTTGCCCGCCGCGCCCGGGAACCCGCTGAAGTCCGAGACGACCTGCTCACCACCCGGCTCGAACGTCACCGTCAGCTTGACGAACTCGGCGTCATTGCCCGGCAGCACGAAGTGCCAGCCATCCTGGTCCTCGGGAATGCCCGGGCACTCCTCGTGCGACTCCGCGGGCGCGCCCCCGTCGTCAGTGCCGGCCGTACGCGGAAGCTCCTGCCGCAACTGCACCGTAGACGTGTCACCGTCCGCAGCGTGAGCGACCGGAGCCAGCAGCAGTGCGGCCGAGGAGGCGGCGGCAAGGACACCGACGCGAGAAAGGGTACGCATGGGGCGCATGGGACGATCCATCTTCGAGTGACGAAAGGGAAGATGTGGGGGGTGGCCCAGCCTCTCCCGGTCCCGATACCCGGTCAATCACGAACAGGCAACACTTGGCCGGTTCTTGGCCACGACACAGGGAAAATCAGCCCAAACTCCCCTATTTACAAGGCCTATATGGCCAAAAACACTGCCGTCCACAACGTCACCCCACACCCCGCCAACACCCACCCCAACCGCGCCCGCCCCAACCCACCCGCAACCACCACCGACGCGAGCAACAACGCACCCCCCAACGGCACCCACGCATACAACACCCCCGCCGGACCCGACCGCACCACCTCATCACCACCCGGCTTCACCACAACCGTGTACGTCCGCCCCTTCCGCACCGCCACCGACCTCTCGATCACCACCCGCGACCGCGCCGTCGACCCCGCCGACAACGGCGTATACGGCCCCCAACACGTCTGCTCACCACACCGCGACACCTCGATCGTGCCGCGCTCCCGCCCCTTCGTCAGCATCACCTGCTGCGCCGTACCCCACGAACCCCACACCCCCGCGAACAGGATCAGCACCGCGACCACCCCCATCGCCCCGAGCCGCCCGAAACGCAGAGCGGCGGCAGAGGCCTGACGAGCCTTGGGAGAACCACCCTTATTGCTTGTACGACTCTTACGACGATGGGACGAAGCTGCTGTGGCAGGCATGGCCGGGATCATTGGCCAACCCCCAGCAACCAGTCAACCTCCCTGGGCGACACGTCACGAGTTGTACGTACTCTGCGCCCGCTCCAACCCCTCGATCACCAGACACTCGACAGCATCCGCAGCCCGGTCCACGAACCAGTCCAACTCCTTGCGCTCCGCGGACGAGAAATCCTTCAACACGAAGTCCGCCACCTGCATACGACCCGGCGGCCGCCCGATCCCGAACCGCACCCGGTGATACTCCGCACCCATCGCCTTCGTCATCGACTTCAGACCGTTGTGCCCGTTGTCCCCACCGCCGAGCTTCAGCCGCAGCACCCCGTAGTCGATGTCCAACTCGTCATGCACAGCCACGATGTTCGCCACCGGCACCTTGTAGAAATCCCGCAACGCGTTCACCGGCCCGCCCGACAGATTCATGAACGACATCGGCTTCGCCAACACCACCCGCCGACTCCCCGGCCCCGCCGGCCCGATCCGCCCCTCCACGACCTGCGCCTGCGCCTTCCCCGCCCGCTTGAACCTCCCCCCGATCCGCTCAGCCAGCAAATCGGCCACCATGAAACCGACATTATGGCGGTTACCGGCATACTCCGGCCCAGGATTCCCAAGCCCGACGATCAACCAGGGCTCATTGGCGGGGGTCGTCACGTCCACATCTCCTTATGCAGCAGCCGCTGCTCCCGCGAGGGAACAGCGGCCGCTCCTGCCGTTACTGCTGTGGGCAATCGTTCCGCAGGGCGGAACGGGTGGGCACAGCCTGCAGCACCGGGCGCCTGGAAAGCAGGGCCCAGCGACAGCTCAGGCTCAGGCCTCGGCGACCTCTTCGCCCTCCGCGGCCTCGCCCTCCGCCGCCTCCTCGGCCTGCGCGGCCAGCACCTGCAGAACGACCGCGTCGCCGTCCACGGCCAGCGTGACACCGTTCGGCAGCGTGATGTCCTTCGCGAGGACGGACGCACCGGCCTCCAGACCCTCGACGGACACCGTGACACCCTCGGGGATGTGGGTGGCCTCGGCCTCGACCGGCAGCGCGTTCAGAACGTGCTCCAGCAGGTTGCCACCCGCGGCCAGCTCACCCTCGGCGTGCACCGGGATCTCGACCGTGACCTTCTCGCCACGCTTGACCAGCAGCAGGTCCACGTGCTCCAGGAAGCCCTTGATCGCGTCACGCTGCACGGCCTTCGGGATCGCCAGCTCGTTGGACTTGCCGTCGATGTCCAGCGAGATCAGGACGTTCGGCGTACGCAGCGCCAGCAGCAGGTCGTGGCCCGGAAGCGTCAGGTGCAGCGGGTCCGAACCGTGACCGTACAGGACACCGGGGACCTTGCTGTCACGACGAATACGACGGGCGGCACCCTTACCGAACTCGGTACGGGTCTGGGCGGAGATCTTGACCTCGGACATGATCACTCCTCGTAGAAAAAAGGGGACAGACACGGTCACCCGGCCACGAACGGCCTGCTACGAAGAGCGCGTCGATAACGGAGCGTCGCATCCAAGGATGCGGCCTCCCTCGCCGAGCAACTGGAGAAGTCTACTCGGCGGGAGAGGCCGCAGAAAAATCGATCATGCAGAAACGATCAGAGGACGAACCATTCGCCCTACTGCTCGTCGAACAGGCTCGTCACCGACCCGTCCTCGAACACCTCACGCACCGCACTCGCGATCGTGTGAGCGATCGACAGCACCGTGATCTTGTCCAGCTCCAGCTCACCCGGCGTCGGCAGCGTGTTCGTGAACACGAACTCACTGACCTTCGAGTTCTTCAGCCGGTCCGCCGCCGGACCCGACAGCACACCGTGCGTCGCCGTCACGATGACATCCTCCGCACCGTGCGCGAACAACGCGTCGGCCGCGGCACAGATCGTGCCACCCGTGTCGATCATGTCGTCGACCAGCACACAGACCCGGCCCTTGACCTCGCCCACGACCTCGTGGACCGTCACCTGGTTCGCCACGTCCTTGTCACGCCGCTTGTGCACGATCGCCAGCGGCGCACCCAGCCGGTCACACCAACGGTCCGCCACCCGCACCCGGCCGGCGTCCGGCGACACCACCGTCAGCTTCGACTTGTCCACCTTGCCGCCCACGTAGTCCGCCAGCAGCGGCAACGCGAACAGGTGGTCCACCGGACCGTCGAAGAAGCCCTGGATCTGGTCCGTGTGCAGATCCACGGTCAGGATCCGGTCCGCACCCGCCGTCTTCATCAGATCCGCGATCAGCCGCGCCGAGATCGGCTCACGACCACGGTGCTTCTTGTCCTGCCGCGCATACCCGTAGAACGGCACGATCACCGTGATCGAACGAGCCGACGCACGCTTCAACGCGTCGATCATGATCAACTGCTCCATGATCCACTTGTTGATCGGAGCCGTGTGGCTCTGAATCAGGAAGCAGTCCGCACCACGCGCCGACTCCTGGTAACGAACATAGATCTCGCCATTGGCGAAGTCGAAGGCCTTCGTCGGGACAACCCCGACACCCAGCTCGTGGGCGACCTCCTCGGCAAGCTCGGGGTGGGCGCGGCCGGAGAAGAACATCAACTTCTTCTCGCCGGTCGTCTTGATCCCGGTCACAGCACTGTCTCCTCAGAGGTATCTCAGGGGGGTGCGGGTTCGCACTTATCACGGTACGCCGTGTTTGACGCACCCGTTTCCGGTCAGTCCTCGCCCTCAACCCGACGAGAGGCCGCCTCAGCCGCCTGCGCCGCCGCACTACCCGGACGCTTACGAGCCACCCAACCCTCGATATTCCGCTGCTGACCACGGGCCACAGCCAGCGAACCGGGCGGCACATCCTTCGTGATCACGGACCCGGCAGCGGTGTACGCACCGTCCCCGACCGTGACAGGAGCCACAAACATGTTGTCCGAGCCCGTCTTACAGTGCGAACCGACGGTCGTGTGATGCTTGCTCTCCCCGTCGTAGTTCACGAAGACACTCGCCGCACCGATGTTCGTGTACTCACCGATCGTCGCGTCACCGACATACGACAGATGCGGAACCTTCGTCCCCTCACCGATCGACGCGTTCTTCGTCTCCACGTACGTCCCGATCTTGCCCTTCACACCCAGACGCGTCCCCGGCCGCAGATACGCGTACGGCCCCACACTCGCGTTCGCACCAATGTGCGACGAGTAGGACACCGCGTTGTCGACACGAGCACCCGCACCGACGACCGTGTCCGTCAGCCGGCAGTTCGGACCCACCTCCGCGCCCTCACCCAGGTGCGTCGCGCCATGCAACTGCGTACCCGGGTGGACCGTGACGTCCTGCTCGAAAGTGACGGTCACGTCGACCCACGTCGTCGCCGGATCGATCACCGTCACACCCGACAACATCGCGGCCGTCAACAGCCTGTCATTGAGAATCCGACGCGCCTCACTCAACTGCACCCGGTTGTTGATACCGGCGATCTCACGGTGATCGGCAGCCACCGACGCCCCCACCCGATGCCCGGCCTCCCGAAGAATCCCGAGAACGTCGGTGAGGTACTCCTCACCCTGGCTGTTGTCTGTACGGACCTTCTTGAGCGCGTCAGCCAGCAGCGCCCCGTCGAACGCGAACACCCCGGAATTGATCTCACGGATCGCCCGCTGGGCCTCGGAAGCGTCCTTGTGCTCCACGATCGCGGTGACCGCACCGGTGGCTTCGTCCCGCACGATCCGCCCGTACCCGGTCGCGTCCGGCACCTCGGCGGTCAGCACGGTCACCGCATTGCCGTCGCCGTGATGGGTCGCGGCCAGCGCGGAAAGCGTGGCACCGGTCAGGAGAGGGGTGTCACCGCAGACGACCACGACGGTCCCGTCGATGCCCCCGCCGAGCTGCTCCAGGGCGATACGGACGGCGTGCCCGGTGCCGTTCTGCTCCTCCTGGACGGCGGTGCGTACGGCGGCGTCGACCTCGGCCAGGTGGGCGGTGACCTTCTCGCGCGCGTGCCCGACGACGACGACCAGGTTCTCGGGGTCCAACTCACGAGCGGCGGCCAGCACATGCCCGACGAGACTGCGACCGCAGAGCTCGTGGAGGACCTTGGGTGTGGCCGACTTCATACGGGTGCCCTCACCCGCTGCGAGAACGACGACGGCTGCCGGGCGAATGGCGCTCACGGATGTGCCCTTCGGCTGTGGAGAGAGGTGGGGACATTCGAAGGATACCGGGGCGTTTCCTGGGGGACATGAGAGTGGGCCCTGACCTTGCTGGATCAGGACCCGAACCTATTGCTCCCGGGGCAGGAGTCGAACCTGCGTCTTACCTGGATTCAAAGTCCAGTCGCCCCTACCGACAGAGCAACCCGGGATTGCCGGGGGTCAGCCTACGGGGTTCGCTGATTGGCTGCCACCACCATGCCCTTCCACCACCCCTCGATCTGGCGGTACAGCTCGGCTGCCTGCGACACCCGGATCACCAGGCAGCCTCGGTAATTCTCGCCCACGTTCTTGCGGACGGTCTTGGGGTTGTGCTTCTTGATTGTCGTCCTCTGGAAAGCCGAGACGTCGACGCCGACGAGGTCCGCCCAGTAGCGGTTGGCGCCCTCTACGTCCGCAGTGATGTGGATCATCACGCGGTAGGCAAGGCGCTCCGGCTCCACACCGAGCAGGTTGAGCCAGGCCAGGTAGAGCTGGATCACGCCCGGGTCGCTGTTGACGAAGATGACAGTCTCGCGGCGGGCGTACGTCTTGTCCTTGGTGCCTTCCGCCCAGTACAGGGCGACGCCGGCCATGAAGAGTTCACGGTCTGACATCTCGCCGATCTGCGCCATCGCGGTTGCCTTGGTCTGCTGTCGCTTCTCGTCGCGCACCGCGAGTTCGTGCTCCCACCTCATGCGGTTCGCCAGCCGCGCCTGCTCCGCCGGGGCGCGCCGTTCCGGCCTCGGTAGATCCCGTACCCACAGCGACACTGAGCTCCGGGAACAGCCCAGTTCGACCTCGATCTGGTCGTACGTCCAGCCTTGCAGCCGGAGCTCCCGTGCCTTCGCCCTCAGGTCGTCCTTTGCTCGCGGGCGCTTCGTCCACTCCGGCGGGGGCTCGCCCTTCACCAGCCGGTTGAGGATGTCGTTGTTGTAGATCTTCAGCTCGTCGCGGATCTGCCGAAGGCTGAGTCCCGCCCGCCGCAAGGCGATCGCCTGTTCCCGGAGTCTCTCGAAGTCCGCGTACTTGCCAGTGGAATGTGCCATGCACATACCGTCCGGGCGGAATGGTGGGTTCCGGGGTCGAACAGGGCGGGTTCACCTGTTCGAGGGAATCGGGACGGTTTCGGTCGGTGAAAGTCGACGGAAAGGGTGGGGGCTGCGCCCGTAGGCTGGAGGCATGACCACGACGGGGGAAGAGACCACGGCGGACCTGAGGGGGCCGCTGTGGTGGTCCAGGTGGCGCAGTGCCGCGTTCGACTGGAGTCTGGCCGTCGCGTCGGCCGTGGAGTGCGCGGTGGAGGGGGTTTCGTTCGCGCGGGATGCCGGGATCCCGGAGGCGGCGGGGGTTGTCTTCGGGTTGCTCGCGGGGTCCGTGCTGGTGGTGCGGCGGCAGTGGCCGATCGCTGTCGTGCTGGTCGCCATCGCGATCACGCCGGCCCAGATGGGGTTCTTGATGGGCCTCGTCGGGCTGTACACACTCGCCGCGTCCGAGCTGCCCCGGCGGATCATCGCCTCACTCGCCGGGATGCAGCTGGTGGGGACGTTGATCGTGACGTTCGTGCAGGTGCGGCAGAGTATGGATTCGGGGCGGCTGACGATCGGGGACTGGTTCATTCCGTTCGCCGCGGTGGTGATGTCGCTGGGGCTGACGGCGCCGCCTGTGCTGCTGGGTTTGTATGTCGGTCAGCGGCGTCGGCTGATGGAGAGCCTGCGGGAGCGGGCGGACAGTCTTGAGCGGGAGTTGCAGCTGCTGGCGGAGCGGGCCGAGGAGCGGGCGGAGTGGGCGCGGGGCGAGGAGCGGACGCGGATCGCGCGGGAGATGCATGACGTGGTCGCGCATCGGGTGAGTCTGATGGTCGTCCATGCTGCGGCGCTGCAGGCGGTGGCGCGGAAGGATCCGGAGAAGGCCGTACGGAATGCGGCGCTGGTGGGTGACATGGGGCGGCAGGCGTTGACGGAGTTGCGGGAGATGCTCGGGGTGTTGCGGAGTGGGGGTGAGCGGGAGAGGTCGGCTGGGGTGCCGTTGGCGGCGGTGGGGGTGGCGGCTGCGGCGGCGGCTTCGCGGGCGGTGGTGGAGCAGTCGGGTGAGGGGCCGTGTCTGGAGGAGTTGGAGGAGTTGGTGGGGCAGTCGGCGGCTGCGGGGATGGTGGTGGATCTGTCGGTGGAGGGGGAGGTGCGGGTGTATGCGGCGGAGGTGGAGCAGACGGCGTATCGGGTGGTGCAGGAGGCGTTGACGAATGTGCACAAGCATGCGGCGGGGGCGAAGACGCATGTGCGGTTGGCGCATCGGGTGGCGGAGATCGCGATGCAGGTGGAGAACGAGCCGCCGTCGGAGGTGGGGTCGGCGGGGTCTGCGGGGTTGCCGTCGGGGGGGAATGGGTTGGTGGGGATGAGGGAGCGGGTGGTGGCGTTGGGTGGGGTGTTTGTGTCGGGGCCGACGGAGGCGGGGGGTTTTCGGGTGTCGGCGGTGATTCCCTCTCCGTGAGGGTCAGCCGGCGGTGAGGCGTACGGGTTCGATGCCGGAGACGAGGGCGGCGAGGGCTTGGTCGATGTCGGGGCCGAGGTACCAGTCGCCGGTGTGGTCGAGGGCGTAGACGCGGCCTTCGGCGTCGATGGCGAGGAGGGAGTGGGTGTCGGTTTCGGTGCCGAGGGGGCTGACGTCGGTGTCGAGGGCGCGGCCGAGGTCGGCGAGGGTGCGGGCCATGTGGAGGCCGTGGAGGGGGTCGAGGTGGAGGGGGGTGGGGGCGACTTGGCGGCCGGGTCCGGTGGGGGTGAGGGTGAGGCCGCCGAATTCGGCCCAGGCTTCGACGGCGGCGGGGAAGACGGCGTGGCGGTGGCCGGCGGGGGTGGTGTGGTCGCGGAGGGTGTCGGCCCAGATTTCGGCTTGTTTGATGTCCCAGCGTCCGGGTTGCCAGCCGGCGGTGCGGAGGGTGGCGTCGACGGGGACGGGGAAGCGGGTGGTGGAGGTGCGGGGGTCGGGGTGCATCGGCCTTCGTTCGTCGTTCGTCGTCGTTCTGCGTCGCTTTTCGCTGTTCGGCGCTGTTGGTCGCTGTTCGCCGGGGTGGGTCAGTCGGTTGCTTCGGGGTTGACGATGCGGACGCCGAAGTGGGCGCTGAGGGCGGTGCAGGCGCGGCAGGGGGTGGCGAAGCTGCCGTGGAGGGGGTCGCCGTCTTCGCGGATGCGGCGGGCGGTGAGTTTGGCTTGTTTGAGTGCCTTGCGGGCTTCGCCGTTGGTCATGGGTTTGCGGGCGGCGCGTCTGCTGCGGGCGGTGTCGGCGGCGGTGATGTGGCGGGAGATGAGGAGTGCTTCGGCGCAGCGGCCGGTGAAGCGGTCGCGTTGGGCGCTGCTGAGGGTGTCGAGGAAGTCCTGGACGAGGTGGTGCAGGGCGGGGGGTTGGTCGCCGCGGGCGGCGGTGCTGGTGAGGGTGGCGCCGCGGACGGAGAGGGCGGCGGCGATGGTGGGGAGTATGCCGTCGCGGCGGTGACGGAGAGTGGGGGCGTGTGGGGTTTCGGCGCTGGACCAGCCGATGCGGGGGTCGCCGGTTGTGGGCGGTTGCGGCCGGTTGTGCTGCCCCGTTTGCGTTGCGTTCATGATCGTCATCCCCTCCCGAGCATGCCCTCGGACGTCACAGGGTGCCAAATGGCGTGGCGGGTGCGGAAGCTGGGGCGGTGCGACACGCCCGGGTTTGGGCGGTGCGTGAGGGCGGGGTGACGGCTGGTCACGGATGTGGGGGTGTCGGGCGGAGGGCCGGTGACCCGTGTCGTCGTACCGCATAGGCTGTCGGCACCGTGATGCGCGCGGTGGGCGCGTGTTGGAGAACCGTTGGAGACAGTCGATACGGGGCGTGACGGGTCGGGTCCGGATGTGGGGCCGGTCGTTGCGGGTCGTACCAGAGTGCCGCAGGGGGCAATCGCCATGACGACGAGTCGGCTCGGGCAGCAAGCCGCGCCGCCCAATGCGGCCTATGCCGGGCAGGTCGTGCACTTCCCGGATCCGGTGCGGGCGACGCGGCATCCGAGGGGGGTGCGGGTGGATGAGCGTGGTTATCCGGATTTTTCGCCGTACGCGCGTGCGGCGGCGGAGATCGCGGAGCCTCCGGAGGGTTTCGGGGTCGATGAGTTGCGGTTGACGGATTATGTGTCGGCGAACGCGGTGTTGGCGGCGGCGGGGCATGAGTTGTGGGACACGGTGCCGAATGTGGCGACTCCGCATGGTTGGACGTGGCATCACGTGGTGGGTTCGCGGCGGCTGGAGTTGGTTCCGGTCGAGGTGAAGGCGTTGCTCAGGCATCACGGTGGGTTGGCGACGGCGCCGGTGGATCAGTCGAAGCGGGGGACGCGGCCGTTGCAGGAGACGCGTCCGGTGCATGTGGGGTTGCCGAAGTCGGGTGTGGCGGTGACCGAGGGGCAGGTGCAGGGGGTTGAGGAGGATCTGGGGTATCGGTTGCCGGGGGCGTACCGCTCGTTTTTGAAGGCGGCGGGTGGGTGTGCGCCGGTGGGTGCGGCGTTGGACGCGGAGTTGGGGTTGTTGGTGGATCAGCCGTTCTTCACGGTGCGGGACGAGGCGGCGGTCAATGATCTTGTGTATGTGAACAAGTGTCTGCGGGATCATCTGACGAAGGACTATTTGGGTGTCGGGTTCGTGCAGGGTGGGTTGTTGGCGGTGAAGGTGAAGGGCGATCGGGTCGGTTCGGTGTGGTTCTGCGCGTACGACGATGTTCGGGACGTGGATCCTTCGTGGCCGCCGGCGGAGCGTACGGGGCGGTTGTTGTTGCCGTGTGGTGACGACTTCGACGTGTTTTTGTCGCGGTTGGCCGGTAATCCGCCGGAGTTGGAGACGGTGGCGAATCTGATGGTGGACGGCGGGTTCGCGCGTGCGGTGCCCGTGGCGTCCGTCGGTGCGGGGGAGTGAGCTGAGCGATGGTGACGTTCGCGCAGGCGCAGGAGCGCGCCGAGGAGTGGGTCAACGGGGATGTTCCGGCGTATCAGCATCGTGAGGTGCGGGTGCGGGAGTTCGGGCTGGGGTTCGTGGTGTGGGCGGAGGACCGTGTGGAGGGGCCTCGGTCGGACGGGGGTGCGCATCGGTTGGTGATCGCCCGGGACAGCGGGGAGGCCACGTTGTGGCCGGCGTTGCCGGTGGGTGAGGTGATTCGCCGTTACGAGGAGGAGTACGGCCGTGCGGACGAGCCTCAGGACGCGGTGCCGGCGCCTGCGGCGCGGGTGGATCTGAATCAGACGTCGTTCTTGTTGTCGCCGCCGGAGTGGTTGCAGGAGGCGGCGGACAAGTTGGGGATCGGGGAGGGGCGGGGGGCTGATTCCGGGTCCGGGTCCCGGGCTGGGTCCGGGTCCGGTGCGGGTGCAGGCGCGGGTGCAGGCGCGGGTGGGGGCGCGACGCCTGATCCCTCGCTGCCGCGGACGCAGGCCGGGGTGCCGGGGAGTGGGCTGCCGCGGACGCAGGCCGGGGTGCCGACGGGGCCGTCGGCCGGTGGGCCGGGGCGTCCGGTCGCGGCGACGCCTCCGGGGGCCACGCCGTGGACGGGTACGGACACGAACGGCCTCGCCGGTGAGGATCGTTCCGTACCGCTGCCCGCGACGGTCTTCGCGCCGCCGTTGAGTGGTTCCGACGAACCCGTGCCGCCGCCCGCCGGGCTGCCGGACGCCAAGACGGCCCTGATGAAGGGCGGCAGCCAGCTCCCGCCGACGGCGGTCGCTCCGGCGATGGACGAGTCGGGCAGGGTGGTCGAGGAGGGCGGGCCGGGGGCCGCGGGCACACCGGGCGGCACGCCGCCGCGGGGGCCGGGTGGTTCGTCGTACGGGTATCCGCAGGGGCCGGGGGGTGCCGGTGGTCCCGGGGCCGGGCAGGGGGCCGTGCCTGCGCATCCTCAGCCGCAGGCGGGTGCGCCGTCGTACGGGGCGGGTGCCGCGGGCGGGGGTGCGCCGGGGCGGCCGCTCGCGCCGAACGCGGGTGACATCGCCGATGCCGCGACCAGCAAGGCGGCGCCGCCTCCGCGTCGTGCCCGCGGTGGGGCCACGCCGCCTCCTCCGCCGGGTGCGCCGGGTGCGCCTGGTGCCCGGCCGGGCGGTACGCCGCCGCCTCCTCCTCCGCCGCCCGGTCCGGGTGCGCCGGGTACGCCGGGTGCCGCGGCGGGCGGTTATGTGCCCACGCAGCTGGTGTCGGCCCTGGGGCCGGACGGGCAGGCCGGTCCGGGTGCGCCGCAGGCGCCGGGTGTCCCGGGCGCTCCTGGTGCGCCGAACGCGCCTGCCGGGCCGAACGCGCCGGGCGGTGCTCCTCCCGGTGATGTTCACCATGCCGCGACGATGCTTGCCAACCCTGCGCAGATGGGGCCGGGAGGTTCCGGCGGCCCCGGGGGCGCGCCGCGGCCTCCGGGCGCCCCTGGCGCTCCGCAGGCGCCCGGCGTCCCGGGTGCGCCCGGCGCACCCGGCGCTCCCGGTGCCCCGCACCAGGCGCAGACCGTGCTGGCGGGGCCGCCGGTCGGTGCCCCCGGTGCGCCTCCGCCGCCCGCCCCGGTTGCGCCGGGCGCTCCGGGAATGGCCCCCGGCGGCCCCGGTGCCCCTGGGATGCCCCCGGGCGCCCCTCAGGGGATGCCTCCGGGTGTGCCTCCGGGTGTGCCCGGGGCGGGGCAGCCGTCGGCGTACGGGTATCCGCAGCAGCCGCCCGGGCAGCCGACGGTCGGGCCGGGCTACCAGGCCGTGTTGCGCTACCGTGCGCAGGACGGGTCGGAGCAGCAGGTGATCCGGCGTTCGGCGCCGGGCACGCCGCACCCGGAGTGGCAGATCTTCCATGAGCTGCGGGCGATGAACGTGCCCCCGGACCAGGTGCTGGAGCTGCACACCGAGTTGGAGTCGTGCGAGCTGCCGGGTGCGTACTGTGCGCGGATGATCCGGGAGCAGTGGCCGCAGGCGCGGCTGGCGAGCATCGCGCCGTACGGTACGGATCACGCGAGCCGGCAGCAGGGTATGCGTCAGTTGCTGGCGCACCAGGGTGAGTTGCACCAGGTGGCCGACGGTCCCGCGCGGCCCGCGCCGGTGCGGGCGGCGTTGCCGCCGGTGCAGCCGGCCTCGCCGATTCCGCCGGAGGCGATCGCGCAGGAGTTGGGTGCGGCGTTCGGGCCGGGGCTGTTCCGGTTCGAGCAGGCCGCGGTGTCGCGGCAGGGTGTGCCGCCGGTGGTGGCGCACACGCTGGTGGTGGCGGGTCTGCCGTTGGACATGGGGCCGTTCTTCTGGGCGCAGGCTCAGCCGGGGCGGCCGGTGCCGACGTTGGCGGAGCTGGCGGCGGAGCGGGGTGTGCAGGCGGCGCCGGACGCGGGTTCGTACCTTGTCATGGGCAGTGATTTCGGCAAGGCGATCTGTGTGCAGTACGGGACGGCGAACATCGTCGCGGTGCCGGTGGAGGCGGGGCCGGGTGGCGGGTCGGTGCCGCCGCAGTTCGTGAACACCGGGCTGCCGGAGTTCCAGCGGTGTCTCGCTCTGCTGGGCCGGATGTGGCGGCTGCGGTTCGGTCTGAACCAGGAGCAGGCGGGGCGCTGGACGGTGGACTTCCAGGCGCAGTTGGCCTCGTTGGATCCGGCGGCGCTGGGTTCGCCGGAGAGCTGGTGGTCGGTGCTGCTGGAGCAGATGTGGGACGGGCTGTTGTGAGGCGCGCGTCCCGCTGACACCGGGTGTGTCGAGGGTCGGGTCGGTCGTATGACCGGCCCGACCCTTTTGCGTGCCCGGAGTGTCGCGTTATGAACACTTAAGTCCGATACATCAAGATATGCTGGAAATCATCATTTCGCGTCCGTCTGGTGGAAGGGGCTACAGCATGAGCAGCGCACGGGTGTCATCGCCTGGGTTCGTGACCGTTCTCGGGCGCGGCTACCGGCCCAAAGAAGTCGACACGTTCACCGCCGCGCTCTCCGCCGAACGCGACGCGGCCTGGGAGCGGGTCACCCGGCTCACGGTGCTCGCCAAGGACATGGTGGTGGAGGCCAAGCGGCTGCGCGAGGCCTGCACGGAGATCAGGCCGCAGACGTACGACACGCTCGGGGAGCGCGCACGGCGCCTGTGGGAGCTCGCGCAGGAAGAGGCGGCGGGGATGGTCGAGCGTGCCCGGAACGAGGCGCGGGAGGAGGTCGCGCAGGCCGAGGAGCACGCCGACACGCTGCGCCGGACGGCGCAGGAGCAGGCGGAGACGACCCGCACCGAGGCCAAGGAGTACGCCCACAAGCGGCTGCTCTCGGCGCGTGCCGAGGCGCAGGGCATCCGGGTCACCGCGCGCCGCAAGGTGAAGGAGTTCCGCGGTGCGGAGCTCGACGCGCTGCGCGAGGTACGGCATCGCACCGCGGGCCTGCTCGTGGAGCCGAAGCACGAGCACGCCGAGAAGTGGGCGGCGGCGGACCGTGAGGCCGCCGAGCGGATCGCCGCACAGGACGCCAACAACGAGCGGGCGGTGGCCCGTGCCGAGGAGGCGCTGGCGGAGGCGCAACGGGAGTTCGCCGAGGCCCAGGAGATGATCAACCGGCGTGAGGAGGAGGCACGCGCGCGTGCCACGCAGATCCTCGCCGAGGCGCGGCTGAAGGAGGACCGTATCGCCCAGGAGACCGAGCGGGTGGTGCGCAAGCACCATGAGCACTGCGAAGAGGTGCGGGGACACATGGACCAGGTCCAGGAGAGCCTGAGGGCGCTCACGGGCCGCCCGGCGGAGTGACCGCCGGGGTCTCGTCGGGTCCCTCGCCCGCCTTGCCTTCCTCGCCCGCCTTGCCTTCCTCGCCCGTCTCGCTCGCCTTGCCCACCGGGCTCGCGTGTCTCCGCGCCCGGTGGGCGTCGGATCCCCTTGCTTGCGTCGGCTGCCCCTGCGTACCGCCGCCCCCGCGAGGATCCACCCTTCCGTCGGTTCATTTCCTTTACGACTGCCCTTCCGCCGGTTCCTTGGCCGACGGCAGGTCTCCCGGCTCCCCCAGCACCGGGAACCGGCGCGGCGCCACGCACAGCAGCACCAGGAAGGCGAGCGCGGCGGCGCACGACGCGCCCAGGTACACGGCGTGTACGGCGCTCGCGACAGCGCGCCGGACCGACTCGGGTGCCGTACCGGCGTCGAGCGCGCGGGTGACCGAGTCCAGATCGCCCGCCCCGCCCAGCCGGGCGGCCAGCACCCCGTTGGCGACCGCGCCGAACACCGACGCGCCGATCGTCTGCCCGGTCTGCCGGCAGAACAGCACCGACGCCGTCGTCGTACCCCGCTCCGACCAGCCCACCGTCGACTGCACGCCCACGATCAGCGGCAACTGGAAGAGGCCGAGCGCCGCGCCGAGCACCAGCATCAGCAGTGTCGGCTGCCAGGCCGCGCCGGGATACGGCAGGAACGGGAACGCCAGCAGGATCAGCGCGGCGGCGCCGATGCCGAGCAGCGCGGTGTCCCGGAAGCCGATCCGCCGGTAGACGTGCTGGCTCAGCGCGGCGGACACCGGCCAGCTCAGCGTCCACACGGAGAGCACGAAGCCGGCCGCCACGGGCCCGAGGCCCAGCACCGACTGGGCGTACGTCGGCAGGAACACCGACGGCGCCACCATCAGCAGACCCAGCGCGCCCAGCGCCAGGTTGACCGCGGCGATCGTGCGGCGCCGCCACACCCACCCGGGGATGATCGGCTCCGCCGCCCGCCGTTCCACGACCACCACGAGCCCGGCCAGCACCAGCCCCGCACCGAACAGGCCGAGCGACGGGGCCGACAGCCACGGCCAGGCCACGCCGCCCTGCACCAGCGCCGTCAGCAGCACTCCGCCGCACGCGAACACGGCCAGCGCACCCGCCCAGTCCACACGCGCGCGTGCCGGCGATTTCGGCCGCGACTCCCTGTGGGGCTCGTGCAGATGACGGACGATCAGCCACAACGCCACCGCGCCGATGGGCAGGTTGACCAGGAAGATCCAGCGCCAGTCCGCGTACGCCGCGAGCACTCCGCCGAGGCCCGGACCCGCCACCGCCGACACCGCCCACACCGTGGACAGCTTCGACTGGATCCTCGGCCGCTCCTTCAGCGGGTACAGATCGGCGGCGAGCGTCTGCACCGTGCCCTGCAGCGCCCCGCCGCCCAGACCCTGCACCACCCGGAACGCGATCAGCGCCGCCATGTTCCAGGCGAGCGCGCACAGCAGCGAGCCCAGCAGGAACAGTGCGGCGCCCACCACCAGCACCGGTTTGCGGCCGAAGGTGTCGGAGAGCTTGCCGTAGACGGGCAGGGTGACCGTCACCGCGAGCAGATAGCCCGAGAACAGCCAGGAGAAGACCGAGAACCCGCCCAGGTCGCCGACGATCTGCGGTACGGCCGTGGAGACGACGGTGGAGTCCAGGGCGGCCAGCGCCATGGAGAGCATCAGCGCGGCCACCACCGCGCCCCGCTTGTGCGCGCCCGTGCGCCGCGGTGCGGCCTCACGCGTCGCCGGTCTCGCGTCCCCCACCGGATGTCCTCCCCTGCCGTCTCCCGTGCCCCTTGCATCTATCTGCCGGAGGACAGCTTCCCACTTGCCCCGGGCGCCAAGGGAGCCTTGACCTTCACGCGACGGAAGGGTGCAGCCTGAGGCCACCGGGGGTGGAGCGGTGCGGGGCCGAAGGGTGGAGTCGACCCCGAGAGCCGCTCCACCCGGCGGTGGAGGGCCCCTAGGGGTACCTCCGTACTACGTCTCGGGGAGGGTTCGTCCCGGCGGAGGACGAGACCGGCCCGGGCGCGTCCTTAACCTGGCTTTATGCCGTTGGGGGCGGCCGGCCCCAGCGGCGGAGGGTGGGGTTAACCCCCCGGCAGGACGGGGCCCGGCACCAGCGCGCCGGACCCCCTCCCACCGCCAGACTCTTCGACGTAGCACTTCCGCACTTCCGCACTTCCGCAGTTCCGCAGTTCCGCAGTTCCGCACTTCCGTACTGCTCGCACCTCTTCCCGGTCATCCGCCGTGGCGGAGTGCGGTCCATTGACTTCCGACATAGGAGACTTACCGTGACTTCGGCTGTGACCATTCCCAGGCACGGGGGCACTGGAGGGCGTACGGCCGTCGCCGCGCGGGCGCGGCAGGTCGTCAAGGCGTACGGGTCCGGCGAGACCCGGGTCGTCGCCCTCGACCACGTCGACGTGGACATCGCGCGGGGACAGTTCACCGCGATCATGGGCCCCTCGGGGTCGGGCAAGTCCACGCTGATGCACTGCCTCGCCGGTCTCGACACCGTGACGAGCGGTCAGATCTACCTGGACGAGACCGAGATCACCGGGCTGAAGGACAAGAAGCTCACGCAACTGCGCCGGGACCGGATCGGGTTCATCTTCCAGGCGTTCAACCTGCTGCCGACGCTGAACGCGATCGAGAACATCACGCTGCCCATGGACATCGCGGGCCGCAAGCCGGACAAGGAGTGGCTGGCGCGCGTGGTCGACACGGTGGGACTCTCCGACCGGCTCAAGCACCGCCCCACGCAGCTCTCCGGCGGCCAGCAGCAGCGCGTCGCCGTGGCGCGCGCCCTGGCGGCCCGTCCCGAGATCATCTTCGGTGACGAGCCGACCGGAAACCTCGACTCGCGCGCGGGCGCCGAGGTGCTGGGCTTCCTGCGCCGCTCGGTCGACGAGCTGGGCCAGAGCATCGTGATGGTCACGCACGACCCGGTGGCGGCCTCGTACGCGGACCGGGTGCTGTATCTCGCCGACGGCCGGATCGTCGACGAGATGTTCAAGCCGACCGCGGACTCCGTCCTGGACCGCATGAAGGACTTCGACGCGCGGGGGCGTACGTCATGACCGTCATGAAGACCTCGATGCGCAACTTCTTCGCGCACAAGGGGCGCATGGCCCTCTCGGCCGTCGCGGTCCTGCTCTCCGTCGCCTTCGTCTGCGGCACGCTGGTGTTCACCGACACCATGAACACGACGTTCGACAAGCTGTTCGCAGCCACCTCCTCCGACGTCACGGTGAGCGCGAAGGGCGCCTCGGACACCGGTGAGACGACCTCCGGGAACGGCAAGCCGCCGGTCATGCCGGCCTCCGTGCTCGGCAAGGTGCGCGAGGTACAGGGCGTGAAGGCGGCCGAAGGGTCAGTCTTCTCCAGTGCGGTGACCGTCGTCGACGCGGACAAGGACAACCTGTCGCCGTCCAGCGGCGCACCGACCATCGTCGGCAGCTGGAACGCCAACGAGGCCCGCACCATGAAGATCACCTCCGGTGCGGCGCCGAAGGGCTCCGGCCAGGTCATGGTGGACGCGGACACCGCCGACAAGCACCATCTGAAGCTGGGCGACGAGATCGGCGTGATCAGCGCCGTCGGCACGCACGAGGCGAGGATCTCCGGCATCGCCACCTTCCAGGTGACCAACCCCGGCGCGGCGATCTTCTACCTGGACACGAAGACGGCCCAGCAGGCCCTGGTCGGCGAGTCGAACGTCTACACGAACGTCAATGTCACGGCGGCGGCCGGGGTGAGCGACGAGCAGCTGAAGAAGAACGTGACGGCGGAACTCGGCGCCGGCGGCTACCAGGTGCAGACGGCGAAGGAGACGGCCGACGCCAACCAGCAGGACGTGGGCGGCTTCCTGAACGTGATGAAGTACGCGATGCTCGGCTTCGCCGGGATCGCCTTCCTCGTCGGCATCTTCCTGATCATCAACACCTTCTCCATGCTGGTCGCCCAGCGCACCCGCGAGATCGGTCTGATGCGGGCCATCGGTTCGTCCCGCAAGCAGGTCAACCGCTCGGTCCTGGCCGAGGCGCTGCTCCTGGGCGTGACCGGCTCCGTCCTCGGGGTCGGCGCGGGCGTCGGCCTCGCGGTCGGCCTGATGAAGCTCATGGGCATGACCGGCATGAACCTGTCCACCGACGATCTGACGGTGGCCTGGACGACACCGGTGATCGGCATGGTCCTCGGCGTCGTCGTCACCGTCCTGGCGGCCTACCTCCCCGCCCGCCGCGCCGGCAAGGTCTCCCCGATGGCCGCCCTGCGCGACGCGGGCGCCCCGGCCGACGCCAAGGCCGGTGCCGTACGGGCCGTGCTGGGCCTGCTCCTCACGGGCGGGGGTGGCTACGGCCTGTACATGGCGGCCTCGGCCGACAAGGCCAAGGAGGGGTCCCTCTGGCTGGGCCTGGGCGTCGTGCTGAGCCTGATCGGCTTCGTCGTGATCGGCCCGCTGCTGGCGGGCGGCGTGGTCCGCGTCCTCGGCGCGGTCCTGCTGCGCACCTTCGGTCCGGTCGGCCGCATGGCCGAACGCAACGCCCTGCGCAACCCACGCCGTACGGGCGCCACCGGCGCCGCCCTGATGATCGGCCTCGCACTGGTCGCCTGCCTGTCGGTGGTCGGCTCGTCCATGGTGGCCTCCGCGACCGACCAGCTCGACAAAACCGTCGGCACGGACTTCATCATCCAGAGCGACGGCGGCCAGCCGATCACCGCGCAGGCCGTGCAGGCGGTGAAGTCGACGCCGGGGCTGGCCCGGGTCACCGAGTACAGGACCACCGAGGCCGACTACACCACCCCCGACGGCAAGACGCTCAAGGACACGGACATCACGGCGGCCGACCCGACGTACGCGACCGACCTGCGCACCGAGACGGTCGCCGGGAAACTCGCGGACGCCTACCTGCCCGACTCGATGTCCGTCCACGAGAAGTTCGCCGAGGCCCACGGCATCCGCCTCGGCTCGAAGATCAAGATCGCCTTCCGGGACGGCGCCACCGCCGAGCTGACGGTCCGGGCGATCACCAGCAGCGACGTCGTCATCGACGGGGGCGCGAAGTACATCTCCATCGCCACGCTCGCCAAGTACGTGCCGGCCGCCAAGATGCCCCTGGACCAGCTGGTCTTCGCCACCGCCGAGGACGGGCAGCAGGATGCCGCGTACACGGCGCTGAAGTCGGCGCTGCATGACTACCCGCAGTACACCGTGCGCGACCAGACCGACTACAAGGAGGCCCTGAAGGACCAGATCGGCCAGCTGCTGAACCTGATCTACGGCCTGCTGGCGCTGGCTATCGTGGTGGCGATCCTGGGCGTGGTCAACACGCTGGCCCTCTCGGTGGTGGAACGCACCAGGGAGATCGGCCTCATGCGGGCCATCGGCCTCTCCCGCCGCCAGCTGCGCCGCATGATCCGCATGGAGTCGGTGGTCATCGCCCTCTTCGGCGCCCTCCTCGGCCTCGGCCTGGGCATGGGCTGGGGCGCGACCGCCCAGCAACTCCTCGCCCTCCAGGGCCTGAACATCCTCGACATCCCCTGGCCGACGATCATCGGGGTGTTCATCGGCTCGGCCTTCGTGGGCCTGTTCGCGGCCCTGATCCCCGCGTTCCGCGCCGGCCGCATGAACGTACTGAACGCGATCGCGACGGACTAGACGGCGGCACGACCAAGGCACCGAGAAGCCACGGGGGCTTCTCGGTGCCTTCGTGTGCAAGCGGGTCGGCGCTTCTCTGTCCGACCGAGTCGGGTGGTGGGTGGGCATAGGCCGGGGGTCCAGGGGGCGGAGTCCACTGGCGGGACTGTCAGGGCCGCACCCTGAGAAACCCTGGTTGTCCACAGGCCCCGGCGAACGGCAGCGCCCCGTCGTACCCTGGACACCCCCGGCCCGTGACGCGTGTCGGGCCCTTCGCGTTGCCCACCCTCCGACGAAAGCCGCCCCGAATGAGCCTGCACGGTCTGCTCGACGCCGCCGTCTTGGACACCGCCCTCGCCGAAGCGATCCCCGCGGCCGCAGACGGCAACCGCATGCACATCGACCTGGTCGGCCCCCCGGCGGCCCGCCCCTTCGCCATCGCCGCCCTCGCCCGTGAGACCGGCCGTACGGTCCTCGCGGTCACCGCCACCGGCCGCGAGGCCGAGGACCTGGCCGCGGCCCTGCGCTCCCTGCTCCCGCCCGACACGGTCGTCGAGTACCCCTCCTGGGAGACGCTCCCGCACGAACGCCTCAGCCCCCGCAGCGACACCGTGGGCCGCCGCCTCGCCGTGCTGCGCCGCCTGGCGCACCCCCGCCCCGACGACCCCGAGACGGGCCCGGTCTCGGTCGTCGTGGCCCCGGTCCGCTCGGTCCTCCAGCCGCAGGTCAAGGGCCTCGGCGACCTGGAACCGGTGGCCCTGCGCACCGGCTCGCAGGCCGACCTGAACCAGACCGTCGAATCCCTCGCCGCAGCCGCCTACGCGCGCGTGGAGCTCGTCGAGAAGCGCGGCGAGTTCGCCGTACGCGGCGGCATCCTGGACGTGTTCCCGCCCACCGAGGAACACCCCCTGCGCATCGAGTTCTGGGGCGACGACGTCGAGGAGATCCGCTACTTCAAGGTCGCCGACCAGCGGTCCCTGGAGGTCGCCGAGCACGGCCTGTGGGCGCCGCCCTGCCGTGAACTGCTGCTGACGGACGACGTACGCACGCGTGCGCGTGCCCTCGCCGAACAGCACCCCGAACTCGGCGAACTGCTCCACAAGATCGCCGAGGGCATCGCGGTCGAGGGCATGGAGTCCCTCGCCCCCGTCCTCGTCGACGACATGGAGCTGCTCATCGACGTCCTGCCGAAGGGCGCCATGTCCGTCGTGTGCGACCCGGAGCGGGTACGCACGCGTGCCGCCGACCTCGTGGCGACCTCGCAGGAGTTCCTCCAGGCGTCCTGGGCGGCCACCGCCGGCGGCGGCGAGGCGCCCATCGACGTCGGCGCGGCCTCCCTGTGGTCGATCGCGGACGTCCGCGACCGCGCACGCGAGCTGGACATGATGTGGTGGTCGGTGTCGCCGTTCGCCGCCGACCTCGAACTGGAGGCGGACACCCTCCAGCTCGGCATGCACGCCCCCGAGACGTACCGCGGCGACACCGCGAAGGCCCTCGCCGACACCAAGGGCTGGCTCGCCGACGGCTGGCGGGTCGTCTTCGTCACCGAGGGCCACGGCCCGGCGGCCCGCACGGTCGAGGTCCTCGGCGGCGAGGGCGTGGCCGCCCGCCTGGACACGGACGTCGCGGCGCTGAGCCCCTCCGTCGTCCATGTGGCGTGCGGCTCCATCGAGTACGGCTTCGTGGACGCGGCGCTGAAGCTGGTCGTCCTCACGGAGACCGACCTGTCGGGCCAGAAGGCGGCCGGCAAGGACGGCGCGCGCATGCCAGCGCGCCGCCGCAAGACGATCGACCCGCTCACCCTGGAGGCGGGCGACTACATCGTCCACGAGCAGCACGGCGTGGGCCGCTACATCGAGATGGTGCAGCGCACCGTGCAGGGCGCCACGCGCGAGTACCTGGTCGTCGAGTACGCCCCCGCCAAGCGCGGCCAGCCCGGCGACCGCCTGTACATCCCCACCGACCAGCTGGAGCAGATCACCAAGTACGTCGGCGGCGAGGCACCCACGCTGCACCGGCTCGGCGGCGCCGACTGGACGAAGACCAAGGCGCGCGCGAAGAAGGCCGTCAAGGAGATCGCGGCCGACCTGATCAAGCTGTACTCCGCGCGCATGGCGGCTCCCGGGCACGCGTTCGGCACGGACACGCCGTGGCAGCGCGAGCTGGAGGACGCGTTCCCGTACGCGGAGACCCCCGACCAGCTCACCACCATCGCCGAGGTCAAGGACGACATGGAGAAGACGGTCCCCATGGACCGCCTGATCTGCGGCGACGTCGGCTACGGCAAGACGGAGATCGCGGTCCGCGCCGCCTTCAAGGCCGTCCAGGACGGCAAGCAGGTCGCGGTCCTCGTCCCGACGACCCTGCTCGTCCAGCAGCACTTCGGCACGTTCAGCGAGCGGTACGCGCAGTTCCCGGTCAACGTCCGGGCGCTGTCCCGTTTCCAGACCGACGCCGAGGCGAAGGCCGTCCTGGAGGGCCTGCGCGAGGGCTCGGTGGACGTCGTCATCGGCACCCACCGCCTGTTCTCCTCGGAGACGAAGTTCAAGGACCTCGGCCTGGTCATCGTCGACGAGGAGCAGCGCTTCGGCGTCGAGCACAAGGAGCAGCTGAAGAAGCTCCGTGCGAACGTCGACGTGCTGACCATGTCCGCGACCCCGATCCCGCGCACCCTGGAGATGGCGGTCACCGGCATCCGTGAGATGTCGACGATCACCACCCCGCCGGAGGAGCGCCACCCGGTGCTCACCTTCGTCGGCCCGTACGAGGAGAAGCAGATCGGCGCCGCCGTCCGGCGTGAACTGCTGCGCGAGGGCCAGGTCTTCTACATCCACAACCGGGTCGAGTCGATCGACCGTGCGGCGGCCCGGCTGCGCGAGTTCGTCCCCGAGGCGCGGATCGCCACGGCTCACGGCCAGATGTCCGAGACGGCCCTCGAACAGGTCGTGGTCGACTTCTGGGAGAAGAAGTTCGACGTGCTCGTCTCGACGACGATCGTCGAGTCCGGCATCGACATCTCCAACGCCAACACCCTGATCGTGGAGCGCGGCGACACCTTCGGCCTCTCCCAGCTGCACCAGCTGCGCGGCCGGGTCGGCCGTGGCCGCGAGCGCGGGTACGCGTACTTCCTGTACCCGCCGGAGAAGCCCCTGACGGAGACCGCGCACGAACGGCTCGCGACGATCGCCCAGCACACCGAGATGGGCGCGGGCATGTACGTCGCGATGAAGGACCTGGAGATCCGAGGGGCCGGAAACCTGCTCGGCGGCGAGCAGTCCGGGCACATCGCGGGCGTCGGCTTCGACCTGTACGTCCGGATGGTCGGTGAGGCGGTCGCGGACTACCGGCGCCAGCTGGAGACCGGGGAGATCGAGGAGGAGCCGCCGCTCGAGGTCAAGATCGAGCTGCCGGTCGACGCGCACGTCCCGCACGACTACGCCCCCGGCGAGCGGCTGCGTCTGCAGGCCTACCGTGCCATCGCGTCCGTCAACTCGGAGGACGACATCAAGGCCGTACGCGAGGAACTCGTCGACCGTTACGGCAAGCTGCCCGAACCGGTGGAGAACCTGCTCCTGGTCGCGGGTCTGCGCATGCTGGCACGCGCGTGCGGGGTCGGTGAGATCGTCCTGCAGGGCACCAACATCCGCTTCGCTCCGGTGGAGTTGCGTGAGTCGCAGGAGCTCCGTCTGAAGCGCCTGTACCCCGGCACGGTCATCAAGCCGGCCGTCCACCAGGTCCTGGTCCCCCGCCCGAAGACGGCGAAGGTCGGCGGCAAGCCGCTGGTCGGCAGGGAACTGCTGGGCTGGGTGGGGGAGTTCCTGGCATCGGTGCTGGGGTCGTAGTGCGGGAAGCCGTCCGCGGGAGGTGAGGCTGCGCGGACGGCTTCTCATTCGGATGGTGTGCGGGGTCCGGCCGCCCGGGCCGGACGTTCCTCCGTGGTCTCTCCGGCGGTCGCGTCATCGCCCTCGGGTGATCGCCTCGCGGGTCAATGCCCCTCGGGCCGGTCGGGCCGTTCGCGGTCCATGCCGAGTGAGCCCTCGATCCTCTGCTGGGCTTCGTCGACCTGACTCTCGTACGTGTTGCCCGTCCTCTCGTTGACCTTCCGCTCGGCCGCGTCGGACGTGTCCTTGGCCTTGCCCTGCGCAGCCCGGTTGTGCCTGAACCTGTCGAAGATGCCCATGCGGAGCTCCTTCCGGAGGTGACTCACCACCGACGATATTCCCGGGATGCGGCAGATGCCCACTTGGGGCGGTGGTGGTCTGGACCTCCTGTATGCCGCCGAGTGCCCCATCGGTACGGTGTGCACCGACGTCCGCCGGGGAAACCGCCCTGTGCGGGGTGGCAGCGGGCAGGCAAGGGGAGGGGCGCACGGGATGCGTCTGAGGGTTGGGGCGGCGACCGTCGCCATGCTGATGAGCGCGGTGACCGTCGCGACGGTGGCCGGCTGCACCGACCAGACCGTCGGCGGCGGCCTCGGATCCGGGTCGGCCTCCGGTTCGGGGTCGACGGACGGGCGGGCGGTCAGTCCGCTCAAGAACGCGGACGGTACGAAGCCGGGGCTCGCGCCGGTGACGACGGACGCGGACAAGGCGGCGGGTCGCCGTCTCATCGGGGAGCTGACCGTGAAGGGGCGGGGGCCGAAGACGGGTTACGACCGCGACGAGTTCGGCTACGCGTGGATGGACACGGCCGACGGGGTGCCGCTCGCGAGGAACGGGTGCGACACCCGGAACGATCTCCTTCGTCGCGATGGCCGGGACCTTCGTTTCCGAACCGGCTCCGACTGCGTGGTCATCGCCATGACACTGCACGACCCGTACACCGGGACGACCATCGAGTGGCGCAAGCAGCAGGCCTCCGAGGTGCAGATAGACCACGTGGTGCCGCTGTCGTACAGCTGGCAGATGGGGTCGTCGCGCTGGCCGGAGAGCAAGCGCGAGCAGCTCGCCAACGACGTGCTCAATCTGATCCCGGTCCAGGGCCGGGCCAACTCGGCCAAGGGCGACTCCGGACCCGCGTCCTGGCTGCCGCCCGACAAGCAGATCAGGTGCGCCTACGCGATCCGCTTCGCACAGGTCGCCCTCAAGTACGACCTCGCGGTGACGACGGCGGACAAGGCGACGATGCTGAGCCAGTGCCAGGACTGACAGCGCCCTAACCGCCGTACGGATACCCCTGCGGCCGGCCGTACGGCGGCCGGCCGTACACCGGCATGGGCGGTGAAGTCGGGGTCTTCTTGTCGAACACCCAGAAGACCAGCAGCGCGGTCGCCACCACCAGGGTCACCACGAAGGCGACGCCCAGGAACGGGTCACCGTCGCCTTCGCTCGAGTTCGAGTTCGCCGCCCACGGCAGCGTCACGCACTCGTACAGCACGAAGGACGCGCAGGCGCCCCAGTCGGAGGGGCGGCCGCGGCGCAGCGCCACATAGAGGAAGGGCACCCACACCAGCAGGCCCAGGGAGAACCACCCCAGGGC
The DNA here is from genome assembly GCF_048159505.1 of Streptomyces sp. T028. Classification (NCBI taxonomy): domain Bacteria; kingdom Bacillati; phylum Actinomycetota; class Actinomycetes; order Kitasatosporales; family Streptomycetaceae; genus Streptomyces; species Streptomyces sp. T028. Next base: position 69,583 of record NZ_JBLRVZ010000015.1, read on the forward strand.
GGCCCAGGCCAGCCGCTGGAACCAGCCGCCCTCGAGCCGTCTCTCCGCACGCGTCATCGGCGTCGCCATGTTCATCCCGCCCCCAGGTCATCAAAGGGCAAGGGTAGGTCATGGCCGACGGTTCCCGACGCGTTACGGTACGAACCGTTTCGCACGCACGCATCGACGATCGACCGACAGAACGGGTGGGGTGGGGATGGCCGAGCACCGGCAGTCCAGGAAGCGCAGGTACATCACGTGGGGCGTGGCCGGGGCCGTCGTCGTCGCCGGTGCCGGGATCGCCGCCCAGCAGTCCATGGCGGCCACCACCTGGCCCGCCCAGAAGACCTACACGGGCCGCGCCTTCGACACCTGCGCCGCGCCCTCCCTGTCCGCGATGAAGGCATGGAAGACCGACGGCTTCTACGGCGCCGCAGCCGTCTACGTCGGCGGCAAGAACCGCGGCTGCAACCAGCCCAACCTCACCGCCTCCTGGGTCAAGTCCGTCAACTCCCTCGGCTGGAAGCTCATCCCGCTCTACGTCGGCGCCCAGCCGCCCTGCCAGACCGGCTCCAGCCCCGAGAAGATCACCGCCTCCACGGCCACCTCCCTCGGCGCCACCGACGCGGCGGACGCCGTCGCCAAGGCCTCCGCGCTCGGCATGAAGACCGGCAGCCCGGTCTACCTCGACATGGAGGCGTACGACGTCACGAACAAGTCGTGCAACGACGCGGTCCTCGCGTACGTCCGCTCCTTCAGCAGGACCCTGCGCGCAAAGACCTACCGCGCCGGCTACTACGGCTTCAGCAGCTCCAGCGCCAAGGCGATCGCCAACGCCACCGACAAGACGGACCTGCCGGGCAACCTGTGGTACGCGCTGTGGGACAAGAAGAACACCACGACCACCGACTGGCCGTGGGGCTCCACCCAGTTCACCGGTCACAGCCGCGGCCACCAGTACATGGTCAACAGCAAGGAGACCCGCGGCGGCCACACCATCACCGTGGACCGGGACGCCTGGGACGCCCCGGTCGCCCTCGTCGGCTGACCTCTCGCACCGACGAGCGGGCGGTGTCCGAGCGCGGCGGTGCCGGAAGTCCTGGTGAATCGTTGGTCGAATGGGTTGGCCACAGGCGCCCCACTGCCTACCATCGATCACCGCAAGACTTTGTGCACCGTCGCACAATCTCCGACCGGGAGGTTCCCTTGCACCGCCGTCGTCGTCGCACCGCGTTCCTCCTGTCCGCCGCGATCGTGGCCGCCCCCCTCCTCACCGCCTGCGGGAACGACGCGCATCCCGGCGCGGCGGCCGTCGTCGGCGGTGAGCGGATCACCGTCTCGCAGCTCGAGAACCGGGTGAGCGAGGTGCGCGAGGCCCAGCGGGCGGCCGTCCCCGACGAGGCCCAGTACGCCCAGGTCGTCGCCCAGACCGGCAGCCTCACCCGGGACACCCTGCACGGCATGGTCCTGGACGAGGTGCTGGAGCGCGCGGCCGAGGACGCCGGCCTCACCGTCAGCCGCCTGGAGGTCCAGCAGGCGCGGGCCGGCCTGGAGCAGCAGTGGGGCGGCGCGCAGGGCCTTCAGACGGCCTGGCTCCAGCAGTACGGCATCCCGCCGCAGCGCCTCGACGCCAACCTCCGCCTCCAGCTGCAGGCCCAGAAGCTCGCCGCGCAGCTCGGTACCACCACCAGCGACCCCGCCTTCTGGAGTGCCCTGTCCAAGACGTCGAAGGAACTCGGCATCGACCTCAACCCGCGCTACGGCAGCTGGGACGTGAAGACGGTCAGCCGCGTGGACGCGAAGACGCCGTGGGTCCGCGAGATCACCGCGGCGAGCACACAGACGACGTGACAGTACGACCTCAGGGTCATATGCCCGTGTGACGGTATGACCGGCTGCCCTGCCTGTGGACAACTGAGCGGAGCGGCCGGCGGGCGTGGGTTACGTTCGGGGTGTGAACGATGTGACCGCACCCACCGGCTCCACGACGGGCCGAGTCGTCCTGCTGACCACCAGCCACCGGGTGGCCCCCGGCCTGCTGTCCTGGCCCGCCTGGCAGACCCTGCGCACCGCGGACCGCGTCCTGTGCGCCGACGGTGCCCACCCCCAGCTGCCGTATCTGCGCGAGGCGGGGATACGGGTGGAGGAGTCCTCCCCGACCGCCGAGGCCCTGGTCACCGCCTGCGCCGGCGGACGCACGGTCGTGGTCGTCGCGACCGGCGAGGGCGAACCGGCCCTGACGGACGGCCTGGCCCGGCTGGCCGGCTCCGGCCGGGTCGCGATGCCCGAGCTGGAACTGCTCCCCGCCTCCTACGACCTGCCCGGCGCCCGCCTCCTCGACCTGATCCAGGTCATGGACCGCATCCGCCGCGAGTGCCCCTGGTCCTCCCGGCAGACCCACAAGGGTCTCGCGAAGTACGGCATCGAGGAGGCCTACGAACTCGTCGAGGCCATCGAGGACGGCGACCGCGACGAACTCCGCGAGGAACTGGGCGACGTCCTTCTCCAGGTCGTCTTCCACGCCCGCATCGCGGAGGAGGACGAGGACGCCCCCTTCTCCATCGACGACGTGGCCGCCACCATCGTCACCAAGCTCGTCCACCGCCACCCGCATGTCTTCGGCGACGCCACGGCGACCACCCCGGAGGAGGTCAAGGCACACTGGCTGCGCACGAAGGCGGTGGAGAAGCAGCGGGAGTCCGTCACGGACGGCATCCCCCTCCACCAGCCCGGCCTGGCGCTGGCGGCGAAACTCTCCTCCAGAGTCCGCTCGGCCGGCCTCGAGGTCCCCCTCCCCGCCGCCGAGGGCATCGGCTACGAACTGCTCGCCCTCGCGGCACGGGCGGAGGCGGAGGGCACCGACCCGGAGGCGGCCCTGCGCGCGGCGGCCCGCGTCTACCGGGACGCGATCCGGGAGCGGGAGAAGTAGAAGTGCCGGCACACGAGAAGCAGGAAGCCGGGAAACAAAGAGCAGTGACCGGCCGGCCCCATCCCCCGACCGCCGCCCCGCCGGCTCCCGAGCTCTTCACCTGGGAGTTCGCCACCGACCCCTACCCCGCCTACGCCTGGCTGCGCGAGTACGCCCCCGTGCACCGCACCCGGCTGCCCAGCGGAGTGGAGGCCTGGCTGGTCACCCGGTACGCCGACGCGAAGCAGGCCCTCGCCGACCAGCGGCTCTCCAAGAACCCCGCGCATCACGACGAGCCCGAGCACGCCAAGGGCAAGACCGGTATTCCGGGCGAGCGCAAGGCCGAGCTGATGACGCATCTGCTGAACATCGACCCGCCGGACCACACCCGGCTGCGGCGGCTCGTCAGCAAGGCGTTCACCCCGCGCCGGGTCGCCGAGTTCGCGCCCCGGGTGCAGGAGCTGACCGACGACCTCATCGACCGGTTCGCCGGCCGGGGCGAGGCCGATCTGATCCACGACTTCGCGTTCCCGCTCCCCATCTACGCGATCTGCGACCTCCTCGGCGTGCCCCGCGAGGACCAGGACGACTTCCGGGACTGGGCGGGCATGATGATCCGTCACGGCGGAGGGCCCCGGGGCGGTGTCGCGCGCTCGGTGAAGAAGATGCGCGGCTATCTGCTGGACCTCATCCACCGCAAGCGCGAGGGCCTCCCGGACCGGCCCGCGCCGGGCGAGGACCTCATCTCCGGTCTCATCCGCGCCTCCGACCACGGTGAGCACCTCACCGAGAACGAGGCCGCCGCGATGGCGTTCATCCTTCTCTTCGCCGGCTTCGAGACCACCGTCAACCTCATCGGCAACGGTACCTACGCCCTCCTCACCCACCCCGAGCAGCGCGACCGGCTCCAGCGGTCCCTGGCGAAGGGCGAGCGCACCCTGCTGGAGACCGGCGTCGAGGAACTCCTGCGCTTCGACGGCCCCGTGGAACTCGCCACCTGGCGCTTCGCCACCGAGCCCCTCACCCTCGGCGGGCAGGACATCGCCCCCGGCGACCCCGTCCTCGTCGTCCTCGCCGCCGCCGACCGTGACCCCGCCCGCTTCACCGACCCCGACACCCTCGACCTCTCCCGCCGGGACAACCAGCACCTCGGCTACGGCCACGGCATCCACTACTGCCTGGGTGCCCCCCTCGCCCGGCTGGAGGGCCAGGCCGCCCTCGCCACCCTCCTCACCCGGCTCCCCGACCTCCGACTCGGCGCGGACCCGGCCGACCTGAGATGGCGCGGCGGGCTCATCATGCGCGGACTGCGCACCCTGCCCGTGGAGTTCGCACCGGTCCGTGACCGTCCGATGCCGCACAGAGAGCTGACCTGAGGTCAGCGAGGGTGCGGCCGCCCGGCGGGGCAAAGGTGACCGACCCTCAAGTCTGTGATCTTCACGTGATCTGCGCGGCATTAACTTGTGACAAGTGATCGTCTGCCGATACGTTCGTTCGTCAGTGCGGCGAACCCGCGTGTGCTCGCACCGCCCGTCGCGCCAGGTCACTGCTGTCCAGAGAAAGGCCCCCGCATGCTCTCCGGGAACGGTCGTCACCGTCGCCCCCGTCAGGCTCCGGCCCTCCTCGTCGCGGCCGGAGTGACCGGCTCCGCCATCGCCCTCCCGCTGCTCGCCGCCGGCGGCGCGAGCGCCGCCGACGGCACGGTGTGGGACAAGGTGGCGCAGTGCGAGACCGGCGGGTCCTGGAGCGCCTACGACGGCAACGACGAGTTCGGCGGCCTGAGCCTCAGCCAGGAGGAGTGGGAGACGTACGGCGGCCTCGACTACGCGAGCCGCCCCGACCTGGCCAGCCGCAACCAGCAGATAGCCGTGGCCCAGAAGCTCCTCGCCGCGGAGGACGTCGGCGCCTTCGGCACCTGCGGGCTGACGTCCGGGCTCACCAAGCTGATCGGCGCGGAGGGTGTGGGCACCGGGACGGCGGACGACGAGTCCGACTCATCCGATTCATCCGAGTCTTCCGGATTGTCCGACCTGTCCAAGGGGTCGAAGTCCGACTCCGGCAATTCCGGCGAGTCCGGCGAGGACTCGTCCACTCCGTCCGGCGATGCGTCCGCTTCGCCCTCCGAGTCCCCTTCGTCCAGTTCCTCCTCCAAGGCGAACGACTCCGGCAAGTCCGGCACTTCGGGCGACGGTGAGGGTGGCACGCAGGGAGCCGACAGCTCGCCCACGGTCATTCCGGAAGTGGACGACTCGGGCAATTCGGTCCAGGATGCCGGAACTTGGAGTCTGGTCGACACCGGCTCCCTCGTCTCCGGCCGTCACCGTGGCGCCACCGCCGACGAGGCCGCCTCGGGCGGCACCTCGCCCGCCTCCTCCGGCCGGCATGCCGCCTCCACCTACACCGTCCGCGAGGGCGACACCCTCGGCTCCATCGCCGACTCCCTTGGTGTCGACGGCGGATGGCGTGCCCTTTACGCCGAGAACAGGGACCTCATCGGCGCCGATCCGAGCGACATCATGCCCGGGCAGACCCTCGACACGACGGTGTAACACGGGGCGAACACCCCCAAAAACCCTAGGAGTTCATGCCCCGCTTCGCGCTGAATGTCCGGTTTGGTGAAAGTGTGGGATGAGTCTCAGAAGTCGTGATCGTCTTTGAAATTCCCCGGTTCGGGTGTCTACGGTCGGGACCGCTCGGCAATCCGAGCCCCGGCCGCCGCAACGCCGAATCCTGCCAGCGGCAGCCCGGGAACAGTCGTCGCGTCAAGCGCCGTAGGCAGGAGCGGGGGACCCAAGGTAAGTGCCGGGCCCGGCGGTTGACCGCCGGAACCGGCTCGGGGTGTAGCCGCGCACCGTGAGGTGCGCGGCCGGGCAACTCAACCGGCCCGAACCCGACAGCTCACCTCGCAGGCGTCGGTGAGGGGATGAACCATGCTGTTTTCCGGCAAGGGCAAGCACCGTCGTCCGTCCAGGGCCACCCGGGTCGCCGCTCTCGCGGGCGTCACCGGTGTCGCCATCGCCGCCCCGCTGATCGCGGCCGGCAACGCCTCCGCCGCCACCGCCTCCGAGTGGGACGCGGTCGCCCAGTGCGAGTCGGGCGGCAACTGGTCCATCAATACGGGCAACGGCTACTACGGCGGCCTGCAGTTCTCCGCCTCCACCTGGGCCGCGTACGGCGGCACCGCCTACGCCGCGCGCGCCGACCTGGCCGGCAAGGAACAGCAGATCACCATCGCCGAGAAGGTCCTCGCGGGCCAGGGCAAGGGCGCCTGGCCGGTCTGCGGCACCGGCCTGTCCAACACGCCGTACGGCGGCGGCAGCTCCAGCGGCACCGGCTCCTCGTCGAGCTCCGGAAGCTCCGGCAGCTCCGGCTCGAGCAGCTCCACCACCCGCTCCACCGAGCAGCAGAGCTCCTCCCGCTCCGCCGAGCGCCCGGCCGCCTCCAAGACGGTCACCACCCCGACCGGCAAGAAGGTCAAGAAGGGTGACGGCGAGTACAAGGTCGTCAAGGGCGACACCCTCAGCTCCATCGCCGAGAAGCACAAGGTCAAGGGCGGCTGGCAGAAGCTGTTCCAGCTGAACAAGGACATCGTCGAGGACGCGGACCTCATCTACCCGGGCCAGCGGCTGCACCTGAAGTGACACCCGCTTCCCAGCGGGGCCACAGGCCGCTCACAAGGTGGCCCCGCACACTGAAGGCCTCGTGAGGGTCACCCCCCGTCCCCACGGGCTCCCCGCTCCGGTGCGTGTTCCCCCGTACGCACCGGGGCGGGGTTTTCTTTGCCCGTGTGTTCGCCTCCGCGCCACCCGCTCTTTGTTCCGATGGGGAACAATGTGTACGGTCAGTTTGTCCACGGGACGGTCGGTCGGCTGCCGACGGCCCCGGGGCGGATAGGCTCTAGTCGCAAGGCTCACCAAAGGCCGACAAGGCCCCTGTGCCCCGCACAACCAGCGTCACATCCCAAGAAGGAGATGCTCGTGCCGTCCATCGACGTCGTCGTAGCCCGGGAAATCCTGGACTCCCGAGGCAACCCCACGGTCGAGGTCGAGGTCGGCCTCGACGACGGCAGCACGGGTCGTGCCGCCGTCCCGTCCGGCGCCTCCACCGGTGCCTTCGAGGCCATCGAGCTCCGCGACGGTGACCCCAACCGCTACCAGGGCAAGGGTGTCGAGAAGGCCGTCCTCGCCGTCATCGAGCAGATCGGCCCGGAGCTCGTCGGCTACGACGCCACCGAACAGCGCCTGATCGACCAGGCCATGTTCGACCTGGACGCCACCGACAACAAGGGCTCCCTCGGCGCCAACGCCATCCTCGGCGTCTCGCTCGCCGTCGCCCACGCCGCCTCCGAGGCCAGCGACCTCCCGCTCTTCCGCTACCTGGGCGGCCCCAACGCGCACCTGCTGCCGGTGCCGATGATGAACATCCTGAACGGCGGCTCGCACGCGGACTCCAACGTGGACATCCAGGAGTTCATGATCGCCCCGATCGGCGCGGAGTCCTTCTCCGAGGCCCTGCGCTGGGGCACCGAGGTCTACCACACCCTGAAGAAGGTCCTGAAGTCCAAGGGCCTGTCCACCGGCCTCGGCGACGAGGGCGGCTTCGCCCCGAACCTCGGCTCCAACCGCGAGGCCCTCGACCTCATCCTCGAGGCCATCAAGGAAGCCGGTTACGTCCCCGGCGAGCAGATCGCCCTCGCCCTCGACGTCGCCGCCTCCGAGTTCTACAAGGACGGCAAGTACCTCTTCGAGGGCAAGGACCGCTCCGCCGCCGAGATGACGGAGTACTACGAGGAGCTCGTCGCGGCCTACCCGCTCGTCTCCATCGAGGACCCGCTGTTCGAGGACGACTGGGCCGGCTGGAAGGTCATCACCGACCGCCTCGGCGACAAGGTGCAGCTCGTCGGCGACGACCTGTTCGTCACCAACCCCGAGCGCCTCGCCCGCGGCATCGAGGAGGGCACCGCCAACGCCCTGCTGGTGAAGGTGAACCAGATCGGCTCGCTCACCGAGACCCTGGACGCCGTCGAGCTCGCCCAGCGCAACGGCTTCAAGTGCATGATGTCCCACCGCTCCGGCGAGACCGAGGACGTCACCATCGCCGACCTCGCCGTCGCCACCAACTGCGGCCAGATCAAGACCGGCGCCCCGGCCCGCTCCGAGCGCGTCGCCAAGTACAACCAGCTGCTGCGCATCGAGGAGATCCTCGACGACGCCGCGGTGTACGCCGGCCGCTCGGCCTTCCCGCGGTTCCGTGGTGGGGTCTCCAAGGGCTGACCCCGCCCGGGTCGGGCGACAGCCAGTCGTACGTACGTCCCCGTACTCGGTCCCGTACCGTGTGCGGGGACGTACGCGCGTGTGACGCGTGTGAGACGTACGCGCGCGTGTGTGAAAAGGGGAGGCGCGAAGCCGATGGCCGTGAAGGACCGGGACCGTTTCTCCACCGCGACCAGACTGCGGCTGCTCGGCGAGCAGACCGCGGCCCGCGTCTACCGCTCCCAGACCAAGCGCCAGGCCCGCCGCTCCCGCCTCACCGGCCGCGCCGCGCTGCTCGCGCTCGTCCTGTGCACCCTGATCGTCGCCCTCGCCTACCCGATGCGGCAGTACGTCTCCCAGCGCGCCGACATCGCCGATCTGGAGCGCGAGAAGGCCGCGGCCAGCCGGCGGGTGGAACAACTGCGCGACCTCAAGGCACGCTGGCAGGACGACGCGTACGCCGAGCAGCAGATCCGGGAGCGGCTGCACTATGTGATGCCGGGGGAGACCGGCTTCATCGTGATCGACCCCGACGCGGTCAAGAAGGCCCGCGCCGCACTCGGGGCGGCCGACCGCCCCTGGTACTCGAACGTCTGGGACGGGGTCGACAAGTCCGACGCCTCCGACCAGTGAACCGACAGAGAGACAGTCCCCGAAGCATGGAAACGCCCCCGCCGACCACCCCGCGCACCGAGCCCACCGACGCCGACGTCGAGGCCTTCAAGCAGCAGCTCGGCCGTCCGCCGCGCGGACTGCGCGCGATCGCGCACCGCTGCCCGTGCGGTCAGCCGGACGTCGTCGAGACGGCGCCCCGGCTGCCCGACGGCACCCCCTTCCCGACGCTGTACTACCTGACGTGCCCGAAAGCGAACTCCGCGATCGGCACGCTCGAGGCGAACGGCGTGATGAAGGAGATGACGGAGCGGCTCCGGACCGACCCGGAGCTCGCGGCCGCCTACCGTGCCGCGCACGAGGACTACGTCCGGCGGCGGGACGAGATCGAGGAGCTGAAGGGCTTTCCGAGCGCGGGCGGGATGCCGGACCGGGTGAAGTGCCTGCACGTGCTCGTGGCGCACTCGCTGGCGGCGGGGCCGGGCGTGAACCCGCTGGGTGACGAGGCGCTGGCCATGCTGCCGCAGTGGTGGGCCAAGGGGACGTGCGTGGTTCCCGCCGAGTGATTCCGCCGAGTGATCTCGCCCCCGCCGCCCCTTCCCGTCCCGTCCCCGGGGGGCGGCAGCCCCCGGACCCCCGCTTCGGCCCTGAACGGGCCTCGTCCTCAAACGCCGGACGGGCTGATTCTGCTTACGTATGTTTGGAAAGGCGCCCTATGATCCGCGTCGCCGCCATCGACTGCGGTACCAACTCCATCCGTCTCCTCGTCGCCGATGCCGACCCCGAGACCGGTGAACTGGTCGAGCTGGACCGCCGTATGACGATCGTCCGCCTCGGGCAGGGCGTCGACCGGACCGGCCGGCTGGCCCCCGAGGCGCTGCAGCGGACCTTCGCCGCGTGCCGGGAGTACGCGGTGGCGATCAAGGAGCTCGGCGCGGAGCGGCTGCGGTTCGTCGCGACCTCCGCCTCCCGGGACGCCGAGAACCGCGACGAGTTCGTGCGGGGCGTGCTGGACATCCTGGGCGTCGAGCCCGAGGTCATCACCGGTGACCAGGAGGCCGAGTTCTCCTTCACGGGCGCCACGAAGGAGCTCAAGGGCCGTACGGACCTCACCCGCCCCTACCTGGTGGTGGACATCGGCGGCGGTTCCACGGAGTTCGTGGTGGGCGAGGAGCACGTACGGGCGGCCCGCTCGGTGGACGTCGGCTGTGTGCGGATGACCGAGCGTCACCTGGTCGTGGACGGGAAGGTGACCGACCCGCCGGCCGCCGAGCAGATCGCGGCGATGCGCGCCGACATCGAGGCGGCCCTGGACCTCGCCGAGGAGACGGTCCCGCTGCGCGAGGCGCACACGCTGGTCGGCCTCGCGGGCTCCGTGACGACGGTCTCCGCGATCGCGCAGGAGCTGCCCGCGTACGACTCGGCGGCCATCCACCACTCGCGGGTCTCCCACGACCAGGTCCGCGAGATCACCGAGTGGCTGCTGCACTCCACCCACGCCGAGCGCGCGGCGATCGCCTCGATGCACCCGGGCCGCGTGGACGTGATCGCGGCGGGCGCCCTCGTCCTCCTGTCGATCATGGAACGGATCGGCGCCCGGGAGGTCGTGGTGAGCGAGCACGACATCCTCGACGGCATCGCGTGGTCGGTGGCGGGGGCCCCGGGGACCCTCTGAGGGCACTCCGCTGAGCAGCCCGAATGACGCATGAGCGTCCCGCCGGGGCCCTCGCGGTGGCCCGAAACGGTTCTCCGCGAGACCCCGTCGGGAAAGTTCGTGAAGTTCTTCACAAGGAATTCGGCCCTGGTGAGGGACGAATGAAGGCCGGTTGACCCTTCCGGGGGGCCGACACCTGTGTGAACATGTTCAAAAGAGGCGCGCGCGGACGTTTCGAGGAGACGCTCGGGGGGTGTGTTTCCGACCCCTCACCCCACCGCCGCACACCCGGAGAGGCAGCTCACGCGGCATTGACAACGCCTCGCCCTACACGCCGGTTCCCCCTCCGCGCCATGACGTGGATCACGTGGGTCGCGGAGGATAACACACACCCTCCCGGAGCTTGTGAAGGGGCGCACGAGCGACCCCCCTGGGGCGGGTGGATACTCGATGCCATGAGCACCACGGAGCGTCCCAGGATCCTCGTAGTAGGCGGTGGGTACGTAGGCCTGTACGCAGCTCGGCGCATCCTCAAGAAGATGCGCTACGGCGAGGCGACCGTCACGGTCGTCGACCCCCGGTCGTACATGACCTACCAGCCCTTCCTCCCCGAAACCGCCGCCGGCAACATCTCCCCGCGCCATGTCGTCGTCCCGCTGCGACGCGTGCTGCCCAAGGCGGAGGTCCTCACCGGCCGGGTCACCACCATCGACCAGGACCGCAAGGTCGCAACGATCGCCCCGCTGGTCGGCGAGGCGTACGAGCTGCCCTTCGACTACCTGGTGATCGCGCTCGGCGCGGTCTCCCGCACCTTCCCGATCCCCGGCCTCGCCGAGCAGGGCATCGGCATGAAGGGCGTCGAGGAGGCCATCGGCCTGCGCAACCACGTCCTCGAGCAGCTCGACAAGGCCGACTCCACCACCGACGAGGAGATCCGCCGCAAGGCGCTCACCTTCGTCTTCATCGGCGGCGGTTTCGCCGGCGCGGAGACCATCGGTGAGGTCGAGGACATGGCCCGGGACGCGGCCAAGTACTACAAGACGGTGTCCCGCGAGGACATGCGGTTCATCCTCGTCGACGCCGCCGACAAGATCCTGCCCGAGGTCGGCCCCAAGCTCGGCCAGTACGGCAAGGAGCACCTCGAGGCCCGTGGCGTGGAGATCTACCTCTCCACCTCCATGGACTCCTGCGTCGGCGGCCACGTCGTGCTGAAGAACGGCCTCGAGGTCGACTCCAACACGATCGTGTGGACCGCAGGCGTCAAGCCGAACCCGGTCCTTGCCCGCTACGGCCTCCCGCTCGGCCCCCGCGGTCACGTCGACACCGCCCCGACCCTCCAGGTCCAGGGCACCGACTACATCTGGGCCGCCGGCGACAACGCCCAGGTCCCGGACGTCGCCGCCCGCAAGGCCGGCGTCGAGAACGCCTGGTGCCCGCCGAACGCCCAGCACGCGCTGCGCCAGGCCAGGGTCCTCGGCGACAACGTGGTCTCCGGCATGCGGGGCTTCCCGCAGAAGGAGTACGCGCACTCCAACAAGGGCGCGGTGGCCGGTCTCGGCCTCCACAAGGGCGTCGCGATGATCGTCATGGGCAAGATGAAGATCAAGCTCAAGGGCCGTCTCGCCTGGTACATGCACCGTGGCTATCACGGTCTGGCGATGCCGACCTGGAACCGCAAGATCCGCGTCTTCGCCGACTGGACCCTCGGTATGTTCCTCAAGCGCGAGGTCGTCGCCCTCGGCGCCCTGGAGTCCCCGCGCGAGGAGTTCTACGAGGCCGCCAAGCCGGCCCCCGCCCCGGCCCAGGCCGCGGCCAAGCCGGAGAGCGAGAAGGCCAAGGCCTCCTGACCTCCGTCTGACAGCACAGCCCGAAGGGGCCGTCCGCCATCCGTGGTGCGGGCGGCCCCTTCGGCGTTCCGCGTCGCGGAGCAAGCGCCCGGCAACACCGGAGCAACGGCCACCCGGAACCAGGAACGCCCGCTTCCGCTCTCTGCCTGTGCCATGTGACCTCGGGCATGTGACATCGGGGGGAGTTTGCCCAGCCGTGACGCGCGTGGGGGACTGCTTCCGGGCGCACCAGGTGTTTACGTGGAAACAGGACAGTCCGGGATCAGTCCGGGATCACCGTCACGGAGGTGTGCTTCATGACCCACGCCGCGCCGCGGCTCCACGCCCTCGTCGAACAGTTGCTGGGAGCTCCGCTCCCGGTGCGCGTCCGCGCCTGGGACGGTTCGCAGGCGGGTCCGCCCGACGCGCCCACCCTGGTGGTACGCAACCGAAGAGCGCTGCGCCGACTGCTCTTCAAACCCGGTGAGCTGGGGCTCGCCCGCGCCTGGGTCGCCGGGGACCTGGAGATCGAGGGCGATCTGTACCGCACGCTCGACCTGCTCTCGGGGCTCGTCTGGGAGCGCGGAGAGGACGCCCGCGGCCTCGCCCAGGCCCTGCGCGACCCCCAGTTCCGCGCGGCCGCCCTGGGGCTGCTGAAGATGGCGGGCCTCCCGCTGCCGCCCGCCCCGCCGCGCGAGGAGGTGCGCCGCACCCGGCACCACCACACCCGCCACACCGACCGGCAGGCCATCAGCCACCACTACGACGTCGGCAACGACTTCTACGAGATCGTCCTCGGCCCGTCCATGGTGTACTCCTGCGCCTACTGGCCCGCCCCCGACAGCACCCTCGAAGAGGCCCAGCGCGACAAGCTCGAACTCGTCTGCCGCAAACTCGGCCTGAAGCCGGGTCAGCGCCTCCTCGACGTCGGCTGCGGCTGGGGCTCCCTGGCGATGCACGCGGCCCGCGAGCACGGGGTACACGTCGTCGGGATCACCCTCTCCCAGGAGCAGGCGGCCTACGCCCGCAAGCGCGTCGCCGACGCCGGGCTCACCGACCGCGTCGAGATCCGGGTGCAGGACTACCGGGACGTCACCGACGGGCCGTACGACGCGATCTCCTCGATCGGGATGGCCGAGCACGTGGGCGCGGAGAAGTACCTGGAGTACGCGGACAGCTTGTACGCGCTGCTCGTGCCCGGCGGGCTGCTGCTCAACCACCAGATCGCCCGCCGGCCCGAGCGCGACGAGTCCGCCTACCACATCGACGAGTTCATCGACGCCTACGTCTTCCCCGACGGCGAGCTCGCCCCCCTCGGCACCACCGTCACCCAGCTCGAACGCGTCGGCTTCGAGGTCCGGGACGTGGAGTCCATCCGCGAGCACTACGCTCTCACCCTGCGGCAGTGGGTCGCCCGCCTGGAGGACGACTGGCAGCGCGCCGTACGGCTCACCGGCCCTGGCCGGGCCCGCGTCTGGCGGCTGTACATGGCCGCCTGTGCCGTCGCCTTCGAACGCAACCGCATCGGCGTCAACCAGGTCCTCGCCGTCCGCACCCCCGACTCCGGTGAGTCCGGGATGCCACTGCGCAGCCGTACCTGGAACTGAGCGCCCGAGCGCATGAAGAAGGGGCACCGTGCCAAGAAGACACGGTGCCCCTTCCGGCTGTCGGCCGCTACTCCGACTTGATCGCCGCCAGCATGTTCAGCCGGGACGCCCTGCGGGCCGGCCACAGCGCCGCGAGGACACCCACGCCCGCGGCCAGCAGCAGGAACACGGCCATCCGGTCCCACGGCAGGACGAGTTCGTACGTGTCCATCGTCGTGCCGAGCAGCTCACCGGCGGCCCAGCCGAAGAACACGCCCAGGCCGATGCCGAGCACCCCGCCGAACAGGGAGATGACGAGGGACTCCAGACGGACCATCCGCTTGACCGCGCGGCGGTCCAGGCCGATCGCCCGCAGCATGCCGATCTCCTGCGAGCGCTCGAACACCGACATCGCCAGCGTGTTGATCACTCCGAGGACCGCGACGATCACGGCCATGGCGAGCAGGCCGTAGAGCATGTTCAGCATCAGCGTGAACATCTGCGCGATGGAGTCGGACAGGTCCTGCTTGCTCTGCACCCGGATGGCGGGGTTGGAGCCGAGGGCCTTCTCCAGCCGGTCCTTGGTCGCGTCCGAGGCGCCGCCCGAGGTCTTGACCATGACCTGCATGTCGTCCGGGGCGTCCTGGTGCGGGGCGAGCGTCGCGGTGTCCAGCAGGATCCCGCGGAACAGCTCGTTGGCCCGGTAGACCCCGGAGACGGTCAGCTGCTCCTTGGCGCCGTCCTCGTACGCCACCTTGAACGTCGCACCGGCCTTCCAGCCGAACGACTTCGCGGTGTCCTCGTCGACGACGACCTTCGTGCCGCCCACCTCGAACGTGCCGTCGTCGAGCGGCAGGTCGGTCAGCTCGCCGAAGGCGGGGCCGTTCACGGCGGTGATGTCCTCGGTGGTGTCGTCGATCCGGGCCAGCGCGTTGCGCATCGGGCTGGTGGTGGTCACTCCGTCGGTCGACGTCAGCTTCTTCTCGACGTCGGGGGAGAGCGAGTTGCCGTTCGCCATCGACACGATGTAGTCGGCGCGGATCGCCGAGGACGCCATCTTGTCGATCGACTTCTGCAGACTGCCCGCCATCACCGTCATCCCGGTGATCAGGGTCAGGCCGATCATCAGCGCGGAGGCGGTGGCGGCCGTACGGCGCGGGTTGCGCACCGAGTTCTGCCGGGCCAGCTTGCCGGAGACCCTGAAGATCCGCATGACCGGCGCGGCGGCCGCGATCAGCGGGCGGGACAGCAGCGGGGTCAGGATGAACACGCCGATGATCAGCAGGACCGCGCCGACGCCCATGGGGGCCTGGCCGTCCGAACCGCTCAGCGTGGTCGCGTACAGGACGGTCGCGACGCCCGCCCCCGCGAACAGCGCGCCCAGCGTGTTGCGCAGCACCAGCGACTTGGTGGTCGCCTTGGCGTGCAGGCTGCTCATCGCGGCGACCGGCGGGATCTTCGCGGCGCGGCGGCCGGGCAGCCAGGCGGCCAGCACGGTGATGACCACGCCGACGGCGAACGAGGCGGCGACCGTGCCGGCCGAGACGATCAGCGGGCCGTCGGGGACGGACGCCCCCAGGGTGCTGACGAGCGTGCGCAGTCCGGCGCCGATGCCGATGCCGACCACCAGCCCGGTCGCGCCGGCCACCACGCCCACCACGAACGCCTCGATCAGCACCGACCGGGTCACCTGGCGGCGTGAGGCGCCGACCGCGCGCATCAGCGCCAGCTCCTTGGTGCGCTGGGCGACCAGCATGGTGAAGGTGTTGGCGATGATGAACGTACCGACGAACAGCGCGATCCCGGCGAACACCAGCAGGCCCCGCTTCAGACCGCTCATCGAGGACGCGATGAACTCGGCCTGCTGGTCGGCGAGTTCCTTCCCGGTCTCGGTGTCGACCTGGTTCCGCGGCAGCGCGGCGTCCAGAGCCCTGCGCAGCTCGCTCTGCGAGGTGCCGGCGGCGGCCTTCACATCGATCTCGTCGTACGTGCCCGCCTTGCCGAACAACTCCTGTGCGGTCGCGGTGTCGAACAGGGCGAGGCTGCCGCCGGCCGCGACATTGCCGTCGTCGGTGCTGAAGATGCCGGAGACGGTGGGTGTGAGCACCGGGCCGTCGACGGAGAGCCGCAGACGGTCGCCGACCTCGTAGCCGGTGCGCTCGGCGGTCTTCCGGTCGAGGGCGACCTGGTCGGCGCCCCGCGGCGCCTTGCCCTCCTCGAGGGGGTAGCGGGGGTCGTCGGTGCCCCAGTAGTTGCCGCCCCGGGACTGGAAGCCGTCACCGACGAGCTTGCCGTCCTTGTCGGCGACGGCGGTGAAGCCGGTGACGACGCCGATGGCGGACGCGGCACCGGGCACCTCGGCGCTCTTCTTCCGCAGGGCCTCGGTCAGGTCGGGCGTCTCGACGATCCGGTCGCCGACGTCCGGCTGGGACTGGGCGGTGACGGCGACGTCGACCTGGTCGAAGCCCTTGGCGGAGCTGTTCTGCAGGGCGTTGGACAGCGTGTTGGTGAAGACGAGCGTCCCGGAGACGAAGGCCACGCCGAGCATCACGGCGAGCACGGTCATCAGGAGGCGGGCCTTGTGCGCGAGGACGTTGCGCAGGGCGGTGCGGAACATCAGCTGGTACGGCCCTTCGCGTCGAACGCCTTCATACGGTCGAGGACGGAGTCGGCCGTCGGGCGGTGCATCTCGTCCACGATCCGCCCGTCCGCGAGGAACACCACCCGGTCCGCGTACGCCGCCGCCACCGGGTCGTGGGTCACCATCACCACCGTCTGGCCCAGCTCCCGCACGGAGTTGCGCAGGAAGCCCAGCACCTCGGCGCCGGAGCGGGAGTCGAGGTTCCCGGTCGGCTCGTCGCCGAAGATGATGTCGGGCCGGGAGGCCAGGGCGCGGGCGACGGCGACGCGCTGCTGCTGACCGCCGGAGAGCTGGGAGGGGCGGTGACCCAGCCGGTCCTTCAGCCCCACCATCCGGATGACCGTCTCCAGCCACTCCTTGTCCGGTTTCCGCCCCGCGATGTCCATCGGGAGGGTGATGTTCTCCAGGGCGGTCAGCGTCGGCAGCAGGTTGAACGCCTGGAAGATGAACCCGATCTTGTCCCGGCGGAGTTTGGTGAGCTGCTTGTCCTTCAGCGAGCCGAGCTCCGTCTCACCGATGCGCACGGAGCCCGAGGAGAAGGTGTCGAGGCCGGCCACACAGTGCATCAGGGTGGACTTGCCGGAGCCGGAGGGGCCCATGATCGCGGTGAACTCGGCCTGCCGGAAGTCGACGGACACCCGGTCCAGGGCGACCACCTGGGTCTCACCCTGCCCGTAGATCTTCGACAGGTCCGTGGCACGTGCGGCCACGGCGGTGGTCCGTTCGGCGAGGGGGCTGGTGGTCACGGAAAGGCGCTCCTGTCGGGACGATGGGGTGGGTGCCCCGGGGACGGGTGTCCTGGGGACCCGAACCATCGTTCCGGTGCTCGGCGGCCGTGTAGTCAGTCGTTGTTCCGGTTCTGAAGGCAGACTTCGGTCGGACCGCGGGCCGCCGACTCATACCTGGGTATGACAACCGTCCGGGGGAGACGAGGGGGAGACGAGGGGGAGGCGGGGGAGACGCGAGGGAGACGCGAGGGTGACCATTCGTCAAGAACCGGTGGAGCAACCTCGTTCGGGCGGTGAAATTCCGTCATTCCGCATGCGCAAGCGGTTGCCGCGCGCCAGGCTACTGGCAAGTGCGGATGGCCAGTTCCAGGTGCTGATGCTCCCTCAGACGTCAATAAAATAAGACAACATCGGTCCACTCTTCCGCTGTTCGGGGGACGGATCCCGATAGGGTCGGAAGCTCAACGCGGAGCCCAAGGCCTGCCCAGATGGTGGAATGCAGACACGGCGAGCTTAAACCTCGCTGCCCCTTCGCGGGCGTGCCGGTTCAAGTCCGGCTCTGGGCACTTCCGACACCTCGTCGACGGCTGCACCGTTCATTGAGGCGTTGACCGCCGCGTCCCCATCGTTGACACCGGGTGCACCCGGGCGCAGACTCACATTCGGCAAAAGTGAAGAAAATTTCACTGGACGAACAACGTGAACGCACCCGCTGTCTGAAGGGAAGCCCGATGCGCACCACCGTCGGCATCATCGGCGCCGGCCCGGCCGGCCTCCTCCTCGCCCGCCTGCTCCACAACGCCGGTATCGACTCCGTCGTCCTGGAGAGCCGCGACCGGGCCTACGTCGAGCACCGCCAGCGTGCCGGGATCCTGGAACAGGGCACGGTGGACGTACTGCGCGCGGCCGGCGCCGGGGAGCGCATGGACCGCGAGGGACTGCGCCACGACGGCATCGAGCTGCGCTACGACAAGAAGCGCCACCGCGTCGACTTCCCCGCCCTCACCGGCGGCCGTTCCGTGATGGTCTACGCCCAGACCGAGGTCTGCAAGGACCTCATCGCCCTCCAGCTGAAGGAGGGCGGTCCGCTGCTGTTCGAGGCCGAGGCGCTGGCCGTGGAGGGCGCCGACACCGACAGCCCGCGCGTCCGCTTCCGGCACGAGGGCGTCGAGGACGTCCTGGAGTGCGACTACGTCGTCGGTTGCGACGGCTTCTGGGGCATCGCGCGAAAGGCGATCCCGGCGGAGCTCACCCGGGTGTTCGAACGGACGTACACCTTCGGCTGGCTCGGCATCCTCGCCGACGTACCGCCCTCGCACGACGAGCTGGTCTACGCCCGCCACGACCGCGGCTTCGCCCTGCTGTCCATGCGCTCCCCGTCCGTCTCCCGCCTCTACCTCCAGGTCCCCGAGGGCACCGACGCCGAGAGCTGGGGCGACGAGGAGATCTGGGACGAGCTGGAGCGCCGCTTCGAGACCGAGGACGGCTGGCGGCTCGAACGCGGGCCGATCACCCAGAAGTCCGTCACCCCCATGCGGTCGTACGTCCACGAGCCCATGCGGCACGGCCGGCTCTTCCTCGCCGGCGACGCCGCCCACATCGTCCCGCCGACCGGCGCCAAGGGGCTGAATCTGGCCGTCGGGGACGTCGTCACCTTCGCGCGGGCACTGTCGTACGAGAAGGAGACCGGGTCGGCCGAACTGCTCGACGCGTACTCGGAGACCTGTCTCGGCCGGGTCTGGCAGGCCGAGCGGTTCTCGTACGACATGACGACCCTGCTGCACCGCGCTCCCGACGCCACCCCCTTCGAGGACCGCCTCCAACTGGCCCGGCTGGAGCGGATCGCCTCCTCGCGCGCCGCCGAGACCGACCTGGCCGAGGGGTACACCGGGTTCCCGTTCGGGTGAACGACCGGTTGATCTCCGGCCGGTTCCGGCCAGGTCGCAGCTTGGTCATGAATGAGGGCCCGCCGCACCGGGAATCGGCCCGCCGCGTAGCGTGTTGCGCAGCATGACGAGGGAAAGATCCTCCCCAAGCACTAGGGTCAATCCTTTGCCTACCTATTACTCTTGAGCCAAGGCCGCGCAGTGTGGCCATGGAGGAGTGAAATGAGGAGCAGAAACCCGGTCTTCTCGCGACGGGGGTTCAGCCGCGACAACGGCTACGCGGGCTTCAACGCGACGCCGCAGGCCGGGGGACCCGCTGTCGGCACGCAGGCCAACCCGTACGCGCAGGGCAACCCGTACGCCCAGCAGGCGGGCAACCCCTACGCGCAGAACCCCTACGCCCAGCAGGTGGGCGCCCCGCCGCAGGCCCCGGTCACCCCGGGCGCCATGACCATGGACGACGTCGTCGCGCGCACCGCGACCACGCTCGGCACCGTGATCGTCACGGCGGTCCTGTCCTGGCTGCTGCTGCCCGTCGACGAGGCCAACCTCGGCAAGTCCTACGGCATCGCCGTCGGCGCCGGCCTGGTCGCGATGGTGCTGGCGTTCATCCAGTCCTTCAAGCGCCGCCCGGCCCCCGCGCTGATCCTGTCGTACGCCGCCCTCGAGGGCGTCTTCCTCGGCGTGATCTCGTCCACGGTGTCCACGTACATCGCGGACGGCGTGGTCGCCCAGGCGGTCCTCGGCACCATGGCGGTCTTCGCCGGAGTGCTCGTGGCGTACAAGGCGGGCTGGATCCGCGTCAACCGCCGCTTCTACGGCTTCGTGATGGCCGCGGCGCTCGGCTTCGTCCTCCTGATGGCCGTGAACCTGCTGTTCACCGTCTTCGGCGGCGGTGACGGCCTCGGCTTCCGCAGCGGTGGCCTCGGCATCGTGTTCGGCATCATCGGCATCATCCTGGGTGCCTGCTTCCTCGCCCTGGACTTCAAGCAGGTCGAGGACGGCATCGCCTACGGCGCCCCGCGCGAGGAGGCCTGGCTCGCCGCCTTCGGCCTCACGCTGACGCTGGTCTGGATCTACATGGAGTTCCTGCGACTGCTGGCGATCCTCAACCAGAGCGACTGAGAAGTCAGTCGTATGGCGTGAAAGGGCCCCGGGGGTTTCCCCGGGGCCCTTACGTCTGCCGGTGAGCTGTCCTGCCGGTGTGCGCGCTAGGCGAATTTGCGCGCGGCCCTCCTCAGTTCGTACTCGTGGATGATCGCCTTGGCGTGGCCGTACGCGAGGTTGTGCTCGTGGCGCAGCCAGCTGACCTTCTCCTCGAAGCGGAGAGCGGGGCCTTCGTCGACGGTGCGCAGCCAGTCGGAGACTTCACGGCCGGTGCAGTGGGGGATACGGGCGAGCAGATTGCGGTGGGTCTCCTCGGAGAGGACATGGGACATCGGCGCCTCCGGTTGCAAAGGGGATGTAAGCCGGTCCTTCAGGTCACGGTGCCTGAGCGTTCGCCTGTTGGCAACAGTCCGGGTGCGACGCGTACGCTCACGACGTGGTGGATACGACGTCTCTGACCCGTGCGGTGGATCACTTCGCCGATCGTTTGCGCGCCGCCCCGCAGAGCCGGCTGCAGCGGGGAGCTGCCGCTGAGGCGCTGGGACTGGCCCGGGAGTTGGCCAGATGGGCGCAGCGCGTCGAGGAGCCCGGGGTGGAGCCTCGGGAGATGCCGGATGCGGGGATGTTCGCCGCGGCTGATCAGATCACCGTGGCTGTGCATGATCTGGCCGTTGTGCTGAGTAGTGAGGCCGATGTGAGTGAAGCGGTGCGGCTTGTTGAGGAGGCGCAGAAGCGGGCGGGGGTTTGAGGGCGCGTCGGCGGGTGCGGGTGCCATGTGGCTTGTCGCGCAGTTCCCCGCGCCCCTAGGTGGGTGCAGTCCCCTGCGACGTAAGGGAAGCCGTCAGAGGCTCGCTATGACCCTGTCCGCCAGGATGTAGACGTTCTCCTCGCCGCAGGCGAACGTCAGGGTGTACGCGCCCGAGATGCCCGAGCCGCCCAGCAGGAACGGGGTTTCTCCTGCCGTGAGGGCGGCGGCCAGGCGGTCGGCCGTTTCGCGGTGGCCCGGGGTCATGCACAGGGTGGTGCCGTCGGCGAAGACGTAGACGTCGAGGGTGCCGAGGGGGCCCGGGCGGACGTCGGTCAGTTCGGTGCGGGACTCGGCCAGTTCCTCCAGGGTGGCCACCGTGCGCTCATGGTCGTTGGCGACCGGTGACTGGACCGGGACGAAGTCAGGGTGGGACGGGTGGCGGCGACGGGCCGCGGCCAGTTCGGGGGAGTCCCCGGCGAACTCGTCGGCGTCCGCGGTCGGCTCGGCCACCGGCTCCAGCGGCTCCAGGCCCACGAAGTCGGCCTGACGGGGCAGGAACAGCTCGCTGTCCGGCAGGCCCAGCAGGGAGGGGGCGTCGGAGGCGTCTCGGGCCTCCTGGGCGGCCCAGAAGGCGCGCGCCTCGGCCAGCTCCCGCTCCCGCTCCTCCGCGAGCGCCTCGGCCACCGCGGCGCGTATCTCGGCGGTGTCCGTGGTGCTGCGGGCGGCCGGTACGAAGCCCCGCCGCTCAGCCGCGAGGTTCTCGGCGAGCTGGGTGTGCAGGGCGGCGACCTGCCGGCGCAGCTGCATGACGGTGCGCAGGACGGCGACGCCCACGGCGCCCGTGGCGGCCGTGGTGACCAGCAAGGCGATCGGCATGGCGCTCACTGACGTACTCCCGGTTCAAAGTCGACCCCCGACTTCCTACATCAGCTTGAAGGGCGGACTATCCAGCTGTCAGTGCGTAACGTCACGAAACGGACAGGAAATTGGCCCTGGGGTTTGGCGGCGAGCGGCCCTGATCTGCGTAAATCCCCGACAGAGGGAGATAGGTCACATCCTGGGGGAGATTGGATCACAGAACGGCCCGGAGTCCAGGGGTTTCCCGGACTCCGGGCCATGACGTGACGGCAGGTGCTGAAACGGTTACGCAGAGACTCCCGACGGAATCAGCTGAGGCGCTCGATGACCATCGCCATGCCCTGGCCGCCGCCGACGCACATCGTCTCCAGGCCGAACTGCTTGTCGTGGAACTGGAGGGAGTTGATGAGCGTGCCGGTGATCCGGGCGCCCGTCATGCCGAAGGGGTGGCCGACGGCGATGGCGCCGCCGTTGACGTTCAGCCTGTCGAGGTCGATGCCCAGGTCGCGGTAGGAGGGGATCACCTGCGCGGCGAACGCCTCGTTGATCTCGACCAGGTCGATGTCGTCGATCGTCAGGCCGGCGCGGCTCAGGGCCTGCTTCGACGCCTCGACCGGGCCGAGGCCCATGATCTCGGGGGAGAGGCCGGAGACGCCGGTGGACACGATCCGGGCGAGCGGGGTCAGGCCCAGCTCGCGGGCCTTGGTGTCGGACATGATGACGACCGCGGCGGCGCCGTCGTTGAGCGGGCAGCAGTTGCCGGCCGTGACCAGGCCGTCGGGGCGGAAGACCGGCTTCAGGCCCGCCACGGCCTCCAGGGTGACGCCGGCGCGCGGGCCGTCGTCCTTGCTGACCACCGTGCCGTCGGGCAGGGTCACCGGGGTGATCTCGCGCTCCCAGAAGCCGTTCTTGATGGCCTCCTCGGCGAGATTCTGCGAGCGGACGCCGAACTCGTCCATGTCCTGGCGGGTGACGCCCTTGGCGCGGGCCAGGTTTTCCGCGGTCTGCCCCATCGCGATGTAGGGGTCGGGGATCAGGCCGTCCTCGCGCGGGTCGTGCCAGGTGGAGCCCTCCTGCGAGGCCGTCGCGACGGTGCGGGCCTCGGCCTCGGCGAAGAGGGGGTTCTTGGTGTCCGGGAGGCCGTCGGAGCTGCCCTTGGCGAACCGGGAGACCATCTCGACACCGGCCGAGATGAAGACGTCGCCCTCGCCGGCCTTGATGGCGTGCAGGGCCATGCGGGAGGTCTGGAGCGACGAGGAACAGTAACGGGTGATCGTGCAGCCCGGCAGGTGGTCCATGCCCATCTGCACGGCGACGATCCGGCCCAGGTTGTAGCCCTGCTCGCCGCCGGGCAGGCCGCAGCCGAGCATCAGGTCGTCGATGTCCCTCGGGTCCAGCCCGGGGACCTTCGCCAGGGCGGCCTGGATGATCGTGGCGGTGAGGTCGTCCGGGCGCAGGTCCTTCAGAGAGCCCTTGACGGCGCGGCCGATCGGGGAGCGGGCGGTCGAGACGATGACGGCTTCGGGCATCACGGCTCCATTGGCGGAAGGGGTTCGTACGGGCACGGCTGCTTGGGAAGTTACCTGTCCGTACTCTCGCGGTCACCGGTGTCGTGGTGTGACCCTGGCCGCACTTTCTAAGCGCTTGCTTGGTTCGGGGCCGGCTCGGTCGGCTCCGTCTCCTCGACCCTCCTCCTACGGCGTCGCTTCAGCAAGGCCCAGGGGCCCCGCGGGCCCGTCGGCATCGCTGCCGTGACCTCGGTGCCGGCCTCCGAGGCGGCCTCCGCCGCGGCGCGGGCCACCGGCAGGAAGCCCTCGCGGCGGGAGACGTCCGGGCGTTCCTCGTCCGCCGGCCACAGGCCGAGGGCGGCGCACAGGGTGGGCAGGACGGCCATCGCGGCGGTCGCGTACCCCTCCGCGGAGGGGTGGAAGTGGTCGGGGCCGAACAATTCCCGGGGGTTCTCCTCGAACTCGGGGCCGAGCAGGTCGCCCAGCGACACGGTGCGGCCGCCCTGTTCGATCACGCCGATCGTCTGGGCGGCCGCCAGCTGACGGGAGGCTCGTCGGGCCAGCCAGCGCAGGGGCTGCGGGACCGGCTCGATCGTGCCGAGGTCGGGACAGGTGCCGACGACCACCTCCGCGCCGGCCGTGCGCAGCCGTCGTACCGCCGCCGAGAGATGACGCACCGAGCGGGTCGGCGGCATGCGCTGGGTGACGTCGTTCGCGCCGATCATGATCACGCAGATGTCGGGCACCTGGTCGGAACCGAGGATCAGCGCGACCTGACGGTCGAGGTCGTCGGACCGGGCGCCGGGCAGCGAGACGTTGCGCAGCTCCACCGGGCGCTCCGCGACCGCAGCGAGACCGGACGCGAGCAGCGCGCCCGGGGTCTGGCCGGAGCGGTGGACGCCCTGGCCGGCCGCCGTGGAGTCACCGAGCAGCACGAGCCTGAGGGGCTGCGCGGCCGGGGCGCCGGGAGCGTCGTATGTACGGCCGTAGCGACCGTCGGCGTGCGGGACCCGGGGGTGCTCGCCGCCTCCGTTCACGTGCCGCCGGGCCAGCCGCGCCTCCGCCAGCAGCAGTCCCACGACCGCCGCACCGGCCAGGCCGATACCGCCGCCGCCGTAGGCCGCGCCGGCCGCGATGCGCCGGGCCACTCTCGCCCTCGACATGCTCGTCATGCCTCGACGCCACCTCCTCGTGTCCGTACACCCACTCCTTGCCCCGTACGGACCGTCGGCCAATCTCGACGGGGAGTGAACCTCGCGGACGGGCCGTAGGCTGGCGTAACCACTACGACCACTGTTTTTGCAAGCAACCGGAGACAACGGTGCGATTCCACGACTCGATGATCAGCCTCGTCGGCAACACCCCGCTGGTGAGGCTCAACAGCGTGACCCAGGGCATCCAGGCCACCGTTCTGGCCAAGGTCGAGTACTTCAACCCGGGCGGTTCCGTGAAGGACCGCATCGCCCTGCGCATGATCGAGGCCGCCGAGCAGAGCGGGGAGCTCAAGCCGGGCGGCACGATCGTCGAGCCGACCAGTGGGAACACCGGCGTCGGGCTGGCCATCGTGGCGCAGCAGAAGGGGTACAAGTGCATCTTCGTGTGCCCCGACAAGGTGAGCACCGACAAGATCAACGTGCTGCGGGCGTACGGCGCGGAGGTCGTCGTCTGCCCGACCGCCGTGGACCCCGAGCACCCGGACTCCTACTACAACGTCTCCGACCGGCTGGTGCGTGAGACGCCCGGCGCCTGGAAGCCGGACCAGTACTCCAACCCCAACAACCCGCTCTCCCACTACCACTCCACCGGCCCGGAGCTGTGGGAGCAGACGGAAGGGAAGATCACGCACTTCGTGGCGGGCGTGGGCACCGGTGGGACCATCTCCGGCACCGGGCGCTATCTGAAGGACGCCAGCGACGGCCGCGTCCAGGTCGTCGGCGCCGACCCCGAGGGGTCCGTCTACTCGGGCGGCTCCGGGCGGCCGTACCTGGTCGAGGGCGTCGGTGAGGACTTCTGGCCGACCGCCTACGACCGGACCGTCGCCGACGAGATCGTCGCGGTCTCCGACAAGGACTCCTTCCAGATGACCCGCCGCCTGGCCAAGGAGGAGGGGCTCCTCGTCGGCGGCTCCTGCGGCATGGCCGTGGTCGCCGCGCTGCGGGTCGCCGAGCGGCTCGGGCCCGACGACGTGGTGGTCGTGCTGCTGCCGGACAGCGGCCGCGGGTACCTCTCGAAGATCTTCAACGACGAGTGGATGGCCGACTACGGCTTCCTGGAGGACGAGGGCCCGTCCGCCCGCGTCGGTGACGTCCTGAGCGACAAGGAGCACGGCGCCATGCCCTCCCTCGTCCACATGCACCCGGACGAGACGGTCGGTCAGGCCATCGAGGTGCTGCGCGAGTACGGCGTCTCGCAGATGCCGATCGTGAAGCCGGGCGCCGGTCACCCGGACGTCATGGCGGCGGAGGTCGTCGGCTCGGTCGTCGAACGCGAGCTGCTCGACGCGCTGTTCACCCAGCGGGCCTCCCTCTCCGACCCGCTGGAGAAGCACATGTCCGCCCCGCTGCCGCAGGTCGGCTCCGGTGAACCGGTCGGCGACCTGATGTCCGTGCTCGGCAACGCGGACGCCGCGATCGTCCTCGTCGAGGGCAAGCCCACCGGTGTGGTCAGCCGTCAGGACCTGCTGGCCTTCCTGGCCAAGGGCGGTAAGTGACCGCGAACGTCCGGTGAACTGCCGGTGCCGGAGCCGAAGTTCCGTTTACCTACCGAAGCGGTGGACTTCGCGGAAGTGGTACGAGCGCGTCACGTCCGCGCAGCACACGCTTAACACGGGTCCGGCACATTAGTGGGTGTCGGCAGGGCGGGAGCGGCTCCCCGCCCAGGCCGGCAACCGAACGGCGTCACGGACCTCCGGAGCGGCTCCCGGACCTCCACCGACGCCTAGGACGCGCAGCCCGGCCTGACCCGGCCCGCGTCCCTCGCGGGGACCGCCGTCGTCCCGCCCCCCGGCAACGGGGGTGCGGCGGTCCCCGCGCACACACCCCTTTGCGCCTAAACCGGCGCCGCTCTCGCGGATGTGGTTGCTCGCCGTCGTGGTTTCTCAATTGATGGTTGCGGCCGTCTTCGGTTTTCGACGTCAGCCCTCCCAGTCGCTGTCCTGGGATGCGCGGCGTTGGCCCCGGAACAGGCCGGGGTTGCTGCGGGCGGCCTGGACGGCGTTGACGCCGACGATGCCCAGCCAGGTGACGATCAGTCCGGGCAGATGCGCGGTGCCCGCGCCGATCGCGGACAGCGGGACCGCCAGCACCAGCGACACGATGCCGAAGCCGAACCGTTCCCCCCAGGAGTCCGTGGCCCTCGGGGAGCGGGAGTCACGGGCCGTCGCCGTCTGCGCCTCCGCGAACCCCCGGCGCACCCGGCGCTCCACCGCGGCGTCGATACGCTGCTCGACCTTCTCCAGGAAGGAGTCCACCAGCGCGGACTCGTACTCCTCGCCCAGCTCCCTGCGGGTCTGCAAAGTGGCGTCGAGTTCCTTCTTCAGGTCGCTGTCGCGCGCGTCCATGGTGGTCTCCCATCCCGTCATGAACATCCACGGTAGGGAGCCTGGGCCGGGGCCGCACTGGGGGTATCCCCCCTGTCCGGAGTCGGGTTCGGCCGCTTGCCCGGCTGTATGGAGTCATGCAGAGTGCTGGGTAGCTGAATGGTGCGAGGGGGGAGCGGGGCATGAGTGCGGAGACCGACATGGGCGTGGTGGACACTCCCGCCGGACGGCTGCAGGCGCTCTTCGAGGGGCACCGGCTGACGCCGACCCAGCGGCGCATCGCCCACAGCATGGTGCGGCGCGCCGCCGACGTGCCGTTCCTCTCCAGCGTCGAACTGGCCGAGCTGGCCGGGGTCAGCCAGCCCTCCGTGACCCGGTTCGCCGTCGCCCTCGGCTTCGACGGCTACCCCGCCCTGCGCAGACATCTGCGCGAGGTCGCACCCGCCGAACAGCCGGCCGGCTCGGCGTCGTACAACGCGTACCAGCAGGCCGTCGAGGCCGAGATCGAGAACCTGCGGCATCTCGCCGAACTGCTCGCCGACCCGCGCCCGGTGCACAGGGCCGGGCGGCTGCTGGCCGCCTCGCGGCCCCTTCCGGTGCTGGGCCTGCGGGCCGCCGCCTCCCAGGCGTACGGCTTCGCGTACTTCGCCGCCAAGGTCCACCCGGACGTACGGCTGCTCAACGAGGGCGGCACGATGATCCAGGACCGGATCGACGCCGCCGTACGGGCCGGTGCCACCGCGCTGCTGTGCTTCGCGCTGCCCCGGCATCCGCGC
Source organism: Streptomyces sp. T028 (assembly GCF_048159505.1). NCBI lineage: Bacteria > Bacillati > Actinomycetota > Actinomycetes > Kitasatosporales > Streptomycetaceae > Streptomyces > Streptomyces sp. T028. Next base: position 97,190 of record NZ_JBLRVZ010000015.1, read on the forward strand.
GAGGTCCTGGACGCGCTGACCTTCGCGAAGGAGGCGGGGCTGACCGTCGTCACGGTCGCCGACTCCGCGTTCGCGCCGGTCGCCAAGGTCTCCGACCTGCTGCTGCCCGCCGCCGTCGGCACCGGGCTCGCCTTCGACACGGCGTGCGCGCCGATGCTGCTGGGCCGGGTCCTGCTGGAGGCCATGTGCGACGACCTGCCCGAGGCGCAGGCCCGCCTGGAGGAGTTCGACGCACGGGCGGCGGCCCGCGGGCTGTTCGTCGAGTAGCCCGGGTCAGCCCCGGAGGGGCTGCTCTCAGACTCGTCTCACGTTCGCTCTCTAGTCTGAGCGGCCAACGACAACTGTGCCGGAGTGACGAGGAGGCGGACGTGGCACGCGGAGGTCAGGGGCTGGCCCGGGTGGCCGTCGTCGTACGGGCCGGGGCCGCACCGCTGTGGTGGTGCGGGGTGTTCGCGGCGGGGGTCGGCGTCCTGCCGTCCGGTTTCACCGGCCGCCGGATCGGGGTCATGGCGGGGGCCGCGCTGTTCATCGTGGCGGCGGCCGTGGTGGCGCTGTACGGCCGTAAGCGCTACACCGCGCTCGCGGGCGGTGCCGCCCGGGCCGGCAAGCACGATGTGCTCCAGGACCGGGCGGTCACCGTCCGCACCTGGCGACGCGGCCACCGCTGGTGGCTGCTGCTCGCCTTCGCGGCCGCGCTGGGCAGTTCCTTCGCCGTGCCCGCCGCCGTCGGCATGCTGCTCGCCGGCTGCGGCACCGGGCTCCGGCTGAAGGCCGCCTGGCTCGGGCGGCGCGAGCGGGCCGGGGACGCGCTGCTGTGGGTGCGCGTCGACTGGCTCGGCCGGTACGGCGGCCGTCCGGCCGGAAAGGCCGTCAAGGCGTACCGCGGCACCGGCCTCGGGGCCGGCGACGCGGCCCCGGGCGGAGCCCGCCGCCACACCCCCTCCTACGCCTGAGCGCTCCGCTGGGTCCAGTGCGTCACCTGCGGTGCAGCCCCGCGCCCCCTTGAGGCGGGCCCAGGGCAGGTCCTAGACCTCCAGGTCCTCCTCGATCTTGCGGAGCTGGTGGCGGGCCATCGCGAGGTTGGCCCGCTTGGAGTCCAGGACGAGGTACAGGAAGAGCCCGTTGCCGCCGCGCCCGCTGATCAGCCGGATCAGGTGGTACTGGTCGGACAGCGTGATCAGGATGTCCTCGATCTGGGCCTTCAGCCCGAGGTGCTCCATGGTGCGCATCTTGGCGCGCACCACGTCGGTGTTGCCGGCGGCGGCCACGTTCAGGTCGAAGCTCTTGCTGCCGCCCATCGTGCCCAGCGCCATGCCGCTGGTGTAGTCGACGAGCGCGGCGGCCGTCGCGCCCTCGATGGAGGAGAGCGCCTCTTTCAGTGCGGTTTCGGTGTTGGCCATGACGTGTTCCTCGGTTCCTCTCGACTTTCCGTGGTGGTGCGCGCGTCCGTGGTGGTGTCGCGCGCCGATCTGGTCCACAGGGGTGCGGCGGCGGGCCTGGCCGGAGTCCGCACGGGGGGCTGCGCCGGCGGTTTCGCGGGCAGCGCCTTCGGCTCGCGGGCCCGCTCCTCGCGCGCCTTCGCCTCGTGCGCGTCGACGAGCTCCCCGATCCGGACCGCGGCCCGGCGCCCCTCCAGGTGCAGCCGGCCGACGTTGACGCGGTCCTGTGCGAGCACCGTCAGCACGGCGTGGCCGCCCGCCGCGTACGTGGCGACATAGCCGTACCGCCCGCGCACGAGCAGCTCGCGCAGATCGCCCTGGCCTGTGCTGTCCGTCAGCCGTACGGCGACGCCGAGGGCGGCGGCGGTCAGCGCGGCCACCCCCTCCGGCTCCACGCCGGGCGTGTCGTGGGCGAGGACGAGGCCGTCCACTCCGGCCGCCAACGCGCCCGTCAACTGCGGCACCCGGGCCCGCAGCCGGCGGAGCTCCTCGAGGATCTCGGGCCCGGCGGCCATCAGCTCGCCCCGCCGGTCGCGCGGTCGCTGCCGCTCAAAGGGCCTCCAGCGCATCTCTGAGCCTCTTCAGCAAGGTGATGTCGGGATCGTTGACACGGGGCAGAGAGGTGCTTGGCGGGGGATGGGCGGTGGGGGGCGTACCGGCTGAGCCCGGCGCCTCCGTTCCGCCGGGGCCGCCCGCCGTACCCGGTGCTCCCGCCGCTCCCGCCTCTCCCGTCGGGAAGTACGGAGGGGGCGGCGGCGGTGGCGGCGATGGCGGGAACAGCGCGGTCAACAGACCCGCCGCGGCCAGCCGGCGGACGTCCACCAGGGTGTGGAACGCCTGCCGGCCCAGCTCCCGGGCGATGTCCGACGCCGTGCGCACCCCGTCCACCAGCGCCAGTACGGCCCGCTGCCGCGCGGTCGGCGCCGGTGCGGCGAACACCTCGGCCCGCGCCAGCGGCGCCCCGTCGGCCAGCGGGTCCGGCCACAGCCGGTCCAGCAGCTCGCGGCGGCGCAGCGTCTCGCGCTCCAGCGCGCCCACCGGCACCGGCCACAGCCCGCCGAGCGGATGCCCGGCGCCGTAACGGAAGCGGCCGGGGGCGCTGCTGGGGGCGAGCGCGAAGTACGCCGCGTCGTACAGCGCCGCCAGATGGCACAGCTCCAGCGCGCCGCGCGGGATCCGGTCGGCGTCCAGGAGCAGCCGCAGCGCGCCGTGCTCCGCGTCGGCCCGGTCCAGCGCCTGCTGCCAGGAGACGCCGTCGAGCGTGCCGTGGGTCAGGAGGAGCACGTCGAGGCCCGGGGCGAGCGGGCTCTCGGCGTGCACCACACGGCCCTCGGCGAGGTAGAGCGAGCCGCGCTCGCGCTCCAGGACGCCGGTGGCCCGCTCGGCGGCGAGCCGGTTCAGCATGGGCGACAGCCGGCCTCCCCCCTCCCGGGCCGTCGACCTCTCCCGCACGGGCAGCCGGGGCGGTGGGGTCGTGCCCTTCGGTGTCGTCTCCACGAGCGTCATCCCAGCACCAGCCGTCCGGCCATCTCGCCCAGCCGGATCCGGGCCAGCGCGAGATTGCCGTCCGACCGGCCCAGCCACACGTGCAGGAAGACACTGCTGTCGAAGGACGTCGGTACGAACCGCAGCAGGTGGTAACTGTCCCGGTTGCTGATGATCAGGTCCTCCACCGGAGGATCGGCCGCCCCCTCCGCGTCACCCTCGTGACCGGCGTCGTAGCCCTCGGGGGCGAACGCCCGCTGCTCGGCCGTGAGCCGCGCGACCTCGGCGGCCTCGGCCGCGGCCGCCTCGTGGTCGCCGCCCGGGAAATCCCCGACGGCGCCCAGCGCCAGCCCGCTGGTCCAGTCGACCAGCGCTGCTCCCCGGGCCCCGGGCAGCCGCATGGCCTCCAGTAGGCACTCGTCGATTCCGGGCACCGTTCGACTCCCCTCCCGCCCGCGGTTCGGATGAGTGAGGGAGACGCTACGCAACGTATGCGCCAGGGGTGAGCGATCCGGCATTTTCCGGCGGAACATGCCGCCGACTGACTAGGGTGGGTCGGCTGGCCCCGTTTAGGGGTGCGACGCCCCATGCGTCCCTATCAACACTCTGGCCACGGTTTACGTCAACGGCGCGCGCGGCCGCCCGGGGTGGTGAACGAGACTCCGCGCGCCCCTCCCTTCGCGTCGCGCGTCCCTCTCCTGTCCCTCTCTTGCGTCCCGCCCGTCCCTTCTCTTGCGTCCCGTCCGTCCCTTTCCGGGTTTCGCGCCCTTTCCGGGTGCCGCCGCATGGACGCCTGCCGTATTGACTAGCTCTATTCAGGGGTTCAGGATGTGAATAGAGAGAGCAACAGTCCGTCGGGACGAACCATCCGCAAGGAGGCAGACCATGTCAGGACCCCGCCCCGTACGAGCGCCACGCGGTACGGAACTGAGCGCCCTGGGATGGCAGCAGGAAGCCGCCCTGCGGATGCTGCAGAACAACCTCGACCCCGAGGTCGCCGAACACCCCGACAAGCTCGTCGTCTACGGCGGCACCGGCAAGGCGGCCCGCGACTGGCGCTCCTTCGACGCCATGGTGCGGACGCTGAAAGGGCTGAAGCAGGACGAGACGATGCTCGTCCAGTCCGGCCGCCCCGTCGGCGTCATGCAGACCCACGAGTGGGCCCCGCGCGTCCTCATCGCCAACTCCAACCTTGTCGGCGACTGGGCCAACTGGGAGGAGTTCCGCCGCCTGGAGGCCCTCGGCCTGACCATGTACGGCCAGATGACCGCCGGTTCCTGGATCTACATCGGCACCCAGGGCATCCTCCAGGGCACCTACGAGACCTTCGCCGCCGTCGCCGCGAAGAAGTTCGGCGGCACCCTCGCCGGGACCATCACCCTCACCGCCGGCCTCGGCGGCATGGGCGGGGCCCAGCCCCTCGCCGTCACCATGAACGATGGTGTCGCGATCTGCGTCGACTGCGACCCGCGCGCCATCGAGCGCCGCATCGAGCACCGCTACCTGGACGTCAGGGCCGACTCCCTCGACCATGCCCTCCAGCTGGCCGTCGAGGCCCGTGACGCCCGCCGCCCCCTGTCCATCGGCGTCCTCGGCAACGCCGCCGACCTGGTCCCGCAGCTCCTCGCGATGGGCGCCCCCATCGACATCGTCACCGACCAGACCTCCGCCCACGACCCGCTGGCGTACCTGCCGGTCGGGGTGGCCTTCGAGGACATGGCGGACGCGGCCGCCAAGGACCCGGCCGGCTTCACCACGCGTGCGCGTGAGTCGATGGCCCGCCATGTGGAGGCCATGGTCGGCTTCATGGACGCCGGCGCGGAGGTCTTCGACTACGGCAACTCGATCCGTGGCGAGGCACAACTGGCCGGCTACGAGCGGGCGTTCGCCTTCCCCGGCTTCGTCCCCGCCTACATCCGCCCCCTGTTCTGCGAGGGCAAGGGCCCCTTCCGCTGGGCGGCCCTGTCCGGCGACCCCGCCGACATCGCCAAGACCGACAAGGCGATCCTCGACCTCTTCCCCGAGAACGAGTCCCTCGCCCGCTGGATCAAGATGGCGGGGGAGAGGGTCCACTTCCAGGGCCTGCCCGCCCGGATCTGCTGGCTCGGCTACGGCGAGCGCGACAAGGCCGGCGAGCGCTTCAACGACATGGTGGCGAGCGGCGAGCTGGCGGCCCCGCTGGCCATCGGCCGCGACCACCTCGACTGCGGCTCCGTCGCCTCCCCGTACCGCGAGACCGAGGCCATGCTCGACGGCTCCGACGCGATCGCCGACTGGCCGCTGCTCAACGCCATGGTGAACGTGGCCTCCGGCGCTTCCTGGGTCTCCCTCCACCACGGCGGCGGCGTCGGCATGGGCCGCTCCATCCACGCCGGTCAGGTGACGGTCGCCGACGGCACGAAGCTCGGCGGCGAGAAGATCCGCCGCGTCCTGACCAACGACCCCGGCATGGGCGTCATCCGCCATGTCGACGCCGGCTACGACATCGCGGAGACCGTCGCCGACGAGCGGGGCGTGCGGGTGCCGATGCGGGAGGGTGACGACGCGTGAGCCGAAGCGAGGACTCTCCGGTGGGGGCTGAGCTCTCGTCGCCGGGTGCGGGTTCGGCTGTGCCCACCCGTTCCGCCCTGCGGAACGACTGCCCACAGCCTGGTTCGGCTGTGCCCACCGGTTCCGCGCTGGGGAAGGACTGCCCACAGCCTGGTTCGGCTGTGCCCACCGGTTCCGCGCTGGGGAAGGACTGCTGGCAGCCTGTACCGGCTGCGGCCTCCTTCCAGGAGATGTGGCGTGAGCTGCTTCCCTTCGGGCGGCACTCCGATTCCGGCGGGTACCGCCGGTTCGCATGGACGCCCGCCGACGCCGACTGCCGGGCCTGGTTCAAGGGCCAGGCCGAGGCGCGCGGACTCGCCTACGAGGTGGACCGGAACGGGAACCAGTGGGCGTGGCTCGGCGATCCGGCCGCCGGGGACGCCGTCGTCACCGGGTCGCATCTCGACTCCGTGCCGGACGGCGGGGCCTTCGACGGGCCGCTCGGGGTGGTGTCGTCCTTCGCCGCGCTCGACGAACTCCGTGCCAGAGAGGTCGAGTTCGCCAAGCCGCTCGCCATCGTCAACTTCGGTGACGAGGAAGGCGCCCGCTTCGGTCTCGCCTGCGTCGGCTCCCGGCTCACCGCCGGACAGCTCACCGTGGAGCAGGCGCACCGGCTCACCGACGGCGACGGGATCACTCTCCCGCAGGCCATGGAGGCCGCCGGGTACGACTCCGAGGCCATCGGCCCCGACCCGGAGCGGCTGGCCCGCATCGGCGCGTTCGTCGAGTTGCACGTCGAACAGGGCCGCGCGCTGGACCTGTCCGGCGACCCGGTCGGCATCGCCAGCGCCATCTGGCCGCACGGCCGCTGGCGGTTCGACTTCCGCGGCGAGGCCAACCACGCCGGCACCACCCGGCTCGTCGACCGTCACGACCCGATGCTGTCGTACGCCGAGACGGTCCTCGCCGCCCGCCGCGAGGCCGAACTCGCCGGTGCCGTCGCCACCTTCGGCAAGATCTCCGTCGAGCCGAACGGGGTCAACGCCGTCCCCTCCCTGGTGCGCGGCTGGCTCGACTCCCGCGCCGAGGACCAGGCCACCCTCGACACCGTCGTCGGCGGTGTGGAGAAGGCGGCCCGCGCCTACGCCGAGGCACACGGCGTCGACCTCGACGTGGTCCGTGAGTCCTTCACCCCGGTCGTCGAGTTCGACCACGCCCTGCGCGACGAACTCGCCCGCATCCTCGGCCAGGACACCGACCTCAAGGTCCCCGTCCTCGGCACGGGCGCCGGACACGACGCCGGGATCCTCTCCGGACGCGTCCCGACCGCCATGCTGTTCGTGCGCAACCCCACGGGCGTCTCGCACTCCCCGGCCGAGTTCGCCGCCGAGGACGACTGCGTGGCCGGGGTGCACGCCCTCGCCGACGTACTGGAAGGACTGGTCCGCAGGTGACCTCCACGCAGCGGACACGGACCTACTGGCTGGAGCACGCCTGGCTCGACCCGCAGGTGGAGCCGGGCGTCGCCCTCGACGTCACGGACGGCCGCGTCACCGCCGTCCGCAAGGGCGTCGACGCCCCGCCCCCGGGCGCCGAGATCCTGCGCGGCCTCACCCTCCCCGGCCTGGCGAACGCCCACTCGCACGCCTTCCACCGCGCCCTGCGCGGTACCGTCCAGGTCGGCTCCGGCACCTTCTGGACCTGGCGCGAGATCATGTACTCCGTCGCGGACCGGCTGACCCCCGACACCTACCACGCCCTCGCGCGCGCGGTGTACGCCGAGATGGCGCTGGCCGGGATCACCGCCGTGGGCGAGTTCCACTATGTGCACCACGCCCCCGGCGGCACCCCGTACGCCGACCCCAACGCGATGGGCGAGGCCCTGATCGAGGCCGCCGCCGAAGCCGGTATCCGCATCACCCTCCTCGACACCGCCTACCTTTCCTCCGGCTTCGGACAGCCCCCCAACGCCCATCAGCTCCGCTTCTCCGACGGCGGCGCGGACACCTGGGCCGAACGCTGTTCACTTCTCAAGGAACGGGATCACGCACGGATCGGAGCCGCGATCCACTCCGTACGGGCCGTGCCGGCCGACCAGTTGGCGACCGTGGCGGCCTGGGCCGAGGAGCGCGGGGCGCCACTGCACGTCCATCTCTCCGAGCAGACCGCCGAGAACGAGGCCTGCCTCGAGGTCCACGGCTGCACCCCGACCCAGCTCCTCGCCCTGCACGGTGTCCTCGGCCCGCGCACCACCGGCGTCCACAACACCCACCTCACCGCGGAGGACATCTCCCTCCTCGGCGGCAGCGGCACGGGTACGTGCATGTGCCCCACGACCGAGCGGGACCTCGCGGACGGCATCGGGCCGGCCGTCGCCCTCCAGAACGAGGGCTCACCGCTCTCCCTCGGCTCCGACAGCCACGCCGTGATCGACCTCCTGGAGGAGGCCCGCGCGATGGAACTGAACGAGCGCCTGCGCACCCGCACCCGCGGTCACTGGACGGCGGCGGCCCTCCTGCGGGCAGCCTCGGCCGACGGCCACGCGGCCCTCGGCAGGGACGACGCGGGCACCCTGGAACCCGGTGCGCTCGCGGACTTCACGACGATCGCACTCGACTCGGTCAGAACGGCAGGGCCGCTTCCGCGGCTCGGGGCCGAGACCGCCGTATTCGCTGCGTCGGCAGCAGACGTGTCGCATACGGTCGTGGGTGGCCGGCACGTCGTACGGGACGGGGCTCACACTCTCGTACCGGATGTGCCGAAAGCCCTCGCGGACGCCGTCGCAGCCCTGCGGGGATGACCTCCGGCCGCCCACCCGAGCGGCCCGCCTCCGCTCCCGAAGCCGACCCCACCGCCGACCAGGCCAGCAAGGACGCCATGAGCAACGCGACGACCGTCAGCCCCGCCCACTCCGCGAGCACCGCAAGCACGCTCATCACCAACATCGCCGCCCTGGTCACCAACGACCCCTCCCTCGAATCCCCCCTCGGACTGATCCACAACGCGGCCGTCGTCATCGAGGGCGACCGCGTCGTGTGGACCGGTGACTCAAGCAAAGCACCCGCCACTGACAATCGGGTCGACGCCGACGGCCGGGCGGCCCTCCCCGGCTTCGTCGACTCCCACTCCCACCTCGTCTTCGCGGGCGACCGCACCGAGGAGTTCAACGCCCGGATGTCCGGCCGCGGCTACACGGCGGGCGGCATCCGCACCACGGTCGCCGCCACCCGCGCCGCGAGCGACGAGGAACTCGAGGCGAACCTCACCCGTTACCTCTCCGAGGCCCTCCACCAGGGCACGACCACCTTCGAGACCAAGTCCGGCTACGGCCTGACGGTCGCCGACGAGGCCCGCGCCCTGCGCATCGCCGCACTGCACACCGACGAGGTCACCTATCTCGGCGCCCACATCGTCTCCCCCGACTTCGCCGACGACCCGGCCGCGTACGTGGCCCTGGTCACCGGCGAGATGCTCGACGCCTGCGCGCCGTACGCCCGCTGGATCGACGTCTTCTGCGAGAAGGGCGCCTTCGACGGCGACCAGGCCCGCGCGATCCTCACCGCAGGCAGGGAGAAGGGCATGCACCCCCGCATCCACGCCAACCAGCTCTCCCACGGCCCCGGAGTCCAACTCGCCGTCGAACTCGACGCGGCGAGCGCCGACCACTGCACCCACCTCACGGACGCGGACGTGGACGCCCTGGCCAACAGCCGGACCGTCGCCACCCTCCTCCCCGGCGCCGAGTTCTCGACCCGCGCCCAGTGGCCGAACGCCCGCCGCCTCCTGGACGCGGGCGTGACGGTGGCCCTGTCGACGGACTGCAACCCGGGCTCGTCCTTCACCTCCTCCCTCCCCTTCTGCATCGCCCTGGCCGTACGGGACATGGGCATGACCCCGGACGAGGCCGTCTGGTCGGCGACAGCCGGCGGCGCGGCGGCCCTCCGCCGCACCGATGTAGGCCGCCTCACCCCCGGCGCCTACGCCGACCTGACCCTCCTCGACGCCCCGAGCCACGTCCACCTGGCCTACCGGCCGGGGGTGCCGCTGGTGTCGGGCGTGTGGCGGAGGGGCGTACGGGTGGTCTGAGGGCGTACGGGTGGTCTGAGGGGCGCGCGACTCGGGCCGGGCGACCCTACGGCCGCCCGGTCGCGCGGTCGAAGATCTCGCGCAACCAGGGCTGACGTACGGCGGGGAGCCGGGCCAGCGTGTCGAGGAACACGCGTGAGTCGGGGTCGAACAGGCGGTACGGGCGCAGCGGCAGTGGATCGTCGCGCAGGACACCACTGGGCATGCCACCGGTCACCGGAATCGGCGGCACCTGCTCCTGCGGGAGGGCGAGGTGCATCCAGACGTCGGCGGAGAGGGGAACGACGGCAGCCGCGGTTCCGGAGGGCGGTGACCAGGTGTCGCCGGTCTGCGGATGGACCGGAACGAGGAGGATGTCGGCGTCGGGACGGGTGAGCGTCGGCCCGCCGAGGGCGAGCCGTTTCACCGGAGGCCCCTTGGGGAGATGGGCGTCCAGCGCACGGCCGAAGAGGTCGGTGAGAAGCCCGTCGGGCAGGCCGACGGGAGCACCGCCCGAGGCCACCAGCAGATGGGCGAGCGCCGCACCGACGGCCGCTTCCCACTTCGGGTGCCAGTACCCGAGCTGCTCTATGGGCGGAGTACTCCGCCGCTCGCTCACGAGGGTGTCCCAGTCGTCCGGCCGTGTATCCGGCCCGTCGTCGGGAAGCCGTCGTACGGCGTCGGGGGCGAGCCACACCGCCTGCCACAGCGAGCAGTCGTCGACGCGGGTCGCCACCGCCTGCCCGCAGCGGGTGCACGCCAGGTTCGGTCCGTCGCGCCCGTCGAGGCCCAGGCAGTAGCCGTCGAGCCGCCCGGGGATGAGAGCCATGCCGCGACTGTCCCCCGGGGCGAGGACCACGGCCCCCGCCGCACCGAAGGAAAGACCGTGGCCGACGCGCGCGAACACCCCCCGTGCTTCCGCCTCGTCCTCCCCGATCTCGCTCCACGGCTTCCGCGGCCACCCGGACGGCTCGGGTTCGACGGCGTACGTCCCCGGTTCCATGAGCGGCGGAAGCATGTCGTGCCCGTACGTCCAGTGCGCGTGCGGGGGGAAGCGCGACCTGCGAGACAGACGCTGTCAGTACGGCATCACACCGCGCGCACACGAATACGGCCAATGCATCCCCTTCCCCGGACGCGCGGATTCTCGCAGCGCGGGGGACGGGGGCCAACTGCTTTTCGTTTAGCGTGAGTTGCTCTGTACACACGCGGGCGGGGTCACTGCGCCCCCGCCCGCCATCGCTGGTCCCCGTCCCCGTCCCCGGCCCCGTCCAGCGGCTCCAGGGACACCCCGCCGCCCGGGTCCGCCGTCAGCCCCGTCAGGAGCGCGATCTTCGGGCGGATCGTCCCGTCGGTGTCCACCGTGAAGCGGAGGTTGTCGCCGTTGCGTCCTTCCACCGAGGCGCACTGCCAGACGCCGACCCCGTTGTCCACGGAGCCCCGGCTGTCCAGGCAGAAGTCGGTGTCGGCGGCCGACTGGAGGACTCCGCGGTCGGCGTCCACCCGCCAGCGCTGACTCGGGGAGGACGAGCAGGGGACCGTCACCACGTCCGTGCCGTTGTCGAAGTCGCCCGCCACCTCCAGGCAGCGGCCCGTGGCGACGTTCACGACCTGGGCGTACGTCCCGCCCGGCGCCCGTGTCGGAGAGGGGGACGGGGTCGGTTTCGGCGGTGTGCTGGTACGTGAAGGGGAGGGACTCGCGCTCGGCGACGGGGACTTGGTGCTCGGGGTGGGGGTGGGCGCAGGCGCCGACACCGTCGTCGTCACCGTCACCTGAGGGGCCGTCGACGGGGCTGCCACGGCCGCACCCGTCGGGGCCTCCGTGTCGTCCGAGGGGATGAGGGCCAGCCACAGGGGTGTCAGCGCCACGACTGCCACTGCCGAGGCCAGGAGCAACCGGCGGCGCGGGAGTCGTCGTACCGGCGCCGTCGCCCCAGCAGTCGGCTCCCGCTCCCGTTCCTCCCTCACGTACGCCGTCCCGGCCCACGGCAACAACCCCTCCGCGAGCGCCGTGCGCGGCGCGTCCCGCAGCGCGCGCTGTTCCTCGTACGCCGTCGCGCAGTGCGGGCAGTGCGCCCGGTGGGCCTCCAGGTCGGGGCTGCGCCGGGCGCCCTCCGGTCGTACGGCCTCCTCGATCAGCCGCCGGAAGTCCCCGCAGCGGGGGTCGTCCGACGCGGCCAGGCGCCGGCGCAGAGCGGTGTGAGCCAGGGTGTGCAGGGCGGAAGCCGTTCCGTACGTCACGTCCTCGGGGGTCAGGCCGAGGAGTACGGCGACGCGGGCCGGCTCCTCCCGCTCCACCACCGCGTACCAGATCAGGCCCTGCGCGCGGGGCGGGAGGGAGTGGAAGGCGGTCAGCAGGGGAGGGAATGGGCCGCCAGGGGCCGGAGCCGTGTTGAGGACCAGGAGCAGGCCCGCGTCCAGGCCGCTCGCCCGGTCGTCCCCCGCCCAGTCCGCCGCCACCCGTCCCGCCCGCAGCAGAAGCCGGTGCCGCCAGGCGCCGCCCGGTTCGCTGCCGCGCGCGGTCTCGCGGGCCGTGAGGGTGAACGCCTCCGCCGCCAGTCGACGCGCGGCCGGCTCGCTCGTCGTACAGAGGCGGGCGTAGGCCAGGACGGCGGGTTCGTGGCGGGTGCGGAGGGCGCGCAGCGCCGGGTAGGCCCGGGCGGGCGCGCCGCGCAGCAGGTCCGTCAGGCGGGCGTCGGAGTCACCGGAAGCATCGGGGTCACCGGACGCGGTCGGATCCCCGCCGCTCTCTCCATCCGCACGGACCACGATCCGCCTCCTCGCCGTTGCTGACGTACTGGTCAGTCTGGGGTGGGGGTGACCCTAGTGGCGAGAGGGGGGTCGTGGGGAGGTTTCCGGGGGTAAGGGGAAGGGCCGCGGCGTGGTCGCGGCCCTTCGTGAGGGGGCCGCCCCCGGCGAGGGCGGACTACTCCTCGACCGTCAGGCCCTTCCGCAGTCGCACCAGCGTCCGCGACAGCAGCCGTGACACATGCATCTGTGAGATCCCCAGCTCGTCGCCGATCTCCGACTGGGTCATGCCCGCGACGAAGCGGAGGGAGAGGATCTGGCGTTCGCGCGGCGGGAGTTCGGCGATCATGGGCTTCAACGACTCGACGTACTCGATGCCTTCGAGCCCATGGTCCTCGTAGCCGATGCGGTCGGCGAGGGCGCCCTCCGCGTCGTCCTCCTCGGGCTGGGCGTCCAGGGAGGACGCCGTGTAGGCGTTGGCGGCCGCCATACCCTCCACGACCTCGTCGTTCGTGATGCCGAGACGTTCCGCCAGCTCTGCCACGGTGGGGGAGCGGTCCAGCTTCTGGGCGAGTTCGTCGCCCGCCTTGGCCAGGTCGAGCCGCAGCTCCTGGAGCCGGCGCGGGACGCGCACGGACCACGACGTGTCACGGAAGAAACGCTTGATCTCGCCGACGATCGTCGGCATCGCGAAGGTGGGGAACTCGACGCCCCGGGACAGTTCGAACCGGTCGATCGCCTTGATCAGGCCGATCGTGCCGACCTGGACGATGTCCTCCATCGGCTCGCTGCGCGAGCGGAAGCGGGAGGCGGCGAACTTCACGAGCGCGAGGTTCAGTTCGACGAGTGTGTTGCGGACGTACGAGAATGCGGGCGTGCCCTCCTCGAGGGACTCCAGCCGCTCGAACAACGTCTTGGACAGGGCCCGTGCGTCGACGGCGCCGATCCGTCCGATCTCCTCCTGCGGGGGGATCAGCTCGTCGTACGGAGGGGTCTCGTCGGGGCGACGGGGCCCGGGGAGCTCCGCGATGGGATCCGGATGTTCCTGTACCGGTGAGGGTGTCGACGTCGCAGTCGGGGTACGCGATGCGTCGAGCCGCGGTGACATGATGTCCTCCATCGTTCTCGGCATAAGGCTGCCGAAGCCAGTGAGCGCACTACGGTGTGCGGCGCCTCCAATGCCGGCCGTGTCGGTTGCGTGTTCCTTACTAGCCCTATCGGCTCCACCGAGCCATCCGCAAGTGTGAATTGGTGGCTTATGTCCGTTTGTGCGTGATTGTTCGAGTGTTGGGGCGCGTGACGAAGGCGTAGTGTTCGAGGGCGGCCGGCAGGGAATTCAGCAGGCTGTCGGCAGGTAATCGCCAGGTAATCACCAGGTAATCACCAAGCGGTGAGCGAACCCGGGAGAGAGACGCATGGACCGCGGGACGGTCGGCAGCGCACAGTCGGGCCGGCTTCTGGTCGAGGTGCGGGAAGAGGGCGCCAGTGCCGTCGTGACTCCCGTGGGTGAGTTGGATCACGACACCGCCGATCTGTTGCGTGAACCACTCGAGGACTGCCTCTCCAGGGGGTTCAGCAGGCTGGTCGTGGACTGCTCACGGCTGGAGTTCTGCGACTCCACCGGGCTGAACGTCCTGCTCGGCGCCCGGCTGAAGGCGGAGGCGGCCGGGGGCGGGGTCCATCTGGCGGGGATGCAGTCCGTGGTGGCCCGGGTCTTCCAGATCACCGGGGCGGACACGGTCTTCACCGTGCACGACACCCTCGCGTCAGCGCTCGCCGACGAGGACGGCTGAGACGGCCGGGAGCGGCCGACGCGGCCCGGGGTGGCCGAAGATCTCCGCCCTGCCGCGCGCGATGTGAACGGGGGGTGTTCCGTCGGTTCCGCCGGGCAGGAGACATCCTGGACCTGAACATGTCGGCGGCACGGTCGAAGGAATCGCCGACGCGCCACGTACTGAACTCCGTACGGCATTCCGTGCTGAAGTGAATGTTGAATTGTGAACCGGAGAACCGGTGAATCGGTGAGGTGAAGCGCTGATGAGCACCACCCGGCCCTACTCGCCGGGCGACCGCGGTCCGGAGCAGGAGCCGGAGGCCGGCGGCGCTTCCGGGGCGTCTGCGGGTCGCCAGGTCCGCGGGCTGAGCTTCGACGGCGTCAGCGGCGTCGTCCCGGCGGCCCGCGACTTCGCCCGGCAGGCGCTGTACGCGTGGGGCTGGCTGCCCGCGGCCACCGCGGACCAGCGGGCCGCCGCGGAGGATGTGCTGCTCGTCGTCTCCGAACTGGTCACCAACGCCTGTCTGCACGCCGAGGGGCCGGAGCGGATGGTCCTGGGCTGCGACAGGAAGGTGATCCGCGTCGAGGTCTCCGACCGCGGCACCGGCCAGCCGGCCCCCCGCACCCCGCACCGCGCGGGCCGCCCCGGCGGCCACGGCATGTTCATCGTCCAGCGCCTCTGCCTCGACTGGGGCGTCGTCCGCACGCCGGGCCTGGCCGGCAAGACGGTCTGGGCGGAACTGGGCGCCCCGGCCTGAGGGCCGCCCGGAGTTCCCCGGCCTGAGGCGCGCCCCGAGCTCCCGTGCCTGAGGCGCGCCCCGAGCTCCCGTGCCTGAGGTGCGCCCCCAGTTCCCCTCGGGGCCCACCGAGCTTCCTCTCGGGGCCCACCGAGCTTCCCCTCGGGGTCCACCGGGCTCCCTTCGGATCGCCACAACTCCACCCCACCCCTTCTCTTCCCTCCTCAACCTGCCCGGCGTACCTTGACGACTCGATCTGATGGCTCGTCAGGAAATGGCCGGCTGGCGACTGGCAGGAATGAGGGGACCGTGTCGAACCGGAAGCGAAGCGCCGCGCTCGCGACTGCCGCGGCACTGGCCGGGGCGGCGGTGTGGGCGTCGGCCCCCGTGGCCACGGCCGAGGTCGTCGACGTCAACTACTCCTGCAAGACGCCCATCGGCGACAAGAGCGCCGTCTCGCCGATCGACATCAAGGGCGTCAAGAGCGGCAGCGGCTACAAGATCACCATGTCCTGGCAGAAGGGCGTCTCCTCCAGCCCCGTCGAACTCGGCGCGGGCTCGATGAAGCCGAGCGCCACCATCAAGCTGGGCGGTGCCGACAGCGGCACGATGACCGTCACCGGCGCCGCCAACCAGGCCGCGATCCCCGAGAACACCCCCATCAAGATCAACGACCTGAGCGGCACGTACACCCCGAAGGAGACCGGCAAGGTCACCTTCACGGCAGGGATCCTCACCATCAAGGCGCTCGGTACGACCACCACCTGCACTCCCACCAACAGCCCCGGCCCCTCCCTCACCCTCGACGTGACCGCGTCGGGCGGCGGAAGCGGAGGGAGCAGCAGTGACGGGGGGAGCGGCGACGAACTCCCGCAGACCGGGCCCGAGGACTCGGCGATCGCCCTCGGCACCCTCGGCGGAACCGTCCTGCTCGCCGGTGCGGCAGGCGTCCTGTGGCTGACCCGGCGGAACCAGCAGCCCCGCTGACCGCCGTCACGCCCACCCCTCGCCACCGGAGCCGCCGATGCCGTACGCACGCACCGCCCGTGCCACCCGTGCCGCCCGGGCCCTGCTGCTGATCCTGCCCCTGCCCCTGCCCCTGTCGCTGCCCCTGCTCGTGGCCGCCGCTCCTGCCGCTCCTGCCGCTGCCGCCACCGCCGGCGGCGGCTGGTCGGCCGCGCCCTCCGGTGGCGGACGGCCCTCCTTCTACGCGGAGGGCGCACCCGGCGTGGTGCTCCAGGACACGGTCGCCGTCACCAACCGGGGCACCCGGCCGCTCACCGTACGTCTGCGCGGCACCGGCCTCGGCGGTCTCCCGCTGGCCTTCGCCGAGACGGCCGTGGAGGTACCCGCCCGTACCCGGGCCGAGGTGCCGTTCACGGTGAAGCTCCCGGCGGACACGCCCCCGGGCGCCCGCTCCGGTGCGATCGTCGTACGGGCGTCCACGGGACGGCAGTTCACCGTGCCGCTGCTGGTGCGGGTCGGCGGCCCGGCGCTGTCCGCGCTGACCGTCGAGCACGTGGCCGTGCACGGTGACCGGATCACGTACGAGCTGGTCAACCGGGGGACGACGGACCTCGTCCCCCGGCTCGCGGTGCGCGCGGACGGTGTCCTCGGCACCGTACTGGAGCGCGCCCCGCGCACCCTGCCCGTCCGGCTGCCGCCGGGCCGCCGGCTGCGGCTCGACGAGCCGTGGCCCGACCGCCCCGCCCTGGACGCGGTGACCGTGCGCCTCACGGTCACCGCCCCCGGCGCCGCACGCGCCACCGGCGACGCCGAGGCGAGGTTCGTGCCGTGGGACGCGGCAGGCGCGGCCGCGGGCGCGCTGTCCGTGGGGGCGGGGGCCCTGGCGGTCGTACGACGTCGTAGGCGCGAGGCCGATGCGAGGGGGACGGATACGTGAACGGCAGACTCCGGGCCTCCGCACCGGTCCTTCTCGCTCTCCTCCTGTCCCTGTCCCTGCTCCTGCTCCCCTTCCCGCTCACGGGCACGGCGACGGCGGCCGGCAAACCCACCGTCACCCTCTCCACAGCCCAGGCCGGAACCGGCGCCTCACTCACCGTCAGCGGCGGCGGCTGGCGGCCGCGCACCCTGCTGATGCTGCTGATCTGCGGTCAGGCCACCCCGGCCCGAGGGGTGATCGGCGGCACCAACTCCTGCGCCAACGCCGACGGCCGTGCCGTCACCACCGACGGCGAGGGCCGCTTCACCCGCGCGCTCCCGGTGGCCGAGCCGCCCGTGCCCTGCCCCTGCGTGGTGCACGTGGCCACCGCGACCGGCACGAAGACGCAGACCGACGTCGTCTTCGAGGTGGCCGGGCACGCCGTCGAACCGCTGCCCGCCGAGCCGTCCACGGGACGGCTCGCGATCCTCACGGACACCCGCCTCGAAGGGTCCAGCGGGCTGCTCACCTGGTTCGGCGCGCCGCCCTCCCGCACGCTCGTCCTCACCGTCGGCAACCTCGGCACCACCACCGTGAAGGACCCGGTGTTCCAGGTCGGCACCGCGCACGGGGTGTTCGCCCCGCAGTGGGACGAGCGGCAGTGGCGCGGCACGATCGCGCCCGGCGGGAAGGCGCGCGTGAAGCTGCCCGTCGAACTCTCCGCGGGCGCCCACGGCGACTACACCGTCTCCCTGAAGTACGGCGGCAAGGTCCTCGCGGAGCAGCCGTGGGGCGTGGGCCGGCCCTGGGGCGTGACCCTGTTCTGGATCCTGCTCTGCCTGGTGGTGCCGGCGGCGGTTTTCCGGATCGGGATGGCGGTGGTGGACCGGGTACGGCCACGGACCCGCCAGGGACGACGCCGAACGCCTCGTGCGCACCGACTCGGCCGACACGGACCCGACCGACACGGACGCGACCGACACGGACCCGAGGGGCAGGGACCCGACGGCTACGGCGCCGAGGACCCCTCACCGGTCCCGGCCAGTACCTCCGCGACCCTGCCGTGGTTCACGCCGGACACGAGTCCGGCCACGGCGGGCCGGCTCTCCGCACCGCACGACGACCACCCGACGAGTCCTCGACTCCCGGCAGGAAGGGAACCAAGTGAGTGAGAGAGCCGTACCACCCCCGCGCGGGGCCGGACGGAGGAGCGCGGCGGCGGGCGCCGCCGTCCTGCTCGCCGGGGCCGCCGCGCTGCTCGGCGTGACCGCGGGGCAGGCCCAGGCCGCCGAGGTCTCCTACGCCACCCACTGTGTGCCGCCCTCGGGTGTGGGCCTGCCGGAGATCGACGGCACGACCAAGGTCGACATCACCGCACCGGCCACGGCGAAGGTCGGCGACACCGTCGACGTCGTCTGGAAGTTCACTCAGGCCGCGTCGAAGAACCCCGACATCATCGACCTGCCCGCGAACTCGGTCCAGCCGTCCGGCACCCTGAAGGCGGCCGGCGCACAGAGCACGGACATCGCGATGACCGGCCCGCGTGAGAACCCGGCGATCCCCAAGGGCGGCGACATGGTGCTGTCCGACATGAAGGGCACACTGAAGCTGACGGCGGCGGGCCAGGTGACGTTGACGCCGGACGCGTACGTCGTCAACGCGCTGGGGACGAACACCACCTGCACCCCGTCGGAGACGGTCCAGTCGGCCGCGACGATCACGGTGACGGCGGGGGACGGCAGTTCGAGCGCGTCGCCCGACCCGTCGGGGAGCGGGAGCCAGTCCCCGTCGGCCAGCGCATCCGCCAGTGCGTCCGCCGGCACATCCGAATCGCCCAGCGCGTCGGCGAGCGCGACCGGTGACGCCGACGGCCAGACCGACTTCACCGGCAAGGTCGTGGACATCCCCTACACGTGCGACTCTCCGCTCGGGGTGAAGAAGGCGACCTCTCCGATCCAGATCAACGCCAAGAAGGACGGCGGGAGTTACGACCTCACCGTGCAGTTCAAGAAGTCGGTGATGGACAGCCCGATCGACATCCCGGCCGGCAAGGTGAAGCCGACCATGCAGGTCGTGCTGGGCGGCGCCGACTCGGGCTCGGTGAAGGTGGAGGGCCCGCTGAACGCCGAGGCGATCCCGCAGGGCGACCCGATCGAGATCCCGGACCTGGTGGGCACCTACAAGCCCGGCGCGACCGGCGAGTCCACGCTCTCCCCGGGCGTCCTCACCATCGAGGCCATGGGCACGACCACCACCTGCACCCCCGACAGCACGGCCGTCTCCCTCACCCTCGACACCGACGAACAGGCGAGCGGAGCCTCCGGCGGTTCATCCTCGTCGAGTACGTCGACCAGCGGCGGCCTCGCGGAAACGGGCGCCGAGAACCACGCCTCCCTGAAGGCCCTGGGCCTGGTGGCCGGCACGGCAGTCCTCCTGGGCGCGGCGGTCTTCACCTTCATGCCGGGAAGAAGGCATGTGCGGTAGAGCAGTACAAGAGGGCCACCCCGTTCAAAGAACGAGGTGGCCCTCAGTCAGAAGACGATCAGTGAACGTCCCCCATGAGCTCCCGAACCCTCTTCCGGTACATCCACACAGCCGCACCGGCGATCACCGCAAGCGCCGCCTGCAGACCGACGATCCCCGTCCTGTTCAGGTCGACCCCGGCGATGGACAGCAGCCCCGTGGTCGCGTCACCCGCGGTGACCGCGAGGAACCAGACACCCATCATCTGCGAGGCGTACTTCGCGGGCGCCATCTTCGTGGTGACCGACAGACCCACGGGCGACAGCGTCAGCTCACCCACGGTCTGGACGAAGTAGATGGCCACCAGCCACATCGCGGCCGCCTTGTGACCGCCGTCGGCGATCGCCAGCGGGGCGAGGAAGAGGAAGAAGGACGCGCCGATCAGGACCAGGCCCATCGCGAACTTCACCGCGGTGCTCGGCTCCTTGCCGCGCCGTGCCAGCGCCAGCCAGGCCCAGGCGAAGACCGGCGCCAGCGCCATGATCATGACCGGGTTGACCGACTGGTACCAGGAGACCGGGAACTCCCAGCCGAAGACCGTGTTGTCGGCGGAGGAGTCCGCGAACAGGGACACGGTCGAACCGCCCTGGTCGTAGATCATCCAGAACACGGCCGCGGCCACGAAGAACCAGATGTACGCGGACATCTTCGACTGCTCGGCGCGGTCGAGGTCCTTGTCCCGCTTGATGCGGCCGATGACCATGACCGGGATGACCAGACCGGCGACGGTGATCGGCACCAGCAGCCAGTTCAGGGTGTAGTGGCCGGTGACGACGACGACCGTGTAGAAGACGGCGGCGACGGCGGCCCACAGACCGGCCTTGCGCAGGGTCGCGGACTTCTCGGCGGCGGTCATCGGGGTCGGCACGACGTCCGAGCGGGAGCTCAGGTGACGGCTGCCGAGCAGGAACTGGACGAGGCCGAGCGCCATACCGAGGGCGGCGAGGGCGAAGCCCAGGTGCCAGTTGACGTTCTCGCCGACGGTGCCGATGACCAACGGGGCGGCGAAGGCGCCGAGGTTGATGCCGATGTAGAAGACGGTGAAGCCACCGTCGCGGCGCGGGTCGTCCGGGCCCTCGTAGAGGTGGCCGACCATGGTGGAGATGTTGGCCTTCAGCAGACCGGAGCCGACCGCGACGAGCCCGAGGCCCGCGTAGAAGGTGCCGGCGCTCGGCAGGGCCAGGGTGAGGTGGCCGAGCATGATGATCGCGCCGGCGACGGCGACGGTCTTGCGGGGGCCGAGGACGCGGTCCGCGAACCAGCCGCCGGGGAGGGCGAGCAGGTACACGAGCGACAGGTACACCGAGTAGATCGCGGTCGCGGTGGCCGCGCTCAGGTGCAGGCCGCCCGGGGCCACCAGGTACAGCGGGAGCAGGGCCTTCATGCCGTAGTAGGAGAAACGCTCCCACATCTCGGTCATGAAGAGGGTGGCCAGTCCGCGGGGGTGGCCGAAGAAGGTCTTCCCGGAGCCGGGGGTGCCCGGACGGACCGAGTCCTTCGTCAGGCTGGACGCCATGGTCGTTCCTTGCTGGTCGGGACGCGCTGCTCGAGCGGCCCTCGGGGAGTCCGCCCCGGATCGCGGGGCGGTGGACGGCGACCACCGGGATCCACGCCTCTACGCGCGTCGCGTGAGCAGAGGCCCGGCCAGAGGTCATTCCTTTCAAGGCCGGAGGGAGCGTGCCCCGCACCGGCCCGCACACAAAAGAGACCTTCGGCGTCAGGTGCGCCAAAGGTCGCCACGGTGCTACAGGCGTTGTTTCACCATACGTCAGGAGAGTGTCGGAAATGAATGGGTTTGAGGTGCAGATCACAGGTGATCAAGGAACCGCGGCAGGGTTTCGAAGGTGTGCACTATCTTGCCACCCGTCGACCGTAGGTACGTACCAAGATTCCCTCCGGCGTGGCGGGCCGATTGTCCGGCATGTCCCTGGGTAAGAAACCGCACCGCCGATCACACTTCGGGCCGTGCCCCCCGCGGTCTACCATCAGCTCATGACCCGTGTACTGCTCGCCGAGGACGACGCGTCCATCTCGGAGCCGCTGGCCCGCGCACTGCGCCGGGAAGGGTACGAGGTCGAGGTGCGTGAGGACGGACCGGCCGCACTCGACGCCGGGATGCAGGGCGGCGTCGACCTGGTCGTGCTGGACCTCGGCCTGCCCGGCATGGACGGCCTCGAGGTCGCCCGCCGACTGCGCTCCGAGGGACACGCCGTGCCGATCCTCATCCTGACCGCGCGCGCCGACGAGGTGGACACCGTCGTCGGTCTCGACGCGGGCGCGGACGACTACGTCACCAAGCCCTTCCGGCTCGCCGAACTCCTCGCCCGCGTACGGGCCCTGCTGCGGCGCGGTGCCGCCGAGCCCGCGCAGCCGCCCGCCACCCACGGGGTGCGCATCGACGTCGAGTCGCACCGCGCCTGGATGGGCGACGAGGAACTGCAGCTGACGGCGAAGGAGTTCGACCTGCTGCGGGTCCTCGTGCGCGACGCGGGGCGGGTCGTCACCCGCGACCAGCTGATGCGCGAGGTCTGGGACACCACGTGGTGGTCGTCCACCAAGACCCTCGACATGCACATCTCCTGGCTGCGCAAGAAGCTCGGCGACGACGCGGCGAACCCCCGCTACATCGCCACCGTGCGCGGGGTGGGCTTCCGGTTCGAGAAGAGCTAGGAGGCCTCGGGCCGCGTGGTCGGGTGCGGACTGACCGTGGCTGGTCGCTCCCCCCACTCTCGGCTTCGCTCGAGCGGGGGGACCCCCATCGCGGCGGAGCCGCATGATGCCAGGGCCCCGCGCCCCTGAGGTGGGTGCATGCACCGGCCTCGAGAAGTCACTGTCCGGAGGGCCCTGTGCGTCGCCGTCTCATCCAGTCCACCCTCGCCGTCGTGCTCGTGGTGATCGCCGTGTTCGGCGTCTCCCTCGTGATCGTCGAGAGCCGCACGATCAGCAACAGCGCCCAGGAGCGGGTGGACTCCGAGGCGGTGCGGCTGGTCGGCATCGTGGACAGCCGGCTGCTCAGCTCCGAGGACGTCACCTCGGAGATCCTGCGCGACCAGGTCACGCAGGACCGCTATGCCGTGATCACCATCCCCGGGCGGGAGACGATCGAGGTCGGCACCAAGCCCGGCGGTGAGGTCATCCACGCCGAGGAGCGGGGGGAGAGCGGCGAGACCGTCCGGGTCGAGGAGCCCCGCTCCACGATCACCCGCGAGGTCGGCCGCACCCTGCTGATCATCGGCCTGGTGGCGCTGCTCGCGGTCGTCGCGGCGGTCCTGCTGGCCATCCGCCAGGCGAACAAACTGGCCTCCCCCCTCACCGACCTCGCGGAGACCGCCGAACGCCTCGGCTCGGGCGACCCCCGCCCCCGCCACAAGCGGTACGGCGTCCCCGAACTGGACCGGGTCGCCGATGTCCTGGACTCCTCCGCGGAACGTATCGCCCGCATGCTCACCGCCGAGCGCCGCCTCGCCGCCGACGCCTCCCACCAGCTCCGCACCCCCCTCACGGCGCTCTCGATGCGCCTGGAGGAGATCACCCTCACCGACGACCCCGACACGGTGAAGGAGGAGGCGACGATCGCCCTGGCCCAGGTGGAACGCCTCACGGACGTCGTGCAACGCCTCCTGACCAACGCCCGCGACCCGCGCACCGGCTCCGCCGTCTCCTTCGACCTCGACGAGGTCATCCAGCAGCAGCTCGCCGAGTGGCGCCCCGCCTACCGCAGCGCGGGCCGCGCCATCGTCAGCTCCGGCAAGCGCCACCTGCGGCCGGTGGGCACCCCGGGCGCGGTCGCCCAGGTCCTCGCCGCCCTGATCGAGAACTCCCTCATGCACGGCGGCGGCACGGTCGCCCTGCGCACCCGCGTCACCGGCAACCAGGCGGTCATCGAGGTCACCGACGAGGGCCCCGGCGTCCCCGCCGACCTCGGCGCCCGTATCTTCGAACGTACGATCAGCGGCCGCAACTCCACGGGCATCGGCCTCGCGGTCGCCCGGGACCTCGCCGAGGCGGACGGCGGCCGTCTGGAGATGCTCCAGGCCCAGCCCCCGGTCTTCGGCCTCTTCCTCTCCCGCACGGCCCCCCAGAAGAGGACCCAGCACGACGAGGAACCGATGGTGAGGTAGATCCCGGAGAGGTGGGACCCGGACAGGGAAGACCCGAAGAAGCAGGACCCGGCGTCAGCCGACCCGCTGCCCGGCCTTCGCCTTGCGTGCCGTCTGTTCCCCGATCAGGGACTCCTCCGCCACCGTCAGAAAGGACTCGGCGCCGGCCACGGCCTCCTTCGCGGGCAGGGCGCGGAACACCCACGTCCGGTACGACCAGAACCGGAACAGGGTCGCGACCCCGATGCCGAGGAACTTGAACACGTTGCTCTGCAGCGGACTGTCCCACCCGAACCCGTACGTCGCCGCGAACAGCAACCCGTTCTCGATGACCAGTCCGACCGCGCTGAACAGCAGGAACAGCGTCAGTTCCCGCGTACGCCCGCTCTTGTCGCGGTCACGGTAGGTGAAGTACCGGAACCCGATGTAGTTGAAGACGATCGACACGACGGTCGCGATGACACTGGCCCGCACCACCGGCAGATCCGTGAGATGCCGTACGAGGTTGAACACGCCGAGGTTGACCAGCAGCCCCGCACCGCCCACAGCCCCGAATCTGACCAGCTCACGGGCTACGCGCCGCAGCCGTGCTTGCCCCGAGGAACCATGCGCCATGGTCGAAAAGGCCCCCGTCCGGGTCTCGGTTGCGTCAACCCAGCCATGCTAACCACCACTCTTGTCGGTTTCCTGTGCTGCGCCCCACGGGTCGGGAACGGGTCGGGAAGAAGGCGGTGAACGGCCGGTGTGAGCCGGGGAAAAGACCGGTGAGAACCCAGGATCCCCGCCCCGGTGGGCGCGGCATCCGGCCAGGTCGGCGTGGCCGATACCCTGGGGGCGTGACGTTCCCGGTAGTCGGCATGGTCGGCGGAGGCCAGCTCGCTCGTATGACACACGAGGCGGGCATTCCGCTGGGCATCAGGTTCAAGCTCCTCAGTGACACCCCCCAGGACTCGGCGGCGCAGGTCGTGAGCGATGTCGTCATCGGCGACTACCGCGATCTCGACACGCTGCGTGACTTCGCGCGCGGGTGCGATGTGATCACCTTCGATCACGAACACGTTCCCACCGAGCACCTCAGGGCGCTGGAGGCGGACGGCATCCCCGTCCGCCCCGGCCCGGACGCGCTGGTGCACGCCCAGGACAAGGGCGTGATGCGCGCGAAACTCGACGAGATCGGCGTGCCCTGCCCCCGGCACCGGATCGTGACCGACCAGCAGGACGTGGTCCGGTTCGCGGCCGAGGGCAAGGGCTTCCCCGTCGTCCTCAAAACGGTCCGCGGCGGCTACGACGGCAAGGGCGTGTGGGTCGTCGAGACCGCCGAGGAGGCCGCCGACCCGTTCCGCGCCGGCGTCCCCGTCCTCGCCGAGGAGAAGGTCGACTACGTCCGCGAGCTCGCCGCCAACGTCGTCCGCTCCCCGCACGGCCAGGCCGTCGCCTACCCCGTCGTCGAGTCCCGGCAGGTGGACGGCGTCTGCGACACGGTCATCGCGCCCGCCCCCGACCTGGACCGCGTCCTCGCTCTCCAGGCGGAGGAGATGGCCCTGCGCATCGCCAAGGAACTGGACGTGGTCGGCCACCTCGCCGTCGAGCTGTTCCAGACCCGCGACGGCCGCATCCTCGTCAACGAGCTCGCGATGCGCCCCCACAACTCGGGCCACTGGACCCAGGACGGCGCGATCACCTCCCAGTTCGCCAACCACGTCCGCGCCGTCCTCGACCTCCCCCTCGGCGACCCGCGCCCGCGCGCGACCTGGACGGTCATGGCCAACGTCCTCGGCGGCGACTTCCCGGACATGTACTCGGCCTACCTGCACTGCATGGCCCGCGACCCCCAGCTCAAGATCCACATGTACGGCAAGGACGTGAAGCCCGGACGCAAGGTCGGCCACGTCAACACCTACGGCGACGACCTCGACGACGTGCTGGAGCGCGCCCGTCACGCAGCCGGCTACCTGAGAGGCACGATCACCGAATGAGCCCCGTTGTTGGCATCGTCATGGGTTCGGACAGCGACTGGCCCGTCATGGAGGCCGCCGCCCAGGCCCTCGACGAGTTCGAGATCGACTACGAGGTCGACGTCGTCTCCGCGCACCGCATGCCCCGCGAGATGATCGCCTACGGCGAGCAGGCGGCCGACCGCGGCCTGAAGGTGATCATCGCGGGCGCCGGCGGCGCCGCCCACCTGCCCGGCATGCTCGCCTCCGTGACCCCGCTCCCGGTGATCGGCGTGCCCGTCCCGCTGAAGTACCTCGACGGCATGGACAGCCTGATGTCCATCGTGCAGATGCCGGCCGGCGTCCCCGTCGCCACGGTCTCCGTCGCCGGCGCCCGCAACGCGGGCCTCCTCGCCGCCCGGATCCTCGCCACCCACGACGAGGACCTCCTCGCCCGGATGCGCGACTTCCAGCAGGAGCTGAACGACCAGGCCACCGAGAAGGGCAAGCGGCTGCGCGCCAAGGTCGAGGGCTCGGGCAACGGCTTCGGCTTCGGGAAGTGACGGCCTTGAACTCGGCTCCGACCTCCGTCGAGGCAGCCCGGGAACTCCTCGCCGAGTTCCCCGTCGTCGACGGCCACAACGACCTGCCCTGGGCGCTGCGCGCACAGGTCCGCTACGACCTCGACGCCCGCGACATCGCCGTCTCCCAAGCCGCCCACCTGCACACCGACATCCCACGGCTGCGCGAGGGCGGGGTCGGCGCCCAGTTCTGGTCGGTGTTCGTCCGCGCGGACCTGCCGGACGCGGTTCCGGCCACCCTGGAGCAGATCGACTGCGTACGGCAGCTGCTGGCCCGGTACCCGGCGGACCTGGCGCCCGCCCTCACCGCCGACGACATGGAGCGGGCGCGCCAGGACGGCCGTATCGCCTCCCTCATCGGAGCCGAGGGCGGCCACTCCATCGCCAACTCCCTGGGCACCCTGCGTGGCATGTACGCGCTCGGCGTGCGCTACATGACCCTCACCCACAACGACAACGTGGACTGGGCGGACTCCGCGACCGACGAGCCGAAGGCGGGCGGCCTCACCGCGTTCGGCCGCGAGGTGGTGCGCGAGATGAACCGGATCGGCATGCTCGTCGACCTCTCGCACGTGGCGGCGACCACGATGCGTGACGCTCTCGAAACCACGGCCGCCCCGGTGATCTTCTCGCACTCCTCCGCACGCGCGGTCTGCGACCACCCCCGCAACATCCCGGACGACGTCCTCGAACGCCTCCCCGCCAACGGCGGCGTCGCGATGGTGACGTTCGTGCCCAAGTTCGTGCTCCAGGCGGCGGTCGACTGGACGGCCGAGGCGGACGACAACATGCGGGCCCATGGCTTCCACCCGCTGGAAACCACCCCGGAGGCGATGAAGGTCCACCGCGCCTTCGAGGAGACGAACCCCCGCCCGGTCCCCACCGCCGCGACCGTGGCCGACCACCTCGACCACATGCGCGAGGTCGCCGGCATCGACCACCTGGGCATCGGCGGCGACTACGACGGCACGGCCTTCACCCCCGACGGCCTCAGCGACGTCTCCGGCTACCCCAACCTCATCGCGGAACTCCTCGACCGCAGCTGGTCCAAGACCGACATCGCCAAGCTGACCTGGCAGAACGCGGTGCGCGTACTGGGCGCGGCGGAGGACGTCTCCCGCGATCTGCGCACCCGGCAGGCGCCGTCCAACGCGACGATCGAGTCCCTCGACGCCTGAGAGCCCGCCCACCGGGGACAGGCTCTCAGCCCGTCCCCGGTGGGCGGGCCGTACGCCACGAACGCCCTACGGGTGTTCGATCCGGCACAGGCAGAACGGATGCCCAGCCGGATCCGCGTACACCTGGAAGTCCTTCTTCTCCCGGTCCTCCAGGTCCAGCGGCCGTGCCCCCAGCGCCAGCACCCGCTCATGGGCCGCGTCGACCTCCGCCCAGGTGGCACCGGCGTCGAGGTCGAGGTGGAACTGCTGGGGATTGCGGTCGGGGCGCGGCCACTCGGGCGGGGTGTACCCCTCGACCTCCTGGAACGCGAGCCGGGGGCCGCCGGGGACCTGGAGGACGAACCAGTCCTCCTCGCCCTCCTCGAACCAGGGGGTGCCGCCCAGGACGCCCGCGTAGAACTCGGCGAGGGCGCGCGGGTCGGGACAGTCCAGCACGACGGAACGGAAACGCACGACGGATGCCATGGGGGACACGTGCCCGCACGGCCGCCGCCCGTAACTCGCAGGAGATCGACAACTCACAGGAGATCGACAGGCAGACGTACAGGGAGTTCGCACCGCATACGGCACTCGCGTACGGCAGAATGCACGCAGACGCCGGTTCGGCCGACTGAGCCTCGGCCGAACCGGCGTCACCCTGCGCTCAGGCAGGCACGCTCACGCCGTGGGACGGCCCATCGCCCGGTACGTCCAGCCCGCCTTCCGCCACACCGCCGGGTCCAGGGCGTTGCGCCCGTCGAGGATCAGCCGGACCGCCGCGACCTCCCCGAGCGCCGCCGCGTCCAGCTCCCGGAACTCACGCCACTCCGTCAGATGGAGTACGACGTCGGCGCCCCGTACGGCCTCCAGGGCCGAGTCGGCGTATCCGAGCGTCGGGAAGACCCTGCGCGCGTTCTCCATGCCCTTGGGGTCGTAGACGGTCACCTGGCCGCCCTGGAGGTGGATCTGCCCGGCGACGTTGAGCGCGGGCGAGTCCCGGACGTCGTCCGAGTCGGGCTTGAAGGTGGCGCCGAGCACGGCGACCCGGCGGCCCAGGAAGGAGCCGCCGCCGAGGGCGTCCCGGGCCAGCTCCACCATCTGCCCGCGCTGGCGCATGTTGATCGAGTCGATCTCCCGCAGGAACGTCAGTGCCTGGTCGGCGCCGAGCTCACCGGCGCGCGCCATGAAGGCACGGATGTCCTTGGGCAGACAGCCGCCGCCGAAGCCGATCCCGGCCCGCAGGAACTTCTTGCCGATGCGGTCGTCGTACCCGATGGCCTCCGCCAGCTTGGCGACATCGCCGCCGGCGGCCTCGCACACCTCCGCCATCGCGTTGATGAAGGAGATCTTCGTCGCGAGGAACGAGTTCGCGGAGGTCTTCACCAGCTCGGCGGTCGGGAAGTCGGTGACGACGAACGGCGACCCCTCCTTGACCGGCGTCGCGTACACCCGCCGCAGCAGCTTCTCGGCCCGCTCGCTGCGCACACCGACGACGATCCGGTCGGGGTGCAGGGTGTCCTCGACGGCGAAGCCCTCGCGCAGGAACTCCGGGTTCCAGGCCAGTTCGGCGTCCGCGCCGACGGGCGCCAGCTCGGCGATCGTCCGGGCGAGCCGCTCGGCGGAGCCGACGGGCACCGTCGACTTGCCGACGACGAGGGCGGGCCGGGCCAGATGCGGGGCGAGCGAGCCGATCGCGGACTCGACGTACGACATGTCGCAGGCGTACTCGCCGTGCTTCTGCGGGGTGTTCACGCACACGAAGTGCACATCGCCGAAGGCGCCCACCTCGGCCCAGTCCATGGTGAAGCGCAGCCGCCCGGTGGAGCCCTCGATCCCGGCCACGTGCCGGCGCAGCAGTTCCTCCAGCCCCGGCTCGTACATCGGGGTCTCGCCGCGCTCCAGCTTCTCGATCTTCTCCTTGACCACGTCCAGGGCGAGCACCTCGAAGCCCAGCTCGGCCATGGCGGCGGCATGGGTGGCCCCGAGATAGCCGGTGCCGATCACGGTGATCTTGAGGCTCATGGATGCTCCAGGAGAGTAAGCAGGGGTGCGCGCGCCCGAGCATATCCGGGCGGGCCAGGGCGGGTCGGAGCCCCTCACCGGGCG
Organism: Streptomyces sp. T028; assembly: GCF_048159505.1. Lineage (NCBI taxonomy): Bacteria > Bacillati > Actinomycetota > Actinomycetes > Kitasatosporales > Streptomycetaceae > Streptomyces > Streptomyces sp. T028. The sequence goes on from NZ_JBLRVZ010000015.1 coordinate 126,250, forward strand.
CTTTCCCCCAAGGCTTCCTTCTGTTGTCCAGCTCACGTGTCAGACGCGCGGTCAGGCCTCTAAAATTTGAGTTACTTAACGGTAATTAGCGTCGGTAACGCTAGCGTCTTTGGAGCGTGAGCAACCTTGGCCGGATCGGCTGACTTCGACCTGTACCGCCCGTCCGAGGAGCACGACATGCTCCGGGACGCCATCCGCGCACTGGCCGAGGCGAAGATCGCGCCGTACGCCGCAGCGGTGGACGAGGAGGCCCGGTTCCCGCAGGAGGCGCTGGACGCGCTGGTCGCGAGCGATCTGCACGCGGTGCACGTACCCGAGTCGTACGGCGGCGCGGGCGCCGACGCCCTGGCGACCGTGATCGTCATCGAGGAGGTGGCCCGCGCCTGCGTGTCGTCCTCCCTCATCCCGGCGGTGAACAAGCTCGGCTCGCTCCCCGTCATCCTCTCGGGCTCCGAGGACCTGAAGAAGAAGTACCTGACGCCGCTCGCCAAGGGCGACGCGATGTTCTCGTACTGCCTCTCCGAGCCGGACGCGGGCTCCGACGCGGCCGGCATGAAGACCAAGGCGGTCCGCGACGGCGACCACTGGATCCTCAACGGTGTGAAGCGCTGGATCACCAACGCCGGCGTCAGCGAGTACTACACCGTCATGGCGGTCACCGACCCCACCAAGCGCTCCAAGGGCATCTCGGCCTTCGTCGTCGAGAAGTCCGACCCGGGTGTCTCCTTCGGTGCCCCGGAGAAGAAGCTCGGCATCAAGGGCTCCCCGACCCGCGAGGTCTACTTCGACAACGTCCGCATCCCCGCCGACCGCATGATCGGCGAGGAGGGCACCGGCTTCGCGACGGCGATGGCGACCCTCGACCACACCCGCATCACCATCGCGGCCCAGGCCCTCGGTGTCGCGCAGGGCGCCTTCGACTACGCCAAGGGCTATGTCCAGGAGCGCAAGCAGTTCGGCAAGCCGATCGCCGACTTCCAGGGCATCCAGTTCATGCTCGCCGACATGGCCATGAAGATCGAGGCCGCCCGCCAGCTGACGTACGCGGCCGCCGCCAAGTCCGAGCGCGGCGACAGCGACCTCACCTTCCAGGGCGCCGCCGCCAAGTGCTTCGCCTCGGACGTGGCGATGGAGGTCACCACGGACGCCGTCCAGCTCCTCGGCGGCTACGGCTACACCCGCGACTACCCGGTCGAGCGCATGATGCGCGACGCGAAGATCACCCAGATTTATGAGGGCACGAATCAAGTCCAGCGCATCGTGATGGCCCGCAACCTGCCGTAGGCCCCGCCCGCGAACGGCCACGGCCCCCGGCGACGTGCCGGGGGCCGTGGCCGTCGTCTCCCGGGCCCGGCGGCGATCCGGGCCTCCCGCCGCGGCTTACGATGGCGGAGGGGTCCGTCTCGACGGCTTCGGCCGAGGAGGTTCCCGATGACGCGGGACGAGGGGCTCGAACTGCGGATGCGCCGGGTGTTCCCCGTGCCGCGGGAGGCCGTGTTCCGGGCCCTGACCGACCCGGAGGAACTCGCCCGGTGGTGGGGCCCCGACGGATTCTCCATTCCGGGGGCGGAGAGCGACCTGCGGCCGGGAGGCGGGTACCGGATCGTCATGCGGCCACCGCAAGGGGAGCCGTTCGACGTGGTGGGGGAGTTCCTGGAGGTCGTCCCTCCGGAGCGGCTGTCCTACACCTTCCGGTGGGAGGACCCCGATCCCGAGGACCGGGAGACGGTGGTGACGCTCTCGCTCCGGGACCTCGGCGGCACGGCGGCCGAACTCCTCCTCACCCAGACCGGTTTCGCGACCGAGCGACGCCGGGCGCTGCACGACGAGGGCTGGACCCAGAGCCTCGACAAGCTGGAGAACCTGATCTCCTAGTCAGTCCTCGTACCCCTCGGCCACCCGTCGTTCCCGCAGTTCGCGGATCGCGCGGCGGCGGGCCAGCCGGTGCGTGCGGCGGATCTGGGCCTCCTGGTAACGGCGGCGGTCGCGGTCGGTCTCCGGGAGGACCGGCGGGACCACGCGCGGCTTGCCGTCGGCGTCCACCGCGGCGAAGACCAGATAGGCCGAGCCGACCTGGGTGGGCGGCGCCGACTCGTTCCAGCGTTCGGCCAGGACCCGGACGCCGACCTCCATCGAGGTCCGGCCGGTCCAGTTCACCTGCGCCTTGACATGGACGAGGTCGCCCACGCGGACCGGCTCCAGGAACGCCATCTCGTCCATGGACGCGGTGACGGCGGGCCCGCCGGAGTGCCGGCCGGCCACGGCGCCCGCCGCGTCGTCGACGAGCTTCATGATGACCCCGCCGTGCACCGTCCCCAGGAGGTTGGTGTCGTTGTGGGTCATGATGTGGCTGAGGGTGGTGCGGGACGCGGACGTGGGCTTGCCCGGGATGTCCGGGAGGTCCGAGTCCACTGCGGTGACCTGGTCTGTCATGACCTCCACCTTATGCCGAGGGGGACAAGCCGGGATTTTGTGTCAGCTTGGCAACAGCGGAGCGCTGATTTTCCGACACCCCTTGTAAGGGACACAGCCGCAGCCTGCACACTGTTCGGCATGAACGATTGGCCCGAGGGATGGTCCGGCAACGACCGAGGCTCCCGCTACGGAAACGGCAGCGCGAACGCGCAGCCCGAGAGCCCGCGTGTCATGCGGCAGGTCCGGCGCGACCCCGCCGCCCCGCCGCACGGCGCCGGTGTCCCGCAGCAGCCGTCGTACGTCAGCGGCCAGGGACACGGCGACTACACCAACGCCCAGCAGTCCGGCTACGACAGCGGCTACAGCTCGGGCCAGGTCTACGGCTCCCCGGGCGGCCCCGGCGGGCCGGGCGGGCCGCAGGGCGCGTACCCGCAGGGCTCCCGCCCCACGCCGGACTGGCGCCGCCGGATCAAGTGGACCGCGATCACCGTCGCGGTCGTCGTGGTCGTGACCTCGGTCTCCACCTACTTCTGGGCCGACTCCAAGCTGCGCCGCGAGGTCGACCTCTCCAAGGTCATCGACCGGCCCTCCGAGGGCGACGGCACCAACTACCTCATCGTCGGCTCCGACAGCCGTGAGGGCCTGTCCGCCGAGGACAAGAAGGAGCTCCACACCGGCTCCGCCGAGGGCAAGCGCACCGACTCGATGATGATCCTGCACGTCGGGTCCAATGGCGACACGCTGATCTCGCTGCCCCGCGACTCGGACGTGGAGATCCCGACGTACGTCGGCTCCGAGTCCGGCAAGACCTTCAAGGGCAGCGGCCGGCACACCAAGCTGAACGCCGCCTACGCCGAGGACGGCCCGACGCTGCTCGTGCGGACCGTCGAGTACAACACCGGCCTGCACATCGACCACTACGTCGAGATCGGCTTCGCCGGCTTCGCGAACATCGTGGACTCGGTCGGCGGCGTCGAGATCACCATCGACAAGGCCTTCAAGGACAAGTACTCCGGCGCCGACTTCAAGGCCGGCAAGCAGACCCTGAACGGCGAGGAGGCGCTCGCCTTCGTCCGTACCCGGTACGCGCTCGCGGGCTCCGACCTGGACCGTACGAAGAACCAGCAGAAGTTCCTCGCCGCCCTCGCCAACCAGGTGGCCACCCCGGGCACGCTCCTGAACCCGTTCAAGCTCTACCCGACCATGGGTGCGGGCCTGGACTCCCTGATCGTCGACAAGGACATGGGGCTGTACGACCTGGCGTCCATGTTCTTCGCCATGAAGGGCGTCAACGGCGGCGACGGCGTGTCGATGAACATGCCGATCTCCGGCTCCTCCGGCGGCAACCTCGTCTGGGACAAGACGAAGGTGAAGCAGTTGGTGAACCAACTGAACAACGACGAGAAGGTCACGGTGACCAGTGACTGACCAGGGTGGGGACAGACCGGCGTCCGGCCGGCCCTTCGACGCCGTGCTGTGCGACGTCGACAACGTGATACGCCACTTCGACTCCGCCCATCTGGAGGCGCTGGAACGCGCCGCCGGGCTGGCGGAGGGCACCACCAAGAAGGTGGCGTTCTCCCCGGAGGTCGACGGCCCGCTGCTGCTCGGCCGGATCACCGAGCAGGAGTGGGTGGCCGCCATCGCCGAGGGCCTGGCCGGTCTGGTCGAGGACGAGGAGACCGCCTGGTCGCTCGGCACCGCGCTCCTCGAATCGCCCTTCCACGCCGACGACGAGGTGGTCGCCCTGCTGCGCCGGGCCCGCACCCGGGTGCCGCTGGTCCTCGTCAGCAACGCCACCACCGGCCTGGAGGCCGACCTCGCCGCGATGGGCCTGACCGACCTCGCCGACGACGTCGTCAGCAGCGCCCGCGTCGGCCTCGTCAAGCCCGATCCGCGGATCCTGGAACTCGGGGCGTCACGGGCCGGCGTACGGCCCGAGCGGTGTCTGTTCGTGGACGACACCGCGGAGAACGTGGAAGCGGCCGCCGCGCTCGGCATGCGGGCCGTCCACTACCGCGAACCGGCCGACCTGGAGCGGGAACTGGCACCGCTGTTCGGCTGAGCGCACCGCACGACCAGGGGCACCCCACGGGGTGCCCCTGACCGCGTCCGGCACCTCACATACGGGCGCCCGCCATCGTGCGACACGACTCGGCACAGCGGCGACACGCCTGCGCACAGCGCATCATCTGCGGATCGTCCGGCATGGACATACACGCCTCGGCGCACATGTCACAGGCCTTGGCGCACATCGCGCACATCTCCGCCGACATGGGCGAACGCCGCATCATCATGTCGGCGCACATCCGGGTCATCTCGGAGCAGTCCATCAGCGCCCGCATGATCTGCATCTGGGCCTGGCCGCCCATCTGCATGCAGGAGCTCATGGTCTCCTCGCAGACGGTGTGGCAGGACATGCACGCCTGGACGCAGTCCTGCATCTCCTTGCTCATCGCCGTCATGGCCGACTGCTGCTGGGTCATGGCTCCTCCTGGAGGCCTGAGGGGCCCGGGGCGGGCCCCGTGCACTACCGTCCTACGCCCCCACCGCCCCGACCGCCATCCGAGTACGCCCCTGGGACTGTTCCAACGCCCCAGGGACTGTTCTAAGCGCACCCGACCTCGTTCCCGCGTACGACCTCCGACTCGGGCGCCACCGGCTCCGGCGCCGTCGGCTCCGGCCCCCGTACCTTTCGTACGTCACGGAAGTCCGTGCCCGCCACGACCTTCAGGGTGGGGCCGAGGCCCGGTGCGGCGCGGAGTTCGCTGCCGGGGAGGGCGGCGGCCAGGGAGCGGGCCGAGCGGTCCCAGCGGGGGTCGTGGACGACGACCGTGCGCCGTACGTCACGGGTGGGGGAGTCGACCGGGCGGTGGGTGGTGCGGAAGCCCGCCGTGGCCAGGGCGGCGTCCACGCGCCCGCCGAGGCCTCTGGTCGCCGTGCCGTTCTCGACCTGGACCAGGATCCGCTCCGGCGCCACCTCCACCCGGGGGGCCTGCGCGCTCGGGCTCGGCTTCGGCCGCGGCGGGGCGGAGGCCAGGGGCTTGTCGTCGCGCAGCGCCCGGAAGACCCGCTCCGACTTCACCGGGTCCCACTTCAGCGTCGAGCCGATGCCCGGCACCACGAAGCCGAGGCGGCCGATCGGCACCGTCGTGAACTCGGAGGAGGCGGGGGAGAAGGTGCGCATCGCCCGCCCCAGATCGAGGAGTTCGTCCGTGCCGAAGCCGCGGTCCGCCCGCACCGACCCCAGCACCGCCCGGGTCACGTCCCGGAACCTCAGCGGGTTCAGCAGGATCCCCGAGGACGTCGCCCGGTCCACCATCGAGGCCAGGAACCGCTGCTGACGCCTCATCCGGCCGAGGTCGGAGGAGGCGTCGGCGTGCCGGGCACGGACGTACTGCAGCGCCGCCCCGCCCCTCAGCGTGTGCTCGCCCGGCGGGAGATCGAGACCGGTGTACGTGTCCCGCAGCCGGCGCGTGGTGCAGATCTTCACCCCGTCCAGCACGTCCACGGTCTTCATGAAGCTGGTGAAGTCGACCTCCAGATAGTGGTCGATCTTCACATGGGTCATGTTCTCCACCGTGCGCACGGTCAGCTGCGGACCGCCCTCCGCGTACGCCGCGTTCAGCCTCAGCGGATGCCCCCGGTGCTCCCGCCCGCTGACCTGGTCGGTGTGCGGGGGCGTCTCGGCGTACGAGTCACGCGGCAGGCTCACCACGCTCGCCCGCTCCCGGTCCTCCGAGATGTGCACGATCATGATCGTGTCGGTGCAGTGGCAGGGTGCCCCGCCGAGCCGGAACCGCCGCCGCTCGGCCTCCGTGACCTTGTCCCGGCCGTCGGTACCGACCAGCAGCACGTTCATGCCGTGCCCGGCCCGCGGCCGGTTCTTCATGTCCTTGAAGGGGTCGACCCGGACGATCTCCGCGTCGAGGCCGGCGACCAGGGCGTGCCCGATCCCGGCGGAGGCGAGGACGACGACCGAGAGCGTGGTCGCCGCCCGCATGGCCCAGCGCGGACGCCCGCGCCGTACCCGGTGCAGCGGGGGGCGCGGCGGACGGCGCCGGGGCCGGGGCGGTGTGGTGGGCATGCGGGACACCTCCGGGCGACGCCGAGGGGCGATGGAGACGGGCGGGGAGAGGGGAGAGGGCGGGTGAGAGGGGTGGGGGAAGCCGTGAGTACCGTAGGCCCGTACGATCTGCCGCCCGGTGCAGCGCACCCGGCGGCGCGCACCGGTGTCCCCCGTTCGCGGTAACGTGAGCGTCCTATGAACGCCAAGCCCGACGTGCAGCTCCCCGCCGTGTCCGTCATCATGCCCGTCCTCGACGAGGAGCGGCATCTGCGCGGAGCCGTCCAAGCGATCCTCGCGCAGGAGTACGCCGGCGAGATGGAGGTCGTGATCGCCCTCGGTCCGTCCAAGGACCGTACGGACGAGATCGCCGCCGAGCTCGTGGCAGAACACCCGCGCGTGCACACCGTCCCGAACCCCACCGGCCGTACGCCCGCCGCCCTCAACGCCGCGATCAAGGCCTCCCGCCATCCGATCGTGGTCCGCGTCGACGGGCACGGCATGCTCTCCCCGAACTACATCGCCACCGCCGTACGGCTCCTTCAGGAGACCGGTGCGCAGAACGTCGGCGGCATCATGCACGCCGAGGGCGAGAACGACTGGGAGCACGCGGTCGCCGCCGCCATGACCTCGAAGATCGGCGTCGGCAACGCGGCCTTCCACACCGGCGGCCAGGCCGGTCCCGCCGAGACGGTCTACCTCGGCGTGTTCCGCCGCGAGGCCCTCGAACAGCAGGGCGGTTACAACGAGGAGTTCATCCGCGCCCAGGACTGGGAGCTGAACTTCCGCATCCGCGAGGCCGGTGGGCTGATCTGGTTCTCGCCGGAGCTCAGGGTGTCGTACCGCCCGCGGCCCTCGGTGAAGGCGCTCGCCAAGCAGTACAAGGACTACGGCCGTTGGCGGCACGTCGTCGCCCGCTACCACGAGGGCTCCATCAACCTGCGCTACCTCGCCCCGCCCACCGCGGTGTGCGCGATAGCCGCCGGTCTGGTCGTGGGCGCCGCGCTCACCCCGCTCGGGTTCCTGATCCCCGGCGGCTATCTCGCGGCGATCGCCGCCGGGTCGCTGCCGGCCGGCAAAGGGCTGCCGCTGAAGGCGCGGCTGCAGATCCCCGTCGCCCTCGCCACCATGCACATGTCGTGGGGCTTCGGCTTCCTCACCAGCCCGAAGTCGCTGGCGAGGAAGGTCATCGCCTCGCGCCGCCCGGCGGTCCTCAGCAGCTCGTCGAGCTGAGCACCGCCACAGCAGCCTCCCGGACCCGGACTACCAGGTGTAGTTCGGGTCCACGTGCATGCACTGCGAGTCGTCGGCGCCGTTCATCGCCTGGGCCGACTCGGGCGTCTTGTCGTCGTCCTCCTTCTCGGACACCGTGTACTTGTTCCCCGACCGCCAGTCCCCGCCGACGTAGAGCGTGACCCCGGAGACGTCGGTGGACTTCTTCACCTGGCTCGTCGGGACGCCGAGCACCTTCGCCACCCGCAGGGCGTCGGCCTGGAGGTCGGCGCTCGGGTAGCGGATCACCGTGGTCTCCTCGGAGGTGGCCGCGGAGGTGTCCGCGACGGCCTTGTCGAAGCCCTTGTCCTGCAGCAGGCCGGTCACCGCGCTCGCGCGCCCGACGACCGGGGCGAGCGTGCCGGTACGGGTGCTGTTGTGGACCTGCACCGCGATCTCGTCGTCCGCGGCGGCCGTGTCGGTGACCGTCGGCGAGGGGCTCGCCGTGGTCTTCTTCTCGTCCTTGCCGTCGAGGGCGATGTCCTCGCGCACCAGCCGGAACAGTTTGTCGGCGTCCTCGGTGGGCACCACACGGCCCGTCTGGACCGTGTCGTACGCGTTCGGCATCGTCGTCATCGTGATGCGCTCGGTGGGCACCTTCTGCAGCTCGGTGGCCAGGTCGTACATCTTGGTGATGGTGTCCAGGCCGTCGTCGACGGTGATCGCCTTCGTGGCCGCCTCGGCGAGCTTGCGCAGCTTGTTGGGGTTGGTCAGCTTGGCGTTGGCGCGCAGCTCGCGGACCATCGAGTTCATGTACATGTGCTGCGCCTTGGCGCGGGCGAGGTCGGTGTCGTCCTCGAAGCCGTAGCGCGTACGCAGCCACTGCAGGGCCTGCTTGCCCTTGATGGACGTCGTGCCCTTCTCCAGTTTCAGCCCGGAGCCCTTGCCGCTGCTGGTGTGCGAGTAGACGTTGGCGTCCACGCACACCGGGACGCCGCCGATCGCGTCGGCCATCGACACCACACCCGAGAAGTCGATCATCATGAAGTGGTCGATGTGGATGTCGGTGAGCTTCTCCCAGGTGGCCACGGTGCAGCCCGGGCCGCCGCGGCCCAGGGACTCGTTGGTCATCGACCGGGTGCTCGCCGCGTACGTCTTCTTGGTGTCGGGGTCCGTGCACTTGGGGATGTCGACGAGCGTGTCGCGGGGCATGCTCACCACGGACATGTTGCTGCGGTCCGCCGAGACGTGCAGCAGCATCTGGACGTCCGCGAGCGGGGTGCCCCCGTACGTGTCCTTCGCGCCGCCCAGCTTCTGGTTCTCCGCGCTGTCCCGCGCGTCGGAGCCGATCAGCAGGATGTTCAGCGCGGTCTGACCGGCCGCGTTCGCCTCGGTCTTGGCCGCGCGGTCCTTCGCGTCGCCGAGGTTGAGGTCGTCGCTCTTGATGTTGGCGTTGAGGTGCTCGTAGTAGAGGTAGCCCGCACCCGCGCCGCCGAGTATGACCAGCGCCAGCACCGTCGCCGACCACCGCAGCACCCGCCGTCTGCGGCGCTTGCGGTCCGTGCCGCGGCGGCCGCCGCCTGTGGCCCCGCCCTCGTCGTCGGAGCCGTTCTTGCCCACCGGGGTCAGGGACATCGTGTCCTCGACCCCGGGAACCTCACCCCGCACCCCGCTTGTCGTCGCCAATTCCCCAGCCCCTCCACGCCGTGCGCCTGACACGGGCCCGTCCCGCGTCAAGTCAGACGCACGACGGGCCCGTAGGGTTACCTACTTCGCGCACTGGACCTTGTCCGCCGTGGACTTCTGGACCGAGTCCGGCACCGTCGCCGTTGCCGTGAGCGAAACGCCCGCGCCCTTGAAGTCCTTGCCCAGCGTCAGCGTCATCGTCGGCAGACCCTGGGCGTTGGTGACGCTCTTCCCCGGCTTCAGCGCGGTGCCCGGCAGGCCCATGATGTCGGCGAGCCGGCGGGCCTGATCTGCCTGGTCGGGGTCGTACTCGAGCGTCGTCTTGCTCAGTTCCTCCGGCGCGTTGCCCGCGTTCTCGGACTTCGTCACGCCCTCATCATTCTGCAGCCAGTTAAGAGTCTCCTGTGCGCTGCCGGCCGGGGCTCCGCCGTTCATGATCTGTACCCGGACCTCGGAGGCGGCGGACTTGGTGCCCTTGAGCCGGGCGGCGGCCTCGGCGGCGGCCGCGCTCTTGGACTCCTTGGCCTTCTGCTTCACCTCGGTGAAGGAGACATCGTCCTTGATCATCTGAAAGACCGTGGGCGCGGTCGTCGGGTTCGGGATGACCGTCGCCTTGACCTTCTCCGCCGGGTTGTCGAGCACCGGCACGGTGGTGAAGGTCAGGTTCTTCACATTGAGCTTGCCCAGCTCCAGGCCCAGGTCCTTCAGCTTGGTGATGCTGTTGAGCGTCTCGTCGACGGTCAGCGCCTCCGTGCCCGCCTCCGCCAGCTTGATCATCTTGGTGGGGCTGGTGAGGGTGTCGTTCGACTTCAGCTTGCGCATCAGGGAGCCGAGGAACTGCTGCTGGATCTCGATCCGGCTCAGGTCGCCGCCGAAGCCCACCGAGTGCCGGGTCCGCACGAAGGCCAGCGCCTGCTCGCCCTCGATGGTGTGCGTGCCCTTGGACAGCTTCAGATGCGAGTCCGGGTCGTCGATGTCCTTCGCCAGACACACCTCGACACCGCCGACCGCCGTGGTCAGCGTCTTGACCGCGTTGAAGTCGGCGACCATGAAATTGTCCGCCTGGATCCCGGTCAGCTCGGTGACCGTGCGCACGGTGCAGCTCGGCGTCCGCTCCTCCTGGCCGAGGCTGGTGTTGAAGCGGACGTCGTCCTCGCCCTGGATGACCTTGGTGGTGCCGTCCTCCTGCGTGGTCGGACAGTCCGGGACGTCCACGATCAGGTCGCGCGGGATGCTGAGCGCGGTCGCGTTCGTACGGTCCTTGGAGACGTGCAGCAGGATCGTGGTGTCCGCGTGGCCCACGCTGTTGGCGTCGCCGTACTTGGTGTTGCCCGCGCCGGTGCGTTTGTCGGTGCCGATCAGCAGGATGTTGATGGCCTTGTCCTTCTGGAAGCCACCGGTGCTCGCGCCGTCGTCGGAGACGGCGGTGATGTTGTCGTTGAGGTGCTCGAGATACAGGTAGGCCGCAGCGGCGGTGCCCACCAGCACGAAGGCCATCGTCCCGCCGGTCCACAGCAGGATCTTCTTCGCCCTCGACTTCTTCTTCACCGGCCGGCGCCCACGCCTGTTCGGCGGCTCCTCCGGCACCCCACGCCTGCGGCGCGGCCCGGGAACCCGCTCCGGCGCCTCCGCCGGCGACTCCCGCTCCGGCGCCCCGGTCCGTCCGCGCACCCCGCCGGACGCGCCTGACGGGGCCGCCGCACGGGAGTCGGCCCTACGGGGTCCGGGGACCGCCGACTGCGGTGCGGAAGGGCTCAGTCGCAGTTCGTATTCGCCGGTGTTCGGATTGAGCACCCACTGGTCTGCGGGATCGATGTTGTCCGCCCGCCCACGGCCTTGCGCGTCCACGGTTTGTTCAATCCTCCGTCGGGGCCACGCGGCGCCTTTCCCCCTCAAGGCGCTCGGGTCGTCTAGGTCACTCAGTCTCAACTCGGTCACATCAGTGCACGACCCCGGGACATGCCACGCGGCCGGGTGCACCGGATCGCTCACACTATCCGCCAAGTTCGACATGGAGCGACGGCCGTGACAAATTCCACGTCCCTACAACCGGGCAATCCATCCCAATTCCCTGAACGTGAGTTCGTCTAGGCCGCTCAACTTGGCAAGCGCTTTACCCGCAGCCGTCCTCGGCGGCGGTGCTGCCGCGGAACGTAGGTGCCGGTGGCGAGGGGGAGGGGCCCCCGGACCCGTACGGTCCGTGTTCACCCGACTCCACCCCGCCCGAATTCATGGGAAGTTCGTGAGAAACGACGACCGGACCATCCGTGCGCAGCTGTTCGAAGAGTTTCTCCGCCTCCGGCTCGACCAGTTGGTCGCGATTGGAGTTGTAGACATACGACTCCCGTGGAACGGTCAGGAATTGCACACGTTCGGTGGGAATGTCGCGCAGACCGCGCACGAGTTCATAGAGTCCGCGCAGACTCGCCAGATCCGGGTCGGTGGTGAGGGCGGACGTGGCCGCGTCCAGCAGCGGATACAGCTTCACCGGATTCAGCAGGACGTCATTGCTCCGCACCTTGTTGACGAGCGCCGCGAGGAACCGCTGCTGCCGTTCCATCCGCTCGGTGTCGCTGCCGTCCCCGAGGGACTTGCGGGCCCGGACGTAGCCGAGGGCCTGCTCCCCGTCGAGCGTCACCTCCCCGGCGGGCAGCCGCAGCTTGGCCGCCTCGTCGACAATCGGCTCCCCGACACACACCCGCACCCCGTCCACAGCGTCGACCATGTCCTTGAACCCACTGAAGTCGACGACGACATGGTGGTCTATCCGCACCCCGGTCAGCTTCTCCACCGTCCGGATGGTGCAGGCCGACCCCCCGGTCTCGAAGGCGTGGTTGAACATCGCGAACATCGGCTCGGTCCGCGACCCGTCCCCCTTCCGGCTCCGGCACGAAGGCACATCCACCATCAGATCCCGGGGCAGGGACACCGCGGTCGCACTGTGCCGCCCGCCCGACAGATGCAACAGGATCGTGGTGTCCGACCGCTCGGTGCCCGAGTCCGTCCCGTACCGCCCGTTGTCTTCCCCGGCCCGCGAGTCCGACCCGATCAGCAGCACGTTCTGCGCGTCCTTCACCAACGCCGTCGGCCGCTCCTTCGCATACCGGGCGAGCTCGGCGGCGGCGGCCTCGTCGGGCGTGATGTTCCCGTCCAACTGCGTGTACAACACCCACCCCACACCCCCACTCGCCACCACCAGCACGGCCAGCGTCCCCACCCCGTACGCCACCCACCGCCGACGCCGCCGCCTCAGCCCCCACCCACCCGCAGAGGCCCCCACCCCCGAGGACCCACCCACATCACCCACGTCCGTCTCCCCCTCCCGCATCCGGTCGGTCGTACGGTCGTACGGTCGTACGAGGTGCAGTACCGCCCTTACGACGATGCCGTGGGCGAGGCGGGGGCGCGGGCGGGGGTGGGCTGAACGGGTGACGCCGGGTCGGGCTCGACACGGGGCTTGGCGCTGCACTCCAGCGTGTCCGGCGCTTGAGGGCGGGCCCTTCCCGTCCGAATCCCCACTCACCCGCAGGGGGCTCCGCTTCTTGGCGCCGGTTCGGATAATTCAGCCCGTCTGGGGGTGCCCCCTCTGGGGGAGTTTGAGGATGAGGCCCGTTCAGGGCCGAAGCGGGGCCGGGGGGCGCAGCCCCCAGCGGGGTGCAGGGGCGGAGCCCCCGCCGGGGTGCAGGGGCGGAGCCCCCGCCGGGGTGCAGGGGCGGAGCCCCTGGCGGGGTCGAAGGGGCGGAGCCCCTGGGGGATGGGAAGGGTAAGGGCGGCGGGGGCGAGAACCCGCGTCGACTACCTGGCCGTCGCCGTGACCCGCTCGCTCTCGATCCGCTGAGCCACCGCCTCCTCCCCGGCCAACGCCAGATTCCGGCACAACACCACGGACCCCCCACTGGCGAGCGGCGCGTACAACCCCGCCCCGAGCCCCTCCCACGTGTCGTACGGCAGCCCCGACAACAACCGCGACCCGGGCCCCGTCAGCCCCAGCCCCGCCGCCCCCGCCCGCGCCCGCTCCACGACCTCCGCCCCGCTGTACTCCGCCCCGGCCACCACAAGCGCCGGCGCCTCGGGATCGACGGCCGCGTACGCCACGAAACGGTCCCCGTACGTCGGCACCTCCACGGCGTAATCGGCGTACCCCTCCGGCGGCCCCGGCACGAACCTCCGCCCGAGCGGCGCGAGCGAGAGCGCATACCGCTCCCCACCACAGGCGAGCCCCGCCTCGAACCTCCCCGGTCCGGCCACGACGAAGTCCGCCCGAGCCGGATCCCCGTCCACGTCCGCGATCACCCCCACCGACGCACACGCCAGCAGCCACACCGCCGTCTGCCAGTGCGCGGGCAGCAGCAGGGCGACCCGGTCACCGGGCTCGGCGGACATCCCGTCCTGGAGGAGGTTCGAGGTCTTGGCCACCCAGTTGGCGAAGGTGGCCACGGACAATTCGACCCGCTCGCCCGTGGCGTCGTCGTAGAAGGTGACCAGGGGACGCGCGGGATCCGCGGCGAGCGCGGAACGCAGCAGGTCGGCAGGGGTGCGATCAGTGGCGTTCACCCGCGCAAGCGTACGCGCCGCCCCACCACCGCACCCGCCATCGCGCCACCGGTTCGGCCGAACGCCCGCACCCACGGAGCCACCGGTTCGGCGGAACGCTCCCGACGGTCCGTCACATCACCGATGGACAGATATGTATGGCTATGTCCACGATCGTTCGCATGCGTGGATTGCTAGCTACTTCGATCGGTGTCACCTGTGCGGCCGCCCTCGCCCTGCCACTGACGTCGCCCGCCACGGCGGCGGCAGTGCGACCGGCGCCGACCGCGGAGGCCGGCGCCGCCGCCACACCCGACAGACCCGACACCCCCAACACGACGGACGCGGCCGATACGGCCGACCTCCCCGGCAGCACCCAGTCCCTCCCCCTCATCTCCCTCACCCGCGACCGCGCCCTGGGCTCCGCCGACCAGGGCCTGCGCCGCCGGGACGTACACCGCTTCTCCCTCCTCGGCGTCATCTGGGACGACCCGGACGCCGAACTGCACGGCCGCGTCCAGGTCCGCACCCGCCCGGCCGGCGGCGACGCCTGGTCCGCCTGGCAGGACGTGGAGACCCACAACGCCGACCACGGCGCGGACCCGGGCACCGCCGAACGCACCTCGGGCCACGTCCGCGGTGCCACCGCCCCGCTCTGGGTCGGCGACTCCGACGGCGTCGAGGTCCGCGTCCACCCCGACACCCTCAGCCGTACGGAAGAGACGGGCCGAGGCGTCCGTACCCGCTCCGCGGCCGCCCCCCTCCCCGCAGGTATGCGCCTGGAACTGGTCGACCCCGGCGCCCCCGCACCGGAACACGTCCCGGTGGCACCACGCAGCCGAGCCCTGCCGCCCACCCGAACCACGGCCCTGTCCACGGCCGAGAGGGCGGCCTCCGCAGCCAACGCGCCGCTCACCCCACTGGGCGCCACGGAGATCCCGCCCCTGACCCGCGAACAGACGGAACGCGAACTGCTCACCCCGACGGACGGCAAGCCGCAGAAGAACCGAAAGAACACAACACAGCAGACAACAACGAAGACGACGACAAAGACGACAAAAAAGACAGCGCCAAAGAAACACCAGCCGAAGAACCAACCGAAGAACCAACCGAAGCACCAGCCGCAGCGCCAGACGACTCACCAGCGGGCGAACCCGTACATCGGCCCCCGCCCGAGCATCGTCACCCGCCGCGGCTGGGGCGCGGACGAGAGCATGCGGGAGGCGGGCTTCCGCTACACCACCACGGTCAAGGCCGCCTTCGTCCACCACACGGCCACGGGCAACAACTACACCTGCGCACAGGCCCCGTCCGCCATCCGCAGTATCTACCGCTACCACGTCAAGAGCATGGGCTGGCGGGACATCGGCTACAACTTCCTCATCGACAAGTGCGGAACCATCTACGAGGGCCGTGCCGGCGGTGTCGCGAAGGCGGTCATGGGCGCCCACACCCTCGGCTTCAACAGCAACAGCATGGGCGTCGCCGTCCTCGGCACCTTCACCTCCGCCAAGCCGAACTCGGCCACCGTCAAGGCCATCGCGCGTCTGACGGCATGGAAACTCGGTGTCTTCGGGGCGAATCCGAAAGCAACGACATATCTGAAGTCCGGAGGTGGGAATCTCTACGCAAAGGGAAAGAACGTACGACTGAATGTGATCTCCGGTCACCGTGACGGGTTCGCCACGGAATGCCCGGGCAAGCAGCTCTACGGCAAGCTCGGCACGGCCCGCTCGACCGCGGCGACCTACCAGGGCCGCTGACAGCGGGACATGGCCCGGAGTTCCGGGGGCCAGGGGAGGCCCCCGGAACAGGACCGCACCGGACCACGCCGGAGCCGCACCCGAACGGCCGGAGAACACATCCAGGTGGGGGCACATTTCATCAGCCGTCGGGGGGACAGTCCTCTCGGGACTGGGACGGAACACCGCACGGCCTGGAAAGCGCCACACAACGGTCTGCATACACTGGCCGGCCGAATGACAGTTCGGCCGGTCCCGGCAGGAAGCAGAGACGAAGGTGACAGAAGCGATCCTCCTGGTCGGCGGCAAGGGAACCCGGCTGCGCCCGCTCACGGTGCACACGCCCAAGCCCATGGTCAGGGCGGCGGGGGTGCCGTTCCTCACGCACCAGTTGGCGCGGGCGAAGGCGGCGGGGGTGGACCACATCGTCCTCGCGACGAGCTATCTGGCGGAGGTCTTCGAGCCGTACTTCGGCGACGGCTCGTCCCTGGGCCTCCACATCGAGTACGTGACGGAGGAGGAACCCCTCGGCACGGGCGGCGCGATCCGCAACGTCGCGTCCCGCCTGCACTCGGCGCCCGACGACCCGGTGCTGGTCTTCAACGGCGACATCCTCACGGGCCTGGACATCAGAAGACTGGTGGCCACGCACGAGGCGACGTCGGCAGACGTGTCCCTGCACCTCACGAAGGTGACGGACCCCCGGGCCTACGGCCTGGTCCCCACGGACGAGACGGGCAGGGTCCTGGCGTTCCTCGAGAAACCCGAGACCCCCGAGGAGATCGTCACCGACCAGATCAACGCGGGCGCGTACGTCTTCCGCCGCTCGGTCATCGACACGATCCCACTGGGCCGCCCGGTCTCGGTCGAACGCGAGACGTTCCCCGACCTGTTGGCGGCCGGAGCGCACCTCCAGGGCATGGTGGACTCCACCTACTGGCTGGACCTGGGCACCCCCGCGGCCTTCGTACGAGGCTCAGCGGACCTTGTCCTCGGCCGCGCCCCGTCCCCCGCTGTCCCCGGGCGCTGCGGCGACCGCCTGATCCTCCCGACCGCACGGGTCGCGGCGGACGCCAAACTCACCGGCGGCACGGTGGTCGGCGAGGGCGCCTTCGTGGCGCAGGGCGCGAGGGTCTTCGGCTCCACGATCCTCCCCGGCGCCGTCATCGAACCCGGCGCCGTCATCACCGACTCCCTCATCGGCACCCGAGCCCGAGTGGGCGAACGCTCCGTCCTCACCGGCACGGTCATCGGCGACGGCGCGATCGTCGGCCCCGACAACGAACTCGGCGAGGGCGCCCGAGTCTGGTGCGACGCCCAAATCCCACCAGGAGCAGTCCGCTTCTCCTCAGACCAGTAACCCCCCGAGCGCCGGTCACCCCACACCCCCACGGCACTCAGCCCGTCCGGCGTTCGAGGACGAGGCCCTTTCAGGGCCAAAGCGGGGGTCTGGGGACGGCAGCCTCCAGCGGACCACAACGAGTAAGGGACAAGGCCCCGACGGGGTCTGGGCCAGACCCCGGCCCGAGGTCTGGTGCAGTGCCCGGCCCGGGGTCTGGTGCAGTGCCCGGCCCGGGGTCTGGTGCAGTGCCCCGACCGGGGCGCAGGGGACGGAGTCCCCGCCGGGGTGGAAGGGGCGGAGCCCCTGGTGGGGTGGTGGGGGGCCAGGGTGCAGGGGCGGAGCCCCTGGCGGGGTCGAAGGGGCGGAGCCCCTGGGGGATGGGAAGGGTAAGGGCGGCGGGGGCGAGAAACAGGCGGCCCGCACCCCCACCCCCGTTCACAACAACCCGATATCCCCCCGCCGCATCCGCGGAGCCCTCCGCCCCGGCACCCTCCCACTCAACAAAATCAACCGAGCAGCCCGATGCCGCTGCCCCGCATAAGGCTCCAGCAACTCCAACATCACCGCGTCATCCGCCCCCCGATCCCCCGCCAACGCCCACCCCACGATCCCCGGCAGATGAAGATCCCCCACCGTCACCGCATCCGCCGCCCCATGACTGCGCTGCACGGTCTCCGCCGACGTCCACGGCCCGATCCCCGCCACCACCTCCAACCGGGCCCGCGCCTCCTCCGGAGGCATCCCCACCGCCTCCTCCATCCGCCGCGCCACCCGCACAGCCCGCAGAATCGTCGACGCCCGCTTGTTGTCGACACCCGCCCGATGCCACTCCCACGACGGAATCAGCGCCCACGTCCGCGCCGCCGGCATCACCCACAACCGCCCACCCGCCGCAGGCCCCGGCGCCGGCTCCCCGAACTTCCGCACCAGCAACCGCCACGCCCGATACGCCTCGTCGGTCGTCACCTTCTGCTCGAGGATCGACGGAATCAACGACTCCAGCACCAGCCCGGTCCGCGTCAACCGCAACCCCGGCCGCCGGTGCCACGCCATCGCCACCACCCGATGCCGCGGCACGAACACCTCCGGCTCATCGGCACCGCCCAGCAGCTCGGGCAACCGCTCCAGCAGCCACTCCGCCCCCGGCCCCCACGCCTCCCCCCGTACGGCACCCCGACCGGGCGCCACCGACACCCGCAACGTCCCCGCCCCGGCGGGCGTCAGACTGGCCCGCCACACAGAACCGTCCGGCATCGCCCGGAACGTCGGATCCCCGGGCCCCCGCCGCAACGGCCCCAGCACCAGCCCCAGATCGACGGGCCCCTGCGGCACCCACTCCCGCACCAGCATCCGCGCAGCCCCACCGACCCCGACCCCGGCCCCTGCCGCCTGAGCCGGCCGAGGCACCCCACCGGGCACACCCACATGCCCCCCGCGCACGGTCGTACGCGTGGTCCGAGGAGCGAATCGTCCTGACACGGCTACGAGCACCCCCAGGAGAACAACCCTGCGAACCGCTGGGAACGGACGGACGCACAGACGGACGCACAGCACGAAGCACGAACCACGAAGCTCACCTCACCGCACCGCGACAAACCCCTCCACCCCCCGTTCCCCCCGCTTCCGAGGCTCCTCCGCCGCATGCCCGACGGCCACCGCCCCCATCGGATCCCACCCCTGCGGCAGCTCCAGCACCTCCCGCACCACGTCCCGGCAGAACATCGTCGACGACACCCACGCCGACCCCAGCCGCTCCCCGGCCAGCGCGACCAGGAAGTTCTGCACCCCGGCCCCGGCCGCGACGACGAACATCTCCCGCTCGGCCGCGTCCCGCCGCGTGTCCCCGTAGGTGTGGGAGCCGTCCATCACCAGACACGGCACCACCAGATACGGCGCTTTCCGCAGGACGTCGCCCCGCCGCACCCGCTTGGCGATCGACTCCTCGGACTTCCCGTCCCGCCGCAGATCCGCGATCCACGCGTCCCGCATGGCGTCCAGCAGCCGGACCCGCGGCTCCTCCGACTCCAGCAGCACGAACCGCCACGGCGTCGTGTGATGCGGAGCCGGCGCCGTCACCGCCGCGGCGACCGCCCGCCGTACCGCCCCGGGATCCACCGGCTCGTCGGTGAAGGCCCGCACGGTCCTCCGCTGCGTCACCGCCAGCCGGACCGCCTCCGAGGTCCCGAGCCGGAACATGTCGTCCCGCGCCCCGCGCACCAGAGCGGCAGCACCATCCCCCGCACCCTCCGCCACCACATGCGCCAGCCCCCGCACCACCGCCACGGGCAGCCCGGCCGCCTTCCCCTTGACCAGGTCCCCGGCCGCCGCCAGTTCGTCCGCCGTCGCGACGACCGTCGCGCTCAGCGGATTGCCGTACGCGTCCGTACCCCCGCGCAGATCGTCCAGCACCCGCACCCCGGCGGCGCCGATCGCCACGTCCGTGAGCCCCGCGCGCCAGGGCCGCCCGAAGGTGTCGGTGACGACGACCCCGACCTCGACGCCCAACGCGTCGCGCAGTCCGTCCCGGATCACCCGCGCGGACGCGTCAGGGTCCTCGGGCAGCAACAGCACCGTCCCGGAAGGGGTGTTGGAGGCGTCGACTCCCGCCGCGGCCATGATCAGCCCCTGCCGGTTCTCGACGATCCGCAGCGCCCCGCGCCGCGCCACGACCCGTACCGTCTCGGCGTCGATCGCGGCCTCCCGGTCGTCCGCCCGGACGATCCGCCCCTCCGCCTTGGACACGATCTTCGACGTCACCAGCAGTACGTCCCCGTCGGCGAGCCCGGGCTCGGCGGCGGCGATCAGCTTGGCGAGGTCGTCCCCGGTCTGCACCTCGGGCAGCCCGGGGACCGCCCACACGCGATACTCCTTGATCCCCTGTTCACCGCTCACGCCGCCCCCACCTCCTCCGCCAGCTTCAGCGCCTCCCGCGCCATCTCCGCGGTCGCTTCGAGGTCGTTCATCATCAACGGCACGGCCCGGCAGCGGATGCCGGCCGCCTCGATCCGCTCCACCGACCCCGCGTCCACGGTGTCCACGAGCCATCCGTCGAGCAGTCCCGAACCGTAGTGCTCGGCGACCGCCGCCGCCGTCGACTCCACCCCGACCGCCGCGAGCACCTTGTCCGCCATGCCCCGCACGGGCGCGTCCCCGACGATGGGGGACAGGCCCACCACCGGGACCCCGGCCTCGGCGATCGCCTCGCGGATGCCGGGCACGGCGAGGATGGTGCCGACGGAGACGACCGGGTTCGACGGCGGGAACAGGACGACGTCCGCCGCCGCGATCGCCTCCAGCACCCCCGGCGCCGGCTTCGCCTGCTCGGCGCCGACCGGCACGACCGCCTCCGCCGGCACCGACGCCCGCAGCCGCACCCAGTACTCCTGGAAGTGCACGGCCCTGCGCTCACCGTCGATCTCGACGGCGACATGCGTCTCGACCCGGTCGTCCGTCATCGGGATCAGCCGCACCCCGGGCTTCCACCGGTCGCACAGCGCCTCGGTCACCGCGCTCAGCGGATACCCGGCGCCGATCATCTGCGTCCGCACGATGTGCGTGGCGAAGTCCCGGTCGCCCAGCCCGAACCACTCCGGCCCGACGCCGTACGCCGCGAGCTCCTCCTTCAGATGGAAGGTCTCGTCGGCCCGGCCCCAGCCCTGCTCCTCGTTGATGCCGCCGCCGAGCGTGTACATCACGGTGTCGAGGTCCGGGCAGACCTTCAGCCCGAAGAGATGGATGTCGTCGCCGGTGTTGCCGATGACTGTGATGTCCGCGTCCGGCACGGCCCGCTTCAGACCGCGCAGGAACCGGGCACCGCCGATGCCGCCTGCCAGAACCACAATGCGCATGGGAGCCAGTCTCGCAGGCCCCGCCGACAACCCGCCGGGCGGTTGTGGACAACCCCCCACCTGTGGACAACCCGACCACCCATACGAGCCACGACCGCCCCGCACCGGCCACACAACCGCCCCAAGGGGCCGTGCCCTACGCGCTGACGGCGTCCACCGCGTCGTACGTCTCCCCGGCCGCGCAGGCCGTGTGGTGCATCGGCATCTCGGTCAGCCCGGGGAAGTACACGTGCAGGCTCACCGCCGGCTCCAGCGCGTCGTTGACCACCTCGTGCACGTACCCCGGCGCGAAAACCCGCTGCGCGCCCGCCCCCAGCACCCGCTTGCCCCGCTCGGTGCGCTCGGTCAGCTCGCCGTCCAGGACGGTCAGCACACCGGAGGAGCGGCCGTGGTCGTGCAGCCCGCTGCCCTGTCCGGGCACCCAGGACAGCAGCCACACCTCGTAGCCCGGGCCGGTGCGCAGCCGGTGGTACCAGCGGGTCGTCGCGTCGTACCGGACGAGGTGCTCCCACTCGGCGCGGTCGGCGGCGAGGGAGCGGGCGAGGCCGACGAACTCGGCCACGGTGGCCGGGTGCTCGCGGGGGGCCTGGAGGAGGTGCGGGACTTCGAGGATGTCGCCGGCGATCTGGAGGTCGCTGTCGCTGTTCATGGGGTGGGGTGGTCCTCGGCGGAAGAGTGGGGGGCGGCTGGGTGTCGCGTACCGTCCACCCGGATCACGGGTGGATCAGGGGTGCCCTGGTGCGGGCCGAAAGGAAAACAGCAGTCGGGTCGCGGTGGACCCGGGAGGGGCAGCCGGAGCGCGTTGGGCTCAACAGCTGGAACAGCAACAACAGCTACAGCGAGCACGGGCAGCACCGTGGGACCCGGCGGAGCGGGTCGTGGTGAGTGCCGAGTTCGCGAGCATGCCCACAAGGACATCGGTTCACACCTGTCGATGTCAACTCGACGCCCGGTATGTGGGACGCGGTTCACCTCATCCGGTGCATCTGAGAGGCGAAAGGTTTGTGCACACGGCCGCCGGGACACACGAGGCACAAGCCGGGCGCGTAAGCCGTTGTGAGCCCGTGATCCGCCTGTGATCCGGTTCTCTTCCGCGCGCGTGTCGCAACGGGATCGAACTTCTGGGCGTCCTTCCCCGTACAAGCACTGTGCGGGGTCCGAGCCCTCCAGGGCCTCATCTGCATGTCAAGGTTTATGACGATTTGAACACTTACCGCACGGCCTTGGTTCCGCAGAGTGAATAAGGGGCCCAATAGCAGATCTCGGCTTGACTCGCCCGGAGCAGCACACTTGTAATTTCACTCGTGTCGTTCAGCCGACATCGGTAATGGGCCATGGCGCCGCCATCGGTAAACGGCCAGGTACACGGGGACGCGAAAGACAGAGCGAGGGGCGCACATGACCGAGCTGGTGCAGCAACTGCTGGTCGACGACGCGGGCGAGGAACTCGGCTGGCAGGAGCGCGCACTGTGCGCCCAGACCGATCCCGAGTCGTTCTTCCCCGAGAAGGGCGGCTCGACCCGCGAGGCCAAGAAGGTCTGTCTCGCCTGCGAGGTCCGCTCCGAGTGCCTCGAGTACGCCCTCGCCAACGACGAACGCTTCGGCATCTGGGGCGGCCTGTCCGAGCGCGAGCGCCGCAGGCTGAAGAAGGCCGCCGTCTGAACCACCGCCCCGCACAGGCGGAACGAGCACGGGCGGAACAAGCCCCACGCCGGCAGGAGCCCCTCAGGGGCAGCAGCCCCTCACGGGCGTGAGCCCCACAGGGGCGGACGAGGGTGTGAACGGCCCGTCGCAGGTGGTTGTCCACAGGCGGCGGGCCGCCGTCCTGCCCAGCCGATAGTGTGGGCGCTCGTCCGAGACACCCCGCCGCCCCCACGCGGCGCAGGCGTCCACCACGTCCACCGAACCGGGGCCCGTACCTCGATGTCCGTGCACAGCCACACGGCAGCCCAGTCAACAGGCGCTGCCACACCTGAGTTCCCGCGTCATGTCGTCACCGCGGTCCTTGTCTCCCACGACGGTGCCCGCTGGCTGCCCGACGCGCTTGCCGGGCTGCTCGGCCAGGAGCGCCCCGTCCAGTCCGTCATGGCCGCCGACACCGGCAGCTCGGACGACTCCGCCCGCCTGGTGACCGAGGCCCTCGGCGACGACCGCGTCCTGCACCTCGCCCGGCGCACCGGCTTCGGCCAGGCCGTCGAGGAGGCCAACCGCACGGCCCCGGTCCTCACCCCCGAGGAACTGCCGTACCTGAAGCGGCCCAGCGGCTGGGACCCCGTCACGCGCACGTGGCGCGACGACGCCTACGACATGCCGGAGCTCCCGCACGGCGAACCGGTCCAGTGGCTGTGGCTGCTGCACGACGACTGCGCCCCCGAGCCCGACGCCCTGGCCGAACTCCTGCGCGTCGTGGACAACGAACTCGAACTGGGCCGCGACGACGTGGCCGTCGTCGGCCCCAAACTCCGCGGCTGGTACGACCGCCGCCAACTCCTCGAGGTCGGCGTCACCATCGCCTCCTCCGGCCGCCGCTGGACCGGCCTGGACCGCCGTGAACAGGACCAGGGCCAGCACGACCACGTCCGGCCCGTGCTGTCCGTGTCCACCGCCGGCATGCTGATCCGCCGCGACGTCTTCGAGGAACTCGGCGGCTTCGACCGCAGGCTGCCCCTGATGCGTGACGACGTCGACCTGTGCTGGCGCGCCACCGCCGCCGGCCACCGCGTCCTCGTCGCCCCCGACGCCGTCGTACGGCACGCCGAGGCCGCCTCCCGCGAGCGCCGCGCCGTCGACTGCGCGGGCCGCACCACCGCCTCCCCGCACAAGGTCGACAAGGCCGGCGCCGTCTACACCCTCCTCGTCAACAGCCGTACGGCACTGCTGCCCTGGATCCTGCTGCGCCTGGTCCTCGGCACCCTGCTGCGCACGGTCGCCTACCTCGTCGGCAAGGTACCGGGACAGGCAGTCGACGAGATCCGCGGCCTCCTCGGCATCCTGCTGCGGCCCGAGCGGATCATCGCCGGACGGCGCAGGCGCGGCACACCCCGGATCGACAAGGGCGAACTGCGGCCGCTGTTCCCGCCGCCCGGGGCGACCGTACGGGCCACCGTCGAACAGGTCGCCGGCGACCTCTTCGGCTCCTCCGACACCGAGACCGCCGGCGGCGCCGGACGGCACGGCGGCGGACTGGAGTCCGGCCCCGGCGGCGACGACGCCGACTTCCTGGAGATCGAGCAGTTCGCCCGCCTCAAGCGCATCGCCCGCAAGCCGGGCCCGGTGCTCTTCCTGGTCCTGCTGCTCGTCTCCCTTGTCGCCTGCCGGAACCTCCTCGGCGGCGGCGCCCTCGCGGGCGGCGCCCTGCTGCCCGCCCCGGCCGACGCCTCCGAGCTCTGGTCGCGCTACATCGACGCCTGGCACCCGGTCGGCGCGGGCGGCACCCCGTCCGCCCCGCCCTACCTCGCCGTCATCGCGGCCCTCGCCACCCTCCTGTTCGGCTCCACCGGCCTCGCCCTGACCCTGCTGCTCGTCTGCTCGGTGCCGCTGGCCGGCTTCACCGCCTACTTCGCCTCTCGCCCCCTCGTCGAGTCCCGCCTCCTGCGCGCGTGGGCCGCCGTCGTCTACGCCTTCCTGCCCGCCGCCACCGGCGCCCTCGCAGGCGGCCGCGTCGGCACCGCCGTACTCGCCGTCCTGCTGCCGCTCATCGCGCGCGCGGCCGCCGCCGCGAGCGGCCTGACGAACACCTCGGGAACCCGCGGCAGCTGGCGCGCCACGTGGGCGTACGCACTGCTGCTGACGATCACCACCGCGTTCACGCCGATCGTCTGGCCCCTCGCGCTCGTCCTCGGCCTCGCCGTGCTGGCCGTACGCCGCACCGACATCACCGCCTACGGCCTGCGCCTCCTGGCCCAACTCGGCACCCCCCTGCTGGTCCTCGCGCCCTGGTCGCTGACGCTGCTCCCGTTCGGCTTCTTCACCCAGGCCGGACTGGACTACGCCCCGTCCACCGCCTCCGCACTCGACCTGCTCGCCGCCAGCCCCGGCGGCCCCGGCACGGTCGACGGGCTGATGCTCATCGGCGTCGTCCTGGCCGCGCTCGCCGCCCTGCTGCGCGGCGAGCGTCAGTTCGGAATCTGGACGGCCTGGGCGGTCGCCCTGGTGGCGCTCGTCTTCGCGGTCCTGTCCAACACCTCCACCTGGGCCGGACCCGCCACCCTCGTCTACGGCATCGCGCTCCTGGCCGCCGCCGTCCTCGGCGCCGACGGCGCACGCACGCGTGTCGCCGAACAGAGCTTCGGCTGGCGCCAGCCGGTCGCCGCCCTCATCGCCTTCGTTTCCGCCGCGGGCCCCCTGCTGCTCGCCGCCGGCTGGATGATCGGCGGCGCCGACGGCCCCCTGGAGCGCCGCGACGCCGTCCAGGTGCCCGCGTTCGTCGCCGAGGAGGCCGGCAACCGCGACCAGTCCCGCACCCTCGTCCTCGACAGCGACTCCGCCGCCCACGTCGACTACATGCTGGTCCGCGGCTCCGGCGCCCGCCTCGGCGACGCCGAACTCGCCGCGGCCGACGGCGAGAACGCACCGCTCGACAAGGTCGTCGCCAACCTCGTCGCCGGCTCCGGCGCCGACCAGGCCGACCAGCTGGGCAAGTTCGCCGTCGGATACGTCCTCGTCCACAAGGGCGCGCCCCGCGAGGTCACCCGCGTCCTGGACGCCACACCCGGCCTGAAGCGGCTCAGCCAGCAGGACGGCAGCGCCCTGTGGCGGATCAGCCAGGAGGTCTCCCGCGCGGCGGTCGTCACCGAGTCGGGCAAGGGCACGGCGACCCCGGTCGCCGCGGGCCCGGTCGACATCCACACCACGATCCAGGCGGGCTCCGACGGCCGGATCCTGCGCCTGGCCGACGCCGCCGCCGACGGCTGGACCGCCACCCTGGACGGCAAGCCGCTCACCCGCATCACCGTCGACGGCTGGGCCCAGGGCTTCGAACTCCCCGCTTCCGGCGGAAAGCTGGACGTCACCTACGACGACCCCTTCACCCACACCGTCTGGCTGTGGACCCAGGGCTTCCTGGCGCTCGTCCTCGTCGTCCTCGCCCTGCCCGGCCGCCGCCGCGACGTCGACGACGACCTCCCCGAGGAGCAGCAACCTGCCGCCGCCGAGGCCGTCGAGGGCGAGGGCCGGCGCGCCCGCCGGCTGCGCGCCCAGGCCGAGGACACGGAGGAACCCGCCCTCCAGAACGACGACTTCCCGTCTCCTCCTTCGGAGGAGACATCCGAGGACGCACCCGAGGATGCACCGGACCAGACCCCGGTCGCCCTCCCGCAACAGCAGTCGTACGGCGACTGGGACCAGCCGAGCTACGCGGGCGCCGAGTACGGCGGCTACCAGGGCGAGCAGTACCAGGGCACCCAGCAGTACCCGGCGGGCACCTACGACCAGCAGTCCTACGACCCCTACCAGGCCGGCCAGTACGACCCCTACGCCTACGACGGCCAGGGCGGGCAGGCGCCGTACGAACAGACGTACGGCTATGACCAGGGCTACGCCAACCAGGGCTACGACCCCGCCTACGACCAGGCCTACGACCCGGCGCAGCAGCAGCACCCCCACGGCACCGGCAGCGAGCGTCCCGACGGGAGCCAGCAGTGAACCGCACGACCCTGTCCCTGATCGCCGGCACGGCCGCGCTCGCCGCCGTCACCGGGTTCGCCACACTCAGCGAGCCCAAGGCCGCCGGTACGGACGACTCCGCCAAGGCGGCCGCCGTGCTGCCCGTGGAGCGCACGAGCCTGCTCTGCCCGCCGCCCAGCACCTCCGACGTCGCCAAGACGTCGTACACGTCCTTCACGCCCGTCACCAAGGGCACGGGCGGCGACGGCACGGCCGAACTCCTCGCCGCCACCGAGGAGTCGGCGGACACGGCCGACGACGAGGCGAGCGACAAGGACGACAGCACGACCGACACGGACGAGAAGAAGACCGACAAGAGCGACAAGGCCGACGAGAAGTCCGAGAAGGACGACAAATCGGTGGTGACCCCCAAGGAGCCCGGCACGCCCGCCACCGGGGACACCTCCGGCGGGGAGTCGCCCGCGCTCATGGGCACCGCCGAGGGGAAGTTCGCGCCCGGCTGGACGGTCCAGGAGACCACCGAGGTCGCCGCCGGCTCCGGCCGCGGGCTGCAGGGCGTCACCTGCACCGCCGCGGACACGGAGTTCTGGTTCCCGGGCGCCGGCACGGCCGCCGACCGCACGGACTACGTCCACCTCACCAACCCGGACGACTCCGCCGCCGTCGCCGACATCGAGCTCTACGGCAAGGACGGCGCCCTGCAGACCACGGTGGGGGAGGGCATCACCGTCCCGCCGCACTCCAGCGAGCCGATCCTGCTGTCCACGCTGACCGGCGCGAAGGAGGACGACGTCACCGTCCACGTCAACGTCCGCAGCGGCCGCGTGGGCGCCTCGGTGCAGGCCCTGGACGACAAGCTCGGCGGCGACTGGCTGGCCGCCGCCACCGACCCGGCGCCGAGCCTGGTCATCCCCGGCATCCCCAAGGACGCCACCGCGGTCCGGCTGATCGCCCACGCGCCGGGCGGCGCCGACGCCGACCTGAAGGTCCAACTCGCCTCCCCGACCGGCCTGATCACCCCGGCCGGCCACGAGACCGTGCACGTCAAGGCAGGTATGACGACCGCCGTCGACCTCGGCGACGTCACGCGCGGCGAGGCCGGCTCGATCGTCCTGACGCCGACGGACCGGTCGGTGCCGGTCGTCGCGGCCGTACGGGTGCTGCGCGGCAAGGACGGCAACCAGGAGTCGGCGTTCATCCCCGCCTCCGCGCCGGTCGGCACGCGCGCGTCCGCCGCCGACAACACCGCCAAGGGCACCACCCTCTCCCTGACCGCCCCCAAGGGGACCGCCAAGGTGAAGGTCACCGCGTCCGCGGGCAGCGAGGGAGGAACGGCCGCCTCCAAGACGTACACGATCAAGTCCGGTACGACCCAGGACGTCGAACTCCCCGTCCCGGCAGGCCTGAAGGGCACCTTCGCCCTGACGGTGGAACCCCTCACCGACACCCCGGTCTACGCCGCCCGCACCCTGGCGACGACGGGGAAGGGCGTCCAGGGCTTCACCGTCCAGACCCTGCCGGACGACCGGGGCACGGTCGAGGTCCCCCAGGCGGACGAGGACATGGCGGTGCTGCAGAAGTAACCCGGCCGGGTCACATGAACGGACGGGGACGGTCGTCAGTCCTCGTCGCCGTAGCGCGGATCCACCGTCTCCGGGGTCAGCCCCAGCAGCTCCGCCACCTGTTCCACCACGACCTCGTGCACCAGCGCGGCCCGTTCGTCGCGCCCCTTGGTGCGGATCTCGACCGGCCGCCGGTAGACGACGACCCGCGGCCGCCGTCCCTCGCGCGCGGGAACCGTCCCGCCAAGGGGCACCGCCTCATCGTTCCACGGCTCCCCGGCCGCGGCCGGGCGCGGCACCTCGAGGACCATGAAGTCGATCTCGGCGAGCTGCGGCCAGCGCCGCTCCAGCCGTTCCACGGAGTCCTGCACCAGATCGGCGAACGCGTCGGCGCGGCTCGCGGCCAACGGCACCTGAGGGGGAGCGATCGGTCCCCGCATGCCCCGGCCGTGGCGATCGCGGCGGCGGGGCCCGGGGCCTGCGGCACGGGGCGGTACGGGGCTGTCCATCACTACGGAAGGGTAGACCCCGCCGAGACCGGCCGCCCGGCCCCCACGCGGCATCCCGGACAGCTCCCGCCCGGCCCGTACCCCATGTCGCAGGATGACCATTCCAGCCAAGGTTGGGCTCGATTCCGTATCTCTCCGAGACCGGTTAACTCATGGCATTTGTTCCTGTTTGCACCACCCGATGACCGAGAGGCTCCGTCTTCTTCCTCTAGATGACTGGTGTTCGTGCAGGTCAGCGGGGTATGACTGGAGAGGCCCGTGGGGCGTTTCACAACACGACACGGTGGAGTGACCTGGTGGAGAGTCGTCGCGGCCCGCTCAAGAGTGCGGTACCGTCCAACGTCGTGAGCCCTGTACGTCGCTGTTCGCGAACCGCCTGCGGCCGACCCGCCGTCGCGACGCTGACGTACGTCTACGCCGACTCGACCGCGGTCCTCGGCCCGCTCGCCACCTACGCCGAACCCCACTGCTACGACCTGTGCGCCGAGCACTCCGAGCGCCTGACCGCCCCGCGCGGCTGGGAGGTCGTCCGCCTGCTGGACGGCTCGGCTCCCGCACGGCCCAGCGGTGACGACCTGGAAGCGCTTGCCAACGCCGTCCGTGAGGCGGCCCGCCCGCAGGAGCGCGCGGCACAGGCCGGCGGCGGCGGACGCGGTGCGGACCCGATGGAGGTCGCCCGCCGCGGCCACCTGCGCGTCCTGCGCTCACCGGACAACTGAGCCCGTTACGCCCCGGCCCCACCGCGCACGGTCCGACGCCCCGCTGCCGCACGCTTGTCACGGCCACAGCCACATGAAGCGGCGGAGAAGCGAGAAACCGCTTTCCGCGTGACGGAACCCGAACCGAACCCGCCGCCGACTCGCCCGCCCCGCCCAAAGCCCATCTCGCGGGCCTCACAGGCCTTCTGACGGCCGTTCTCGTCACCTGCCTCGCCCACCGCGTTCCCGCCGGCCGGACGCTCTCCAACGCCGCCCGGGCGCCGCGCCGCTCTTTCGGGCGACTCTCCGACGCCCGTGTGTCCCGGGTTGGTGCGCAAGGTTACTTCTGCGGGTCCACTGCGCGGACTCACAGCAGCCGGTGAACCGTTCCGGGTAGTTTGTGGCGACTGAACAGGACTTTCAGGAAGGGTGGCCCGTGGCTGCTGATCTGTCGCAGATCGTGAAGGCGTACGACGTCCGCGGGGTGGTCCCGGACCAGTGGGACGAGTCCCTCGCCGAACTCTTCGGAGCGGCCTTCGCCCAGGTGACCGGCGCCGAGGCGATCGTCGTCGGCCACGACATGCGCCCCTCCTCACCCGGCCTGAGCGGCGCCTTCGCGCGCGGGGCGGCGGCACTCGGCGTCCACGTCACCGAGATCGGCCTCTGCTCCACGGACCAGCTCTACTACGCCTCCGGGGCCCTGAACCTGCCCGGCGCCATGTTCACCGCCTCGCACAACCCCGCCCGGTACAACGGCATCAAGCTCTGCCGCGCCGGCGCCGCCCCCGTCGGCCAGGACACCGGCCTCACCGAGATCCGCGAACTCGTGGAGCGCTGGACGGACACCGGCGCGCCCGAGCCCGCAGCCGTGCCGGGAACCGTCACACGGACCGACACGTTGAAGGACTACGCGGCGCACCTGCGCTCACTCGTCGACCTGACCTCCATCCGCCCCCTGAAGGTCGTGGTCGACGCGGGCAACGGCATGGGCGGCCACACCGTCCCCACCGTGTTCGACGGCCTGCCCCTGACCGTCGTCCCCATGTACTTCGAACTCGACGGCACCTTCCCCAACCACGAGGCCAACCCCCTCGACCCGGCGAACCTCGTGGACCTGCAGCGGCGCGTCCGCGAGGAGTCCGCCGACCTCGGCCTCGCCTTCGACGGCGACGCCGACCGCTGCTTCGTCGTCGACGAACACGGCGACCCGGTCTCCCCGTCCGCGATCACCGCCCTCGTCGCCACCCGCGAACTCGCCCGCAACGGCGGCCGCGGCACGATCATCCACAACCTGATCACCTCCCGGACCGTCCCCGAGGTGGTCGAGGAGAACGGCGGCAGCCCCGTCCGCACCCGCGTCGGCCACTCCTTCATCAAGGCGGAGATGGCCCGCTCCGGCGCGATCTTCGGCGGCGAGCACTCCGCCCACTACTACTTCAAGGACTTCTGGAACGCCGACACCGGCATGCTGGCCGCCCTCCACGTCCTGGCGGCCCTCGGCGGCCGGCAGAGCCCCCTGTCGTCGCTCGTCGACGCGTACGACCGCTACGCCGGCTCCGGCGAGATCAACTCCACCGTCGCCGACCAGGCGGACCGCATCGCCGCGATCAAGGCGGCCTACGCCGGCCGCCCCGACGTCACCCTCGACGAACTCGACGGCCTCACCGTCTCCACCGCCGACTGGTGGTTCAACGTCCGCCCCTCCAACACCGAACCCCTCCTCCGCCTCAACGCCGAGGCCCGCGACGAACCCACCATGACCAAGATCAGGGACGAGGCCCTGGCCATCATCCGAGCGTGAACCTTCCCGGGCACCGGGGCCCAGGGGCGAGCCCAGGCGGGGCCGAAGGGGCGCAGCCCCTGGGCAGGGAACGGGTAAAGGCGGCGGGGCGACACCACCCACCACCCCACCCCCACCAGCGGTACGCTGACCAGGCACATCCAGCCGCCCCCACACCCACCCGAAGGGACACCTCATGCCGCTCGAAGCCGGCCTCCTGGAGATCCTCGCCTGCCCGGCCTGCCACGCCCCCCTCAAGGAGCAGGACGCGGAGCTGATCTGCACGGGCCAGGACTGCGGCCTGGCGTACCCCGTCCGCGACGGCATCCCCGTCCTCCTCGTCGACGAGGCCCGCCGCCCCGCGTAACGCAGCCCGCCGCCCCGCCTGACGCAGAGGCCCGCCGCCGCGCGGCCGCAGCCCACCCCGCCGACCGGCCCGGGCCCGCCGGCACCGCCGTATCGCCCGAACCGGCACCACCGCGCACCTCACCCCGGCACCCCCGACGACCCCCCGGCGATCGGAGACCCCCGCCATGCTCGACGACTCACTGCTCGACACGCCGGAGGCCCTCGCCGAGGCCGACCGCCGAGCCCTCCTGCGGGGCGCGGCCGAAGCGGGCGCACGCGTGCGTACCGCCGCCCGCCACGCCGCCGAAGCCGGGGTGAACGACCTCAAGCCCGACGGCCGCCCCCGCGCCATCCTCATCGCGGGACCCGGCGCCGCCGCCACCTGCGTCGCCGACCTCCTCGGCACCCTCGCCGGCGCCTCCTGCCCGGTCATCCGCCTCGCCCCCACCGGCGTCGCCCCCGCCGCGGGCGCCCTACGCTGGGAACTCCCCGGCTGGGCCGGCTCCGTCGACCTCCTCCTCATCGCCACCCCCGACGGCACCGAACCCGGCCTCGCCCTCCTCGCCGAGCAGGCCTACCGCCGAGGCTGCACCGTCGTCGCCGTGGCCCCCGCCCGTACGCCCCTCACCGACGCCGCCGACGCCGCGCACGGCATGTTCGTACCGATGGCGACCGCCCCGTACGAACACGACGAACAGCCCCCCGTCGCCGCCTCCGCCCCCGGCGTCCTGTGGGCCCTGCTCACCCCCCTCCTCGCGCTCCTCGACCGCATCGCCCTGCTCTCCGCGCCGGGCGACGCGCTCGAGAAGGTCGCCGACCGCCTCGACCAGGTCGCCGAACGCTGCGGCCCCGCCATCGCCACCTACAGCAACCCGGCGAAGACCCTGGCCGCCGAACTCGCCGACGCCCTCCCGGTGATCTGGACCGAAGGCACCTCCGCGGGCCCCGCCGGCCGCCGCTTCGCCTCCGCCCTCGCCGAACTCGCCGGCCGCCCCGCACTCGTCGCCGAACTCCCTGAGGCCCTCGCCGAACACAGCGCCCTCCTCGCAGGCCCCCTCGCCGCCAGCGCCGACCCCGAGGACTTCTTCCGCGACCGCGTCGAGGAAGCCCCCGCCCTGCACGCGCGCGTGGTGCTCCTGCGCGACCGCCCCATCGGCGGCCTCACCGCCGCCCCCTCCGCCCGCGACCTGGCCCTCAGCCACGACACGCCGATCAGCGAACTCGAACCCGACGACGGCGACGAACTCGTCACCCTCGCCGAACTGATCGCCACCACGGATTTCGCCGCCGTTTACCTGGCGCTCGCCTCGCAGGCCTGATCTGAAGCCCACACGCTGAAGCCCACACGCGCGTGAAGCGCGGGCCCCACCACAGCCCGACCAGACAAGCAGCGCCGGACAGACAGGCAGAGAACCCGATGGACCGCCTCGACAACACCATCCGCCCCTACGCCTGGGGTTCCCCCACCGCCATCCCGCACCTGCTCGGCACCGAGCCGACCGGCGAACCCCAGGCGGAGATGTGGATGGGCGCCCACCCCGGCGCCCCGTCCCGCACCGGACGCGGCACCCTCGTCGAGGTGATCGACACCGACCCACGGCGCGAACTCGGCGAACGCGCCGTGACCAGGTTCGGCCCCCGCCTGCCCTTCCTCCTCAAGCTCCTCGCCGCCGGCGCCCCCCTCTCCCTCCAGGTCCACCCGGACCTCGCCCAGGCCAAGGAGGGCTACGACGACGAAGAGCGCCGCGGCATCCCCGCGGACGCCCCCCACCGCAACTACAAGGACGCCAACCACAAGCCCGAACTCATCTGCGCCCTCACCGAGTTCGACGGTCTGTGCGGCTTCCGCCACCCTCTCCGGGCCGCCGCCCTCCTCGACGGCCTCGGCGTCGACTCCCTCAAGCCCTACGTCGACCTCCTGCACGCCCACCCCGAAGACGCCGCCCTGCGCGAGGTCCTCACCGCGGTCCTCACCGCCGACCCCGACGACATGCCCCACACCGTCACGGCCGCGGCCGCCGCCTGCGACCGCCTCGGCGGCGACTACACCCCCTACGCCGGCATCGCCCACCACTACCCCGGCGACCCCGGCGTCATCGCCGCCATGC
The DNA here is from genome assembly GCF_048159505.1 of Streptomyces sp. T028. NCBI lineage: Bacteria > Bacillati > Actinomycetota > Actinomycetes > Kitasatosporales > Streptomycetaceae > Streptomyces > Streptomyces sp. T028. The sequence goes on from NZ_JBLRVZ010000015.1 coordinate 159,724, forward strand.
TCCTCAACCACGTCCGGCTCCAGCCCGGCGAGGCCCTCTTCCTCGGCGCCGGCATCCCGCACGCCTACCTCAGCGGACTCGGGGTCGAGATCATGGCCAACTCCGACAACGTCCTGCGCTGCGGCCTCACCCCCAAACACGTCGACGTCCCCGAACTCCTGCGCATCGTCCGCTTCGAACCCGGCGACCCCGGCGTCCTGCGCCCCGAGGCGTCCCCCGACGGCGAAGAGGTCTACGAGACCCCCATCGACGAGTTCCGCCTCTCCCGGTACGTCCTCCCCGAGAGCTCCGACACCCACGCCCTCACCCGCGACACCCCGCAGATCCTGCTCTGCACGGCCGGAACGGTACGAGCCGGAGAGCACGAACTCGCCCCCGGCCAGTCGGTCTTCGTCCCCGCCGGCGAGAAGGCCGAGGTGTCCGGAGCCGGCACCCTCTTCCGTGCCACTGTGATTGTCTGACCGGCCTTGTGGACACCTGACGAACCGCCGCCGGACAGGGCTGCAACAATGGCCCCCCGGCAAAGGCCGGGCAAAGACCCCGGACGGCGAACCGGACGTACGAGGCACGTACGCAGGCGAAGGGACAACGCGAACACATGAGCGCGTCAGGCGGCACCAAGGCGATCGTGGCGGCACTCGGCGCCAACCTCGCCATCGCGGCATCGAAATTCGTGGCGTTCGCCTTCAGCGGCTCCTCGTCGATGCTCGCCGAAGGCGTCCACTCCCTCGCCGACTCCGGAAACCAGGCCCTCCTCCTCGTCGGCGGCAAGAAGGCCCAGCGCGAAGCCACCCCCCAGCACCCCTTCGGCTACGGCCGCGAGCGCTACATCTACGCCTTCCTCGTCTCCATCGTCCTCTTCTCCGTCGGCGGCATGTTCGCCATCTACGAGGGCTACGAGAAGATCAAGCACCCCCACGAGATCGAGCACTGGTACTGGCCCGTCGGCGTCCTCGTCTTCGCGATCATCGCCGAGAGCTTCTCCTTCCGCACCGCCATCAAGGAGTCCAACGAACTCCGCGGCTCCCTCTCCTGGTCCCAGTTCGTCCGCCGCGCCAAGGCCCCCGAACTCCCCGTCGTCCTCCTCGAGGACTTCGGCGCCCTCATCGGCCTGATCCTCGCCCTCGGCGGCGTCGGCCTCGCCCTCCTCACCGGCGACGGCATCTGGGACGGCATCGGCACCGTCTGCATCGGTGTCCTCCTCGTCCTCATCGCCCTCGTCCTCGCCGCCGAGACCAAGTCCCTCCTCCTCGGCGAATCCGCCGGCCTCGAAGAGGTCCAGAAGATCGAGGCCGCGATCGTCGACGGCGACACCGTGACCGGCATCATCCACATGCGCACCCTCCACCTCGGCCCCGAGGAACTCCTCGTCGCCGCCAAGATCGCCGTCCGGCACGACAACACCGCCGCCGAGGTCGCCACCGCCATCGACGCCGCCGAGGCCCGCATCCGCGAAGCAGTCCCCATCGCCCGCGCCATCTACCTCGAACCCGACATCTACAGCGAGACCAAAGCCGCCAAGGGCCCCGACCCCGAGGCCACCCCGGGCGGCCCCGACCGGCACCCCGCCGACCACTGACCACCCCCGACACACCTCCCCGCAGGGCCCGCCGAACCACCGACGGGCCCTGCGGCCATCCCCCCTCACCGACCGGGAACGGCGCGATCTGTTCGCAGACGGACTGGGGCCGCCCGCCACCTCCGGTGTAGCTTGGACGAGAGCCAGACGTCGCTGCTGATGGCGGTCGGGCGGTCCCGAAGCGGACCGACCGAGGGAGAGAGGGCCTCCGACGGACTGCGCTGCGCGCACGCGGGCATGCCTGTGTCCCCTCAGGGCACCCCTGTGTCCGCCGCCGCGCAGACCAGCCGTACCCACACCTCGACCCAACCCCCGAGGAGCAGCTCACCATGACGACTGTCGACAACCGACAGGACTTCAAGGTCGCCGACCTCTCCCTGGCCACCTTCGGCCGCAAGGAGATCACCCTCGCCGAGCACGAGATGCCCGGCCTGATGTCGATCCGCAAGGAATTCGCCGCCGCCCAGCCGCTGGCCGGCGCCCGCATCATGGGCTCCCTGCACATGACCGTGCAGACCGCCGTCCTCATCGAGACCCTGGTCGCCCTCGGCGCCGAGGTCCGCTGGGTGTCCTGCAACATCTTCTCCACCCAGGACCACGCGGCCGCCGCCGTCGCCGTCGGCCCGAACGGCACGCCCGACAACCCGCAGGGCATCCCGGTCTTCGCCTGGAAGGGCGAGACCCTGGAGGAGTACTGGTGGTGCACCGAGCAGGCCCTCACCTGGCCGAACAGCCCCACCGGCGGCCCCAACATGATCCTCGACGACGGCGGTGACGCCACCCTCCTCGTCCACAAGGGCGTCGAGTACGAGAAGGCCGGCAAGGTCCCCTCCGTCGACACCGCCGAGAACGACGAACACCGCGTCATCCTCGAACTCCTCAACCGCACCATCACCGAGGGCTCCCAGAAGTGGACCCAGCTCGCCTCGGAGATCCGCGGCGTCACCGAGGAGACCACCACCGGCGTCCACCGCCTCTACGAGATGCAGCGCGACGGCGCCCTCCTCTTCCCGGCGATCAACGTCAACGACGCCGTCACCAAGTCGAAGTTCGACAACAAGTACGGCTGCCGCCACTCCCTCATCGACGGCATCAACCGCGCCACCGACGTCCTCATCGGCGGCAAGACCGCCGTCGTCTGCGGCTACGGCGACGTCGGCAAGGGCTGCGCCGAGTCACTGCGCGGCCAGGGCGCCCGCGTCATCGTCACCGAGATCGACCCCATCTGCGCCCTCCAGGCCGCGATGGACGGCTACCAGGTCACGACCCTCGACGAGGTCATCGACAAGGCCGACATCTTCATCACCACCACCGGCAACAAGGACATCATCATGGCCTCCGACATGGCCAAGATGAAGCACCAGGCCATCGTCGGCAACATCGGCCACTTCGACAACGAGATCGACATGGCCGGCCTCGCCAAGCTCCCCGGCATCGTCAAGGACGAGGTCAAGCCGCAGGTCCACACCTGGACCTTCCCCGACGGCAAGGTGATCATCGTCCTGTCCGAGGGCCGCCTGCTGAACCTGGGCAACGCCACCGGCCACCCCTCGTTCGTGATGTCCAACTCCTTCGCGGACCAGACCCTGGCCCAGATCGAGCTGTTCACCAAGCCCGACGAGTACCCGATCGGCGTCTACACGCTGCCCAAGCACCTGGACGAGAAGGTCGCCCGCCTCCACCTCGACTCGCTCGGCGTGAAGCTGACGACGCTCCGCCCGGAGCAGGCCTCCTACATCGGCGTCGAGGTCGAGGGCCCGTACAAGCCGGACCACTACCGCTACTGAGCCGCCCGCGAGCTCCCGAGCCCGCAGCAGCAAGCAGCAGTCCAGCAGTACCTCAGAGACAGGCCCCCGCACCCCCGTGTCGGGGGCCTGCCCCTTCGGCCCCTCGGCCGGACCGCCGCGGCGCCCCGACCAGCCCGTCAGACCCCAGGACCCCCATGCCCCGCGGCCGCTATTCGCTCCACGATCCGCACGATCACACCCCCCTCGCACACGAGCACTTCCACTGCGCCCCCGGCCCCTCCGGCTGGCGCTACGTCTCCCAGCTGACCACCCCCACCGGCGATCACACCGGCTCCGTCGACCTCACCCTCGACGACCTCGGCCGCCCCCTCCGCCTCGAACTCCACGCGAGCAGCTGGCAGGTCCGCGGCGCCGCACTGGACGGCGTGACCTGGGTCCGCACCGACCCCACCGGAACCCACGCCACCGAAGGCAACGCCCCCGCACACGCCTTCACCGGCACCTCACCCGCATTCCTCATCGCCACCACCCGCCTCCTGCGCCTCACCCCCTCCTCCGCGGCCACCCGCGTACGACTCGTCGCCTTCACCGACCCGGTCCTCGCCCCCCGCACCGTCGACCAGTCCTGGGCCCTCGTGAACAGAGAAACACACGCCACTGACAACGCCCCCTTGACCGTGGACGAATACCAGGTCACAGCCCTGGACACAGGCGAACAGCACACCGTGCACATCGCCGGCGACGTGGTCCTCGCAGCCCCCGGCATCGAACTCGACGACCTCGAATCACCCCCGTCGACGTTCACCTGAACGCACCCCAGACGGCCCTACACAGGCGGCACGAACCCGGTGCCCCGCCCCTCGCTCCGACCACCATCCACACCCGAGGAGCCGCCCTGATCCGACAGACCGTGCGGAGCCGACGGACCGTGCGGAGCCGAAGGCGCCTGCGGCACGGCAGGCCCGTACGACGACGGCGGGCTGAAGCCACCACCCGCACCCGCCCCACCCGCACCCGGACCACTCCCGAACGTCCGCCGCGCCTCTCGAACCTGCCGCTCCTGCACCACCGCAGCCAGATAAGCGGCCGGCGGCACACCCGGCGGCACCGGCATCCCCGTCCGCTCAGCCAGCTCACCCGCCAGCCGCCCCGCCATCGCCCAGCCCACCTGAGGATCCAGCTGATTCATCCGCCCCAGGTACTGGCGTATCGCCAGCCACAACCCGTCCGGCACCGCCGAAAGATCAAGCTCCTGGAACCGCCCCGCCAACCACGGCGGAGGAGGAGGCACGAAACCACCCCGCCCCACCGGCACCCGTTCCCGCACGACCAGAGTCCCGGCGAACACATCACCGAGCCGCCGCCCCCGCGCCGACACCAGCGACGCGACACACGCCACCACCCCGAACGTCAGCAGAATCTCCACCACCCCGAGCGCACCCCGCACCAACGCATGCCGGAAACGGATCGGGCCACCGTCGTCCCGCACGACACGCAACCCGCACGCCGCCTTCCCCAGCGACCGCCCATGACTGAGCGTCTCCACCGCGATCGGCCCACCCACCAGAACCAACAGGAACGTGGCGATCGACACCGCCATCCGCGCCGCCTCGTCCAAAGAGGCAGTCGACAGCACGAGCACGACACTCACAACCACATAGACGACCAGAAGCACGACCAGATCCAGCAACACGGCCAGCGCCCTGCTCGGCAGCCTGGCGGGCTGCAGCTCCAACGCCACCGCCTCACCCGTCACCAGCTCACTCACGCCCGCCGCCCCTTCCCGACCTGCCTCTGGAACGGCCAGTCTGCCAAGCTGAGCCCACATCGCGCCGCAGTACGACAAGCTGACCCTCACCACCGGCAGCCGACGCACAGCCGAGGAGCAGGCACACCGATGGACCTCGACGTCTTCGTCTCCGCCCACCGAGCCGAATGGGACCGCCTCGACGCCCTCCTACGGCGACGTCGCCGCCTCACCGGCGCAGAGACGGACGAACTCGTCACCCTCTACCAGCGCACCGCCACCCACCTCTCCCTCATCCAGTCCACAGCCCCCGACCCCCACCTCACCGGCCGGCTCACCCAACTCGTGGCACGCGCGCGTAGCGCCGTCGTCGGAAGCCGCCGCGCCTCCTGGCACGATGTCACGCGCTTCCTCACGGAGAGCTTCCCCGCCGCCGTCTACCGCTCGCGCCACTGGTGGGTCCCCACCGCACTCCTCTCCACCGTCGTCGCCGCCCTCCTGGGCTGGTGGATCGGCACCCACCCGGAAGTACAGGCCTCCATAGCGGCCCCCGAAGAACTGCGCGAGCTCACGCGTCCCGGCGGCCAGTACGAGACCTATTACTCCAGCCACCCGGCCGCTTCGTTCGCCGCCCAGGTGTGGACGAACAACGCCCAGGCCGCTGCGATGTGCCTGGTCCTGGGGGTCTTCCTGGGCCTTCCGGTGCTCTGGATCCTCTTCCAGAACATGCTCAACCTCGGTGTCGGCGCCGGCCTCATGTCCTCGGCGGGCCGACTCGACACCTTCCTCGGCCTGGTCCTCCCGCACGGCTTGCTCGAACTGACCGCAGTCTTCGTCGCCGCCGGCACCGGCCTCCGGCTCGGCTGGACCGTCATCGACCCCGGCCCGCGCTCCCGGCGCACCGCCCTCGCCGAAGAAGGCAGAGCCACCATCGCCATGGCGATCGGCCTTGCCCTGGTCCTCTTCGTCTCGGGCGCCATCGAAGGCTTCGTCACCCCTTCGGGCCTGCCCACCTGGGCCCGCATCACCATCGGCGTCGCCGCCGAGCTGGCCTTCCTCTCGTACGTCTATGTCCTGGGCGGCAGAGCGGCACGCGCCGGCGACACGGGCGACGTTGAGGCAACCGAGCGCAGCGCGACCGTGCCGACAGCCGCCTGATGTGCGAACCGCCCATCTGAGCTGCTAGTCTCCTCCTCGCCCCGCAAGAGCCGTTGACACGGAGTGCGCGGGGAGGTAGATTCGAACAGTTGCCTGGAACTGGATGTGGTCCGGTCGGCAGCAGTGAAAATCTATCGGCAACTCGGAACATGGATTCCGCAGAAGCCCCCCGATGAATCGGAAAACGACCGCCGGTCAGACCGGCCCGGAACTTCTGATAAAGTCGGAACCGCCGGAAAGGAAACCGCGAAACAAAAGCGGGAACCTGGAAAGCACCGAGGAAATCGGATCGAGAAAAGATCTGATAGAGTCGGAAACGCAAGA